>SAQE01000025.1 GCA_004020545.1 Mesorhizobium sp. | reverse complement strand
CCCCTGGAGCCGCCCCCGCCGCCACGGCTGAAGCCCTCGTTCGGACCGGACTGGCCGAAATCCGAGCCGCGGCTGTTGCCGCCGCCTGAATAATTGCCGACCTGGCCGCCGCCACCCTCGCCGCGCGCGTCGAGCATCTGCAGCTCGCCGCGGAATTTCTGCAACACGACCTCGGTCGTGTAGCGGTCATTGCCGGTCTGGTCCTGCCATTTGCGCGTCTGCAGCTGGCCCTCGACATAGACCTTCATGCCCTTCTTCAGATACTGCTCGGCGACCTTGGCGAGCTGGTCGTTGAAGATGACGACGTTGTGCCACTCGGTCTTTTCCTTGCGCTCGCCGGAATTCTTGTCGCGCCAGCTTTCCGACGTGGCGATGCGGAAGTTGACGACCGGGTCGCCCGAATTCAGGCGGCGGATTTCGGGATCCGCTCCGAGGTTGCCGACCAGAATGACCTTGTTGACGCTACCCGCCATCGTACTTCTCCGCGCTCATCCGAAACAAATTTTAAGTCGCTCACCTTACAGCCTGCAGATCGCTCATGCCCGCAAAGGCTGGCTTTTCCCACAAGGTTTTTGTTCTCTTTTCGTTCTAATCATGACCGTCCGTCCTGTCAAGGAATGTCAGCAAAGGCACGATCGGGCCTGCATATCTCGATATGGCGATCAAATGGCGGCTTGCCAAACCAATAAGTATCGACTTATGCTTTTGCCATGATGGAGACGGAGATTTTCCGGGCCTTGGCCGATCCGACGCGGCGCGCCGTTTATGAGCAGTTAGCGGCCGGCGAGATGACGGTGTCCGAATTGCGCGCCGGCATGAGCGTGTCGCAGCCTGCGGTCTCTCAGCACCTTGCCGTGCTGCGCGGCGCCGGCCTCGTCGCCGAGCGGCGCGCCGGCCGCAACGCCTATTACCGCGCCGAGCCGAAAGGGCTCGATCCGCTGCTCGGCTGGATCGAACGCTATCGCGCCTTCTGGCCGGAGCGGATCGAGAGGTTGAAGACGGTTCTGAAGGAAATGGACCAATGACGGCAAAGAAACACCCAGCAGCGGCCGATGCACCGCTCAGCTTCGAATGCGAGCTTCCGGATCCGCCGGAAAAAGTCTGGCGCGCGCTGACCGAGCCCGAACTGCTCGCCGCCTGGATGATGCCGAACGACATGAAGCCGGAAACCGGCAAGCGTTTTTCCTTTGCCGGACCGGACGCCCCGATCGACTGCGAAGTGCTCGACGCCGAGCCCAGCAAGCTGCTGCGCTATTCCTGGCGCGAACGGCCGGGCGAGGACGCTGACCAGCTTCCAGCCTTCGACAGCATCGTCACCTTCACGCTCGAGCGCACGATCTCCGGCGGCACGCATCTTCGCATCGTCCATGACGGCTTCGTGCCGGCGGCGCGGCCTGTCGTCGCCGTGGCCGGTGCCGGCTGCGAGCTGTCGCTCGACACGCGCAAGAACCCGACCGCCGCCAATGCGCCCTGCATGATGCTGCGCGCGGCTTGATCAACGAACCGAGGAGACTTGGCCAATGAGCGCCCTTGCCAATCTGGTGCCGATGGTGATCGAGCAGTCGAGCCGCGGCGAACGCGCTTTCGACATCTTTTCGCGGCTACTGCGCGAGCGCATCGTCTTCATCAACGGCGAGATCAATGACGGCGTGTCGGCGCTGGTCTGCGCGCAGCTTTTGTCGCTGGAATCCGATCATCCCGACCAGGAGATATCGATCTACATCAACTCGCCGGGCGGTGTGGTGACCAGCGGCTTCGCCATCTACGACACGATGCAATACATCTCCTGTCCGGTGTCGACGGTCTGCATGGGTTTTGCGGCCTCGATGGGCTCCTTCCTTTTGATGGCCGGCTCACCCGGCCGGCGCATCGCGCTGCCCAACACCAGGATCGTGCTGCATCAGCCGCTGGGCGGTTTTCAGGGCCAGGCCTCCGACATCCAGCGCCACGCGGAAGACATTCTGCGCACCAAGCGCCATATGACGGAACTCTATGCAAGGCATTGCGGGCGGAGCTACGAGGAGGTCGAGCGCACGCTCGACCGCGACTATTTCATGACCGCCGAGGAAGCCAAGGCCTGGGGCCTCGTCGACCATGTCTACGATACGCGCAAGAAAGCTGCCTGACCGCGCGGCAAATTGATTGCCGCGCGTCTGGCCTCGCCTGCGGCGCGACTCTATAGTTTGTGGATGATCCGAGACCGCTCCTTCAAGAAACTGGCTATTGCCGTCGCCGGGCTTGTCGGCGCGCTGATGGCCGACTCCGCTTTTGCGGATGACAATCCGACGCAAAAACTGCCGGGCGTCAGCGGTGACTACCGCATCGCCAAGCCTGCCCCGCAGCCCGAGCCGGACGACGCGCAGCCCGCCGGCGATAATGGCGCATTCAAGATCGGCGACACCGATGTCAGGATTTCCGGCAGCATAACCATCGACATGGGAACCGGCGGCATCAGGCCTCCCAGCCACTGATCGGCGATATGCCGCAAAGGTACTCGATCCCCAAAATGTAAGCCCCGCCACTGCTTCCGCAGGTGGACGGGGCTTTCATGGATCTGAAACCCAACTTTAGCCGGGAGTGGACTGCCGGCGTTCTGTTTCGGATGCAACGCGGCTTTCAGCCGACGATCCGACTATGGTCTCTGATTGTACGGAATCGGCAAGTCACGGTTTGTCGGGCCGGCGCTCGCGCTACCCTGGCACTTATGCCTGCCGCGGCTCCATCAACGCGTGGAGCCTCAATGGACTGTCCGGTGGCGTCATGCTCCGCTCCTGGGTCCGTTGCGACAATGTCGTTCGAAGCACAAATCGCTATCGCCTGCGGCGTCTCGCAGACCACCTCTGGGTGACGAGGCCATCGAAAGACGGCCGGCTTCGTTGACGCCTTCGAGACTGCTCCCGCGGGTCCGGGACGTCAACCGTTGAATAGCCGGTTACGGAAAAATGTGATCGCTTGGAGGTTACGTTCAGGTAAGTCGCCTGCTTCCCGCGGATCGGTCAGGACGGCCTTTGGCAGTCGCTGTTTCCACAGCGCTTTGTCAGGAGCGTGTTCGGTCTTTGTTCTTTGCGCTTGCTCGCCCGCGCGAAAGACGGTTAAACGCTTTTGTCGAGAATTGTGGCGTCTCTCGACGTGGCGGCGAAATTACCTACATAGGGAATGGCCGGGACGAACCCGCCCAATCCAGCAAAATTCCAGATCTGAGGCGGCGACCGGCGATGGCCGACCAAAAATACCTTTCCATTCGCGGGGCGCGCGAACACAATCTCAAGAACGTCGATCTCGACCTGCCGCGCGACAGCCTGATCGTCATGACCGGCCTGTCAGGATCCGGCAAGTCGTCGCTCGCCTTCGACACCATCTATGCCGAAGGCCAGCGCCGTTACGTCGAGAGCCTGTCGGCCTATGCCCGCCAGTTCCTGGAGATGATGCAGAAGCCGGACGTCGACCAGATCGACGGCCTGTCGCCCGCCATCTCCATCGAACAGAAGACCACCTCGCGCAACCCGCGCTCGACCGTCGGCACCGTCACCGAGATCTACGACTATATGCGCTTGCTGTTCGCGCGCGTCGGCATTCCCTATTCGCCGGCCACAGGCCTGCCGATCGAGAGCCAGACGGTCAGCCAGATGGTCGACCGCGTGCTGGCGCTGGACGAAGGCACGCGCCTCTATCTGCTGGCGCCGATCGTGCGCGGCCGCAAGGGCGAGTACCGCAAGGAACTGCTGGAACTGCAGAAGAAGGGTTTCCAGCGCGTCAAGGTCGACGGCGTCTTCTACGAGATCGCCGACGTGCCGGCGCTGGACAAGAAGTACAAGCATGACATCGACGTGGTCGTCGACCGCATCGTCGTGCGCGGTGATCTGGCGACGCGGCTCGCGGATTCGATGGAAACCGCATTGAAGCTCGCCGAAGGGCTGGCGGTGGCCGAGTTTGCCGACAGGCCGCTCGACGCCAGCCAGACCGGCGAGGACTCGGTCAACAAGTCGAAGAACGAGACGCATGAGCGCATCATGTTCTCGGAGAAATTCGCCTGCCCGGTGTCCGGCTTCACCATTCCGGAAATCGAGCCCAGGCTGTTCTCCTTCAACAACCCGTTCGGCGCCTGCCCGACCTGCGACGGCCTCGGCAGCCAGCGCGCCATCGACGCCAACCTCGTCGTGCCGGACGAGAACGTCTCGCTGCGCGACGGCGCCATCAGCCCATGGGCGAAATCGACCTCGCCCTATTATGCGCAGACGCTGGAAGCGCTCGGCAAGGCCTATGGCTTCAAGCTCGGCGACAAGTTCAAGGATCTGAGCGCCGAGGCGCGAGAAGCCGTGCTGCACGGTACCGGCGAGCGCGAGATCACCTTCCAGTATGACGACGGCCTGCGCTCCTACAAGACCACCAAGACTTTCGAGGGCGTCATCCCCAATCTCGACCGGCGCTGGAAGGAGACGGAATCGGCCTGGATGCGCGAGGAGATCGAGCGCTTCATGTCAGCGACCCCCTGCCCCGCCTGCAATGGCTACCGTCTGAAGCCGGAAGCACTCGCCGTGAAGATCGCCGGAAAGCACATCGGCGAGGTCACGGAACTGTCGATCCGCAAGGCCGACCAATGGTTCACCGACCTGCCGGCGCAGCTCAACGAGAAGCAGAACGAGATCGCGGTCCGGGTGCTCAAGGAAATCCGCGAGCGGCTGCGCTTCTTGAACGATGTCGGCCTCGACTATCTGACGCTGTCGCGCAATTCCGGCACGCTGTCCGGCGGTGAGAGCCAGCGCATTCGTCTCGCCTCGCAGATCGGCTCCGGCCTGACAGGCGTGCTCTATGTGCTGGACGAGCCGTCGATCGGCCTGCACCAGCGCGACAATGCGCGGCTGCTCGATACGCTGAAGCACCTGCGCGACATCGGCAACACGGTGATCGTCGTCGAGCATGACGAGGACGCCATCCTGCATGCCGACTATGTCGTCGATATCGGTCCGGCCGCCGGCATCCATGGCGGCCAGATCATCGCGCAAGGCACGCCGCAGCAGATCATGGCGACGCCCGCCTCGATCACCGGCAAATATCTTTCGGGCGAGCTCGAAGTGGCGACGCCACAGGTGCGCCGCGAAGCCAAGAAGAACCGGCGGATCAAGGTCGTCGGCGCGCGCGGCAACAATCTGAAGAATGTCACGGCGGAGATTCCGCTCGGCACCTTCACCTGCGTGACCGGCGTGTCCGGCGGCGGCAAGTCGACCTTCCTGATCGAGACATTGTTCAAGGCGGCCTCGCGCCGCATCATGGGCTCGCGCGAGCATCCGGCCGAGCACGACCGCATCGAGGGGCTGGAGTTCCTCGACAAGGTCATCGACATCGACCAGTCGCCGATCGGGCGCACGCCGCGCTCCAACCCGGCGACCTATACCGGCGCCTTCACGCCGATCCGCGACTGGTTCGCCGGCCTGCCGGAGGCCAAGGCGCGCGGCTACCAGCCGGGCCGCTTCTCCTTCAACGTCAAGGGCGGCCGCTGCGAGGCCTGCCAGGGCGACGGCGTGATCAAGATCGAGATGCACTTCCTGCCGGATGTCTACGTCACCTGCGACGTATGCCACGGCAAGCGCTACAACCGCGAGACGCTGGACGTGCTGTTCAAGGGCAAGTCGATCGCAGACGTGCTCGACATGACGGTCGAGGAAGGCGTCGAGTTCTTCTCGGCGGTGCCCGGCGTGCGCGACAAGCTGGTGACGCTGAACCAGGTCGGCCTCGGCTACATCCATATCGGCCAGCAGGCGACGACGCTCTCGGGCGGCGAAGCGCAGCGCATCAAGCTCGCCAAGGAGCTGTCGCGCAAGGCGACCGGCAAGACGCTCTACATCCTCGACGAGCCGACCACCGGCCTGCATTTCCACGACGTCGCCAAGCTGCTCGAAGTGCTGCACGAGCTTGTCGACCAGGGCAACACGGTGGTGGTGATCGAGCACAATCTCGAAGTCATCAAAACCGCCGACTGGGTGCTCGACCTTGGCCCCGAAGGCGGCGATGGCGGCGGCGAGCTGGTCGCCTCCGGCACGCCGGAAGCGATCGTGCGCGAGAAGCGCAGCTACACCGGCCAATTCCTGAAGGAGCTTCTGGAACGGCGCCCCGGAGGCAAGCGCGAAGCGGCGGAGTAACTGAACGTGCCGGCAGGCGTTTGGAAGAGTCTCAAATGAAGATCAGACAAGCGCTTGCCGGTGATCTTCAGCCCATCGCCGCGCTGACCGCGGCGGCCTACGCACCCTACACCGCCTTGCTCGGCGCGCCGCCGATCCCGGTCACGGAAGACTACGCGCCGCGCATCGAGCGCGGCGAGGTCTGGCTGCTCGAAGAAGGCTCCGAATTGGCCGGGCTGATCGTCCTTGAGCGACACCCCGATCACGCCATGATCTTCAGCGTCGCCGTCGCCCCGGCCTTCCAGGGCAGGAAGCTCGGCATCAAGCTGCTCGACTTCGCCGACGAGCAGGCGCGGCAGTGGCACCTGCCGGAGGTGCGGCTCTACACCAATTCGCGCATGGAGCGGAACATCGCGCTCTACACGGCCTATGGCTATCGCGAGACGGGTCGCCGGCCCAATCCATACCGGCCGGGATGGACGGTGGTCGACATGGCCAAGCCCGCCGACAAAGCAGCCTGATCAATTCGAAAACTGGGGAGGAAGACGATGAGCAGCCAAGGAAAGATCCGCTCCGGCATGGGCGGCTGGACCTTCGAGCCGTGGGATACCTCCTTCTATCCGGACAAGCTCGCCAAGGCCAAGCAGTTGCACTATGCCAGCCGCCAGGTGCCGAGCATCGAGGTCAACGGCACCTATTATTCCAGCTTCAAGGAACCGACCTTCGTGAAATGGGCCGGCGATGCGCCAGACGGCTTCGCCTTCTCGCTGAAGGGCAACCGCTTCGTCACCAACCGCCGCGTGCTCGGCGAGGCCGGCGAATCGATGGTGCGCTTCCTTGGCTCCGGCGTCGCCGCACTTGGCGAAAAGCTCGGGCCGATCCTATGGCAGTTCCCACCGACGAAAAAATTCGACCCGGACGATTTCGAGGCCTTCCTGAAGCTGCTGCCCGAGAAGCAGGACGGGGTTGCGCTGCGCCACGCTCTCGAAGTCAGGCATGACAGCTTCGTCGTGCCGGAATTCCCGGCGCTGGCGCGCAAATACAATGCTGCGATCGTCTTTGCCGACCATGCAAAATATCCGGCGATCGCCGACGTCACCGGCGATTTCGTCTATGTGCGGCTGCAGACCGGAAGCGACGACAATCCAGACTGCTACACGCCGAAGGGGCTCGACGAATGGGCGGCGCGGGCAAAGACCTGGGCGGAAGGCAAGCAGCCGGCCGACCTGCCGCGCGCCGATCCCAAGACCGATGCGCCGGTCAAGCCGCGCGACGTGTTCGTCTACTTCATCACCGAGGGCAAGGTGCGCGCGCCCTTCGGCGCCATGGCGCTGATGAAGCGGGTGGCGGCTTAGAGCAATTCCAGGAAAAGTGTGTACGGTTTTCCGGCCGGAATTGCGTAAAAACAAACAGTTAGAGCAGTTCGGCGTTTCCGTGAAACGATGAACTGCTCTAGCGCTGCGAACCTCCACTGCGGCTCTCTGTCCAAATGCCAAGCTCTGCCCGGCGCGCCACGCGACGCTAGTCGGCGGTTGGCTTGTCGGAACCTGCCGGCCATCTTGACCGTTCTGTCTCAGCCGCTGACCGCGGGAGGCCCTGCGAGTCACACTGGTCATCTCGCCGAAGATAGACGGCGAGGCAGTCACCTCGCGAAACGTTTGCCAAGTCCCGCAGCGTCGAGAAGGAGCGAGGAAAGATGACCGTCATCCTCGGTGCGTTGCTTACCGTCGCCGGCGTCGTGTACATGGCAGGCGCCACTTTGAGACGCGGACGTCTGAGTGATCCAATGCCTACTGCGCCGAATCGTCCGGCGCCGAACCTGGCAACACCAGGCCCGACACTGGAGCCGCGGCGACGCGGGCTCGGTTTCCTCGGCCTGTCGCAGAATTGGCCGGGTCTGGTGATGATGGGGGTAGGCATCATACTGCTGTTGTCGGTGGCGGTTCTCTGACGCCACGGAATTATCGCGTTTTTCACCGCTATCGTAACGTAATCGATACTTCCTTGCCGCATGAAGGTACCTACGCCAGGTTGCAGAAGTCCGGCGACGGCAAGGACAGTGCATGCTGCTCGACTACAACTCATTGCTGCTGGCCGTCGGCTTCTCCGCTGCCTGCCTCAGCTTGACGCTTTTCGGAACCTGGCTGACCGCCCGTTCCGACAAGTTCCTGCTGACATGGGCAATCAGCGTGCTGGTGGTCGTGGCCGAGGTGTTTGCTTATGACGCCTATATCGAGGTGCCTGGAACAGCCCTCGGCGTCCTGACACTAGCGCTGCTGCTGCTCGGTTTCTCGGTGATGCTGGGCGCCGCACACCAGTTCCGGACCGGCCGTTCGCCGCTGCCGCGTATCGCGCTTGGCGCCGGCATCTCCTTCGCGCTGGCTCTGCCGGCCATGGCGCTCGGCTATGACGGGCTGGCCTTCATGCTGGAGAATTCGCTTGCGGCGCTGCTCCTGTTCGGCACGGCGCGCGAATACTGGAAAGGCCGCGCGGAGGCGCCGGCGCAGCTCGTCGGCGTGGCGCTGCTCTACTCGCTGACCGCCGCCTCCTTCGTGCTGTGCGCAGCCGTGCTGGCATGGGGCGGCAAATTCGTCCTCGGCCACGCGCCGAGCAACTGGGCCGAAGATCTGAGCCTGGTCGTCGTCATCGCCTCGATGACCGGCATAGGCGCGCTGTCGCTGGCGCTCAACCAGGGCCGGCTTGCCCGGCACCACCAGCGCGAAGCGCGGACCGATGCGCTGACCGGGCTGCTCAACCGCCGCGCTTTGTTCGACCTGCATGGCAAGGTGTCCGTCGGCGCCTTCACCGCGGTCGTGGTCTTCGACCTCGACGGCTTCAAGGCGATCAACGACCAGTACGGCCACGCCGCCGGCGACGAGGTGCTGAAGGTCTTCGCCGAAGAACTATCCGGCAATCTGCGCCCGAACGACGCCGCCGCCCGCATGGGTGGCGAGGAATTCGCGCTGGTTCTGAAACGCACCTTGCCCGAGATGGTCGAGGGTACGGCGGAACGGATAAGGATGGCCTTCGCGGCGCGAACGATCGAGACCGAGACGGGCCAGCTCAAATGCACGGTGAGCGCCGGTTTCGCGTTCGGCAGCAACGAAGGCGTCAGCTTCGACAAGGTTCTCAGCGCCGCCGACAAGGCACTTTACGCAGCCAAGCGCGGCGGCCGCAACCGCGTGCTCGACTTCCGCCGCGCCGGTTGAGCCTGAAGGGCTTAGGCTTGGGCCTCAGTGGTGCCCGATCACTTCATTGTAGGCGTCGAGGTCGACATAGAAGACCTTGGTTATTTCGCCGATCAGCTCGTCTTCGTCATAGCCTTGCGACATCAGGATGTTGATCGCCGTCATGATATCCACGCGCTCGGTGAGGCGTCGCTTCTGATAATCCTCGACAAAACGTTCCATCGCCTTCCCCTGGCAAGTTCTTTGTTGGACGCATTGACCGACAATCACTGCGGGGAAAGCTAGGCGGGTTTGCTTGCGTGGAACTTGCCGGCCGAGCCCGCCCTTCCCTTCATTCGCGACTGGTACGGAAAGCGGCCGACTCACCAAGGCCAAGAAAAGACTAGCATGTGGCCTTTGATGCGCCAGACTTAGAAGAGTTCGTCATCCTTGGGCGTAGCGACGCGAAGCGGAGCGAAGACCCAAGGATCCATGCCGTTACTTCGAAACGTCGCCCTCGGTGCAGAATCTGGAGTGGTCGGGGCGCGGGAGAACGGCCTGCATTCTGCGCCGCCGCACCATTCGGCAGACGTAACGGCATGGGTCCTTGGTCTACGCCGCGTCGCTTCGCTCCTTGCTTTGCCCAAGGATGACGACGCGAGAGATGCTTCAGCTAATCTCCAAAGTTTGTCATTGTCATCCAGGGGGTCGCTGACCTCACCTCGATTAAACGGTGAGGAACTTCCTTACATCCGCCCGGTCGAGATCCGCGGCCGGTCCGGTATGCACGATCTGGCCACGATCCATGATGTTGACCTCGTCGGCGAGCTCGCGGCAGAAGTCGAGATACTGCTCGACCAGGAGCACCGCGATCCCCGCCTGGTCGCGCAAATAGCGGATGGCGCGGCCGATGTCCTTGATGATCGAGGGCTGGATGCCTTCGGTCGGCTCGTCGAGAACGAGCAGCTTCGGCCGCATCACCAGCGCCCGTCCGATGGCGAGCTGCTGCTGCTGGCCGCCGGACAGGTCGCCGCCGCGACGCCCCAGCATCTGCTTCAGCACCGGAAACAGCTCGAAGACATGCGCCGGAATATTGCGGTCGACGCGCTTCAGCGGCGCGAAGCCCGACTCCAGGTTTTCGCGCACCGTGAGCAGGGGAAAAATCTCCCTGCCCTGCGGCACGAATGCGATGCCCGACCGGGCGCGGTCATACGCCGCGCTCCGGTCGAGCGCCTTCCCCTCGAAGGCAACGCTTCCGCTCGTCAGCCGGTGATGGCCGACGATCGATCTCATCAAACTTGTCTTGCCGACGCCGTTGCGGCCGAGCACGCAGGTGATCTTGCCGGCGCCGGCCTTCAGCGAAACGCCGCGCAACGCCTGCGCGGCGCCATAGTGGAGCGTGGCATTGGAGACTTCGAGCATGGTCAGCCCCTTCTCCAGCGCTTCAGGAAAGCGAAATCGAAACGGTAGAACGGAACCCGCCAGACCATGCTCATCGCCCCAGATAGACTTCGACGACGCGCTCGTCGGACGAGACGAAATCGAGCGTGCCTTCCGACAGCACCGAGCCCTCGTGCAGGCAGGTGACCTTGACGCCAAGCTCGCGCACGAAATGCATGTCGTGCTCGACGACGATCACCGAATGGTCGCGCGCGATGTCCTTGAGCAGGCGCGCGGTTTCCTCGGTCTCGGCGTCGGTCATGCCGGCGACCGGCTCGTCGACAAGCAAGAGCTTCGGGTCCTGCGCGAGCAGCATGCCGATCTCCAGCCATTGCTTCTGGCCGTGGCTGAGATTGGCGGCGAGCTCGTCGCGCTTGTCGCCGAGACGGATGATGCCGAATATATCGTCGATGCGGCGTGCCTCGGCGGCCGAGCGGCGATGGAAGAGCGCCGGGAAGATCGAGCGCGGCCCTTTCAGCGCCAGCATCAGATTGTCCTCGACGCTGTGGCTCTCGAAGACGGTCGGCTTCTGGAATTTGCGACCGATGCCCATCATGGCGATCTCGGCCTCGTCGTGGCGGGTCAGATCGACCTGGCCGTCGAAAAAGACCTCGCCCTCGTCCGGCCGCGTCTTGCCGGTGACGATGTCCATCATCGTCGTCTTGCCGGCTCCGTTGGGTCCGATGATCGCGCGCATCTCGCCCTTGTCGAGCACCAGCGACAGACTGTTGATGGCGCGAAAGCCGTCGAAGGAGACCGAGACGCCGTCGAGATAGAGGATGGTGTTCGACTTGCTCATGATCGCTCACTCCGCCGGCTGCGGTTCGGCGCCCGAGGCCGACCAGGCACCGGGCGTCCTCGCCGCCGAGCGCACGATCTTCGGCTGCGGTTCCTGCGCATCGGCGCCGGCTTCGGCGGCGAGCGAGGCCGCGCGCAGCGCCTTGGCCTTGCCGCGCCAGCTTTCCCACATGCCGACGATGCCCTTGGGCAGGAACAGCGTGACGGCGACGAACAGACCACCCAGCGCGAACAGCCAGAATTCCGGCAGCACGCCGGTGAACCAGGATTTGCCGGCGTTGACGAGCAGCGCGCCGACGATCGGGCCGACGATCGTGCCGCGTCCGCCGACCGCGGTCCAGATCACCACCTCGATCGAATTGGACGGCTCGAATTCGCCGGGATTGATGATGCCGACCTGCGGCACGTAGAGCGCGCCGGCAATGCCGGCCATGATCGCCGAGACGGTGAAGGCGAACAGTTTGACGTCCTCCGCCCGCCAGCCGAGGAAGCGGGTGCGGCTTTCGGCGTCGCGCACCGCCATCAACAGCTTGCCGTATTTGGAGCGAACGATCGCCGCGGTGACGAAGACGGCCAGCGCAAGCGTCACGGCGCTGGCAGCAAACAGCGCCGAGCGCGTCGCGTCGGCCTGCACGTTGAAGCCGAGAATGTCCTTGAAGTCGGTCAGCCCGTTGTTGCCGCCAAAACCCATGTCGTTGCGGAAGAAGGCCAAAAGCAGCGCATAGGTCATCGCCTGGGTGATGATCGACAGGTAGACGCCGGTGACGCGGCTGCGAAAGGCGAACCAGCCGAACACGAAAGCGAGCAATCCGGGCACCGCCAGCACCATCGTTGCTGCGAACCAGAAATGGTCGAAGCCGTACCAGAACCAGGGCAGCTCGTTGTAGTTCAGGAACACCATGAAGTCGGGCAGGATCGGGTTGCCGTAGACGCCGCGCGAGCCGATCTGGCGCATCAAATACATGCCCATCGCATAGCCGCCGAGCGCGAAGAAGGCGCCATGGCCGAGCGAAAGGATGCCGCAATAGCCCCAGACGAGATCGAGCGCGAGCGCCAGCAGCGCATAGCAGAGATATTTGCCGACCAGCGCCACGATATAGGGCGGAACGTGAAAGGCGCTTTGCGGTGACACTGCGAGGTTGAGCAGCGGCACGATGATGGCGGCCGCCAGCAGGAGGAGAATGGTGATCGCGATGCGGCGGTCGGTGCCGAAGAAGCGCTGCGTGATCATGCTTCCACCGCCCTGCCCTTCAGCGCGAACAGGCCGCGCGGGCGCTTCTGGATGAAGAGGATGATCAACACCAGCACGACGATCTTGCCGAGCACCGCGCCGGCATAGGGCTCGAGGAACTTGTTGACGATGCCGAGCGAGAAGGCGCCGACCAGCGTGCCCCAGAGATTGCCGACGCCGCCGAAGACGACGACCATGAAGCTGTCGATGATGTAGCCCCGGCCGAGATTGGGCGACACGTTGTCGATCTGGCTGAGCGCGACGCCGGCGATGCCAGCGATGCCGGAGCCGAGCGCGAAGGTCAGCGCGTCGACCCATGGCGTCCTGATGCCCATCGAAGCCGCCATGCGGCGGTTGGCGGTGACGGCGCGCATCTGCAGGCCCCAAGGCGTGCGCTTCATGACATAGAGCAGCACCGCGAACACCAGGAGCGCGAACACCAGGATCCACAACCGGTTCCAGGTGATGGCCAACTGGCCGACATCGAACGAGCCCGACATCCAGGACGGATTGCCGACCTCCTGGTTGGTCGGGCCGAAGATGGTGCGCACGGCCTGCTGCAGGATCAGCGAAACGCCCCACGTGGCCAGAAGCGTCTCCAGTGGGCGACCATAGAGGAAGCGGATGATGCCGCGCTCGATGGCAAGACCGACCAGCGCGGCGACCAGGAAGGCGAGCGGCAGCGCGATCACCAGCGACCAGTCGAACAGGCCCGGGAACGAGGTGCGGATCACCTGCTGAACGACGAAGGTGGTGTAGGCGCCGAGCATCACCATCTCGCCATGCGCCATGTTGATGACGCCCATGACGCCGAAGGTGATGGCGAGGCCGATCGCGGCAAGCAGCAGCACCGATCCGAGCGAGATGCCGTACCAGATATTCTGGCCGGCATCCCACAACGCCAGCGTCGAATTGATGCGGCCGATGGTGCCGGCTGCCGCGTCCTTGACCGCGCCCTGGGCACTGGCCTCGACCGAAGTCAGCAATGAAAGCGCGTCGCGGTCGCCCCGCGCGGCGATGACCGAGATCGCATCCAGCTTGTCGGCTTCAGGCTTGTCGGAAACCAGAACCGTCGCCGCGCGCGCCTGTTCGAACATGGCCTTGACGGCCGGCTCGGTCTCAACGGCGATCGCGGCCTCGAGCGGGTCGATATTCGCCGCATCGGGCGTCTTGAACATGGTCGTCGCGGCGGCGAGCCGCACGCCCGCGTCCTTGGCCCGCAGCGTCAGCGTGCCCAGCGCATCGCGGATCGTCCGGCGAAGGCCGTTGTTGACCTTGATCTTGGTGAGGTCGGTCTTGGCGGCGTCAGCCGCCTTCTTGCCGCTCAGCGGATCGAGCAATTCCACCCCGCCCGCGCCGTCCTTGCCGACGAAGACTTGAGAGTCGCCCTTGCGGACATAAAGTTCGCCGTCGGCCAGCGCGGAAAGTGGTCGTTCGACCGCCGGATCGCCGCTCGCGGCCAGCTCGCGCACCACCGCCTCGGTGGCCGAGAAGTTGGTGGCTGTCGCGAATTTGGCGATGATTGCGCGAAGATCGGCTTCGGCCGCGCTCGACGGCAGCAGACTTGCCATCGTCAGCAGCAGCAACAGTCCAATCGCGCGCAGCAGGATCATCGTCTTCGAGCGGTCCTCAAAGGTTTGAAGGTTTGCCTGGGCGGACCGGAGGATTGGCCCGCCCAGGCCGCGGTCTCGGATCGTGGGGCCACTCCGCGATCCGACAGACCTGGGGTTATGGACCAAGGCCCAGACCGGGATCAGTTAGTGCCCTTGCCGCCGCACTTGCCGGTGGCGACGTTGAAATTGCCGCAGGACAGAGGCGCACGCCAATCCGAGATCAGGTCCTTGGAATCCGGCAGGTAGTCGGACCATTCGTCGCCCATCACCAGGCCGGACGTCTGCGAGACGGTCTCGAACTGGCCATCGGCCTGGATTTCGCCGATCAGCACCGGCTTGGTGATGTGGTGGTTGGGCATCATCGTCGAATAGCCGCCGGTCAGGTTCGGCACCGACACGCCGACCATGGCGTCGATCACCTTGTCCGGATCGGTGGTGCCGGCCTTCTCGACCGCCTTCACCCACATGTTGAAGCCGATATAGTGGGCTTCCATCGGGTCATTGGTGGTGCGCTTGTCGTTCTTGATGAACTTGTGCCAGTCGTCGATGAACGTCTTGTTCTCCGGCGTGTCGACGCTTTCAAAGTAGTTCCAGGCGGCGAGATGGCCGACGAGCGGCCCGGTATCGAGGCCGGCCAGCTCTTCCTCGCCGACCGAAAAAGCCATGACCGGAATGTCCTCGGCCTTGATGCCCTGGTTGCCGAGCTCCTTGTAGAAGGGCACGTTGGCGTCGCCGTTGACGGTCGACACGACCGCCGTCTTCTTACCGGCCGAGCCGAATTTCTTGATCGCCGAGACCTCGGTCTGCCAGTCGGAGAAGCCGAACGGCGTGTAGTTGACCATGATGTCCTCGGCCGGCACGCCCTTCGACTTGAGGTAGGCCTCGAGGATCTTGTTGGTGGTGCGCGGATAGACGTAGTCGGTGCCTTCGAGCACCCAGCGCTTCACCGAGCCGCCATCAGCGCTCATCAGATAGTCGACGGCCGGAATGGCCTGCTGGTTCGGCGCCGCGCCGGTGTAGAAGACATTGCGCTCGCTCTCCTCGCCCTCATACTGGACCGGGTAGAACAGGATGTTGTCGAGCTCCGAGAACACCGGCAGCACCGACTTGCGCGACACCGAAGTCCAGCAGCCGAACACCGCCGCCACCTTGTCCTTGGAGATCAGCTCGCGCGCCTTTTCGGCGAAGAGCGGCCAGTTGGACGCCGGATCGACGACCACCGCTTCGAGCTTCTTGCCGAGCAGGCCGCCCTTGGCGTTCTGCTCCTCGATCAGCATCAGCATGACGTCCTTCAGCGTCGTTTCCGAAATCGCCATGGTCCCCGACAGCGAATGGAGGATGCCGACCTTGATCGTGTCGTCGGCCGCCTTGGCAGGAGCCGACATCGACAGGCCGGCAGCGATCACGCCGGCCGAAAACATTTTTGTTATTGTCGAGTAATTACCCCTCATGTTCCACGCTCCCAAGCTGGTTGTTTCATCGCAACATAGCGGTGCAAGCGACGTGCCAAACGCGGGAGCATGGCGAGCTGAGCGGCGATAGATGAGTTTTTACAATCGCTTATCGTATAGCCGTCGAACGGATCGGGTATCCGGGAGGGAAAGGGATTGAGAAAACTTTGCGCATCTCTGCCTAGATTTTGCCCAAATGGTAAAAATGCCTAATCTTTAATCTCAATCCAACGCGCGGTAATTCGGCGGCGGTTGCGAGACGATAGCAAAATGGGGCAAGGTCGCCGCGCAAACGAGCGACGTCATGGCCTTACGCATTATCCTGAGCTTCCTGCTTCTCTTATCCGCCGCCGGCGGCGCCCGCGCCGACTTCGCCGACGGCAGGCTCCCGGATGGCGTTTATCACTGTGAGGTCTACCTGCTCGGCATGTTCCTCAACCTCGGCGACATCACCATCAAGGGCAATCTCTACAGTGGCCCGGTCACCTTCGGCAGAATGCCGCAGGCCTACAATTACCAGATGGATGCGAATGGCGAGATCAGTTGGCTCGGTCCGCTCGGCGGCTACACCAGCGGCGGCAACTCTCTCTCCATCACCCAGGCGACGCTGGACGATCCGAACGCCCCTTCCTTCGACATCATCATGAAGCAGCAGGACGGCGCCTTCACCGCTTCGACCTGCACCAAGAGGTAACCGCCGGCAGCGCCCGCGCCTGCCATTGCAATACGCCCTCTCATGTCATCCGGATGTTGCCGAAGCGGCTTAGGCAGCGCGGTGTCAAACATCCACCATAAGAGGCAGACACGATGGCCAACTCCCCGTCCTCACCCTCCCCTGTCATGCGCGCCGTCATCGCCGCGCGGGTCTCGCGCCGCGAGCTCCTCAGAGGCGGCCTTGCCTCCGGCGTGCTGATTGCCGGCGGCAGCTTCGTCGGCTCCTTGTTTGCCGGCGAAACACACGCCGCTGCCGCCCTTTCAACCCTCGGTTTTCCGGAGCTGAAGCGGGTTTATGACAAGAATCACGCCGCAGCCGAAGGCTATGAGACGACCATCGTCGCGCGCTGGGGCGATCCGCTCGCCGCTGGCTTGCCCGAATTCGACGGCAACAAGGTCGCGGCGGAGGAGCAGGAAAAGCGCTTCGGCTACAACTGCGACTACATCGCCTTCATGCCGCTGCCCAAGGGTTCGGTGAATTCCGACCACGGCCTGCTCTGCGTCAACAACGAGTACATCTCGCCCAACGTGATGTTCCCCGGCATGACCGAGGACGACGCCGGCAAAACGATGACGAAGGAACAGGTCGACCTCGGCCTCGCGGCCATGGGCCATTCGATCGTCGAGGTGATGCTGAAGGACGGCAAGTGGGCGATCGTCGAGGACAGCCCGCTCAATCGCCGCATCACCGCCAACACCGAGACGGCTGTCTCCGGCCCTGTTGCCGGTCATGCGCTGATGCAGACCTCGGCCGACCCGACAGGCAGCAAGGTGCTCGGCACCAGCTACAATTGCAGCGGCGGCGTCACGCCCTGGGGCACGGTGCTGACCTGTGAGGAAGGCGTTTCCGATCTCTTCGGCGGCGACCCGAAGAAGGCGCCGACCGCCGATATCCTCGACCGCTACGGCTTCGACGGCTCCGACATCTACGGCCGCGGTCGCTTCCACGACCGCTTCAACATCGACAAGGAGCCGAACGAGCCCAACCGCTTCGACTGGGTTGTCGAGATCGACCCCTACGATCCGCAGTCGACGCCGGTCAAGCGCACCGCGCTCGGCCGCATGTCGCATGAGGCCTCGACCGTCGTGCGCAACAAGGACGGCCGCATCGTCGTCTACATGGGCGACGACGACTACTTTGAATACATGTACCGCTTCGTCTCCGCCAAGCCGTACGATCCGGCGAACCCCGCTTCCGGTAACGATCTCCTGGACGACGGCGTCCTGTCGGTGGCGCGTTTCGATGCAGACGGCACGATGACCTGGCTGCCGCTGGTCCACGGCCAGGGCAAGCTCACCGCCGAGAACGGTTTTGCCGACCAGGCCGAAGTCCTGCTCAAGACCCGCCTTGCCGCCGACGCGCTCGGTGCGACGCCGATGGACAGGCCGGAGGACATCGAGACCAATCCGGTCACCGGCCGCGTCTATGCCGTCATGACCAAGAACAAGAAGCGCGACCAATCCAAGGTGAACCCGGCCAACACGCGGCCGGAAAACCTCTGGGGCCACATCGTCGAGCTGATCCCGCCCGGCGATCGCGGTCCCGACGCCGACCACACCGCCGACAAATATGCCTGGGACCTTTTCGTGCTCTGCGGCAACCCCAAGGACGCCAAGGTCGGCGCCACCTTCCACCCCGATACGTCGGACAATGGCTGGTTCGTCTGCCCCGACAACATCACCTTCGATCCGGCCGGCCGGCTGTGGGTGGCGACCGACGGCGCCAACGACTTCGACCTTCCGGACGGCGTCTATGGCGTCGACACCGAGGGCGCGGCGCGCGGCTTGCCGAAACTGCTCTTCACCTGCCCGCATGGCGCCGAGGCGACCGGCCCCTGCTTCACGCCAGACGGCACGACGCTGTTCCTCTCGGTCCAACACCCGTCCGAGGATGCCGAGACGCTCGACAAGGCCGAGACGCTGTGGCCCGACTTCAAGGACGGCCAGCCGCCGCGCCCGTCGGTTGTCGCCATCCGCCGCAAGGACAGTCAGCCGGTCGGCGCCTAAGGTTGTCGGGCATTTGCAAAAAAGGGCGCGGAACCCCGATCTGGGTCCCGCGCCAGCAGGCAGTCGGGAGGACTAGATGCTTTTCGCCGACATTTGGGTGGCGATGTAGTCGGCCTGTCGGATAGCCAACGAGACGATGGTGAGCGTCGGATTTTCCGCGCCGCCCGTGGTGAACTGGCTGCCGTCCGACACGAACAGGTTCTTGATGTCGTGCGTCTGGCCATGCTTGTTGACGACGCCGTCGGTCGCCTTCTCGCTCATCCGGTTGGTGCCGAGATTATGGGTCGAAGGATAGGGCGGCGTCGGGAAGGTTCGCGTAGCGCCGACAGCGGCGTATAGTACCTGGCCCTGTTTGTAGGCGTGATCACGCATCGCCGTGTCGTTGGCATGGTCGTCGAAATGGACGTCTGCGATCGGCATGCCGTGCTCGTCCTTTTCGTCCTTGTGCAGCGTGATGCGGTTCTCCTCGCGCGGCATGTCCTCGCCGACGATCCACAGCCCCGCCATACGGTCGTAGTGATCGAGCGCGGTGGTGAAGGAGCGGCCCCAGCCGCCCGGGTTGAGGAAGGCCGCCATGAACGGCAGGCCGAGCGACAGCGTCTCCATCTCATAGCCGCCGACGAAGCCGCGCGAAGGATCGTGGCGCGCCTCGTCGCGGATGATGCCGGCCATGGTGGTGCCGCGATACATGTGCACCGGCTTCTCGAAGACGGCATAGACAGAGCCTGTCGTGTGGCGCATGTAATTCTTGCCCACCTGCCCCGATGAATTGGCCAGCCCATGCGGGAACTTGCTCGATTCGGAGTTGAGCAGCAGGCGCGGGCTCTCGATCGAATTGCCGGCGACGGCGACGATGCGCGCCTTCTGCTCCTGCAGCTTGCCGTCCTTGTCGGCATAGACGACGCCCGTCACCTTGCCGCTGGCGTCATGATTGATCTTGATCGCCATGGAGTTCGGCCGGACCTCGAGATGGCCGGTGGCCTCGCCTTTCGGGATCTCGGTGTAGAGCGTCGACCATTTGGCGCCCCATTTGCAGCCCTGGAAGCAGAAACCCGTCTGCTGGCACGAGTTACGATCGTCGCGCTGCACCGAATTGATCGCCATGTTGCCGGTGTGGCATTCCTTATAGCCAAGCTTGTCGGCGCCGGCCTTCAGCACCTTGAAGTTATTGTTTCCGGGCAGCCGCGGCCACTCATTGGTGCCCGTCACGCCCATCTTGGCTTCGGCCTTGGCGTAATAGGGCTCCATTTCGGCGAGTGTCACCGGCCAGTCGAGAAGGTTCGCGCCCTTCACCTTGCCGTAGGTCGAAAGCGCCTTGAATTCATGCTCCTGGAAGCGCAGCGACGCGCCCGCCCAGTGCGTGGTCGAGCCGCCGACCGACTTGACGATCCAGGCCGGCAGGTTCGGGAAATCCTTCGCCACGCGCCAGTCGCCCGAGGTAGTGCGCTTGTCCTTCCAGGCGAGCTGGGTAAAGGAATCCCACTCGTCGTTGATGAAGTCCTCGTACTCGTGCCTGGCGCCGGCCTCGAGGATGACGACGTCTATGCCTTTCTGGGCGAGCTCGTTGCCGAGCGTGCCGCCGCCGGCGCCCGAGCCAATGATGACGACCACGCCGTCGTTCTTGAGATCAAATTGTGCTGCCATGGTTTCCTCCCATGAAATCGGTCAAAAGCGGTTCAATCGGTCAAAGCAGTTCGGGACAGAGCGGCTCAGAGCCACTCGATGTCGTTGAAGCCGCGCGCGATGTAGCCGCCCTTGGAATAGGACTCGCCCTCGTAGCCGAAGATCGGCCACACCTCCTTCTGATTGTAGAGGCTGACGACGAGACCGCCGCGCACCGCCTGGAAGAACGGCGTCTTCTCGATCTCCTTCAGCAGCGCGACCCGTTGTTCTTCCCAGCCAAGTCCGCGATAGCCACCCTTGCCGGCCTTCTTGTCGAGATCGGCGATGCCCTTCTCGATCAGCTCCTTGTGGGCCGGATCCTTGGCGGCCGTCTCGTCATGGCCCTTGACGGCGATGGCGTAATATTTGTCCGGCACCTGGTCGTGCGGATAGATGTCGCGCGCCACCTGGATCAGCGTCGCCATCGTCTCGGGCTTCAGCGCCGAGGTTTCCAGGCCCCAGGCCTGTTCGGGGCTGATGATGGCGGTGCCCGAAATAATGAGCAGCGCACCTGCGCCGCCGCGTTTGAGAAGCTCGCGCCGAGAAAGGCCAAGCTTCCTCTCATAGATCGTGACCATAATTTCCTCCCTGCTTGCTGTTGGCATCCTCCCCGGATGCCGTTGCTGGCGCCGCGCCGATCCGCGCGGCCGAATGTCCCTATTGGAAGCGCCCTCCCCGCTGCAGGACCTCGATCTTGTAGCCGTCGGGGTCCTCGATAAAGAAGAAGCGGGCGATGAGCGCTCCGTCGCGGTTGAATTCCACGATCTTCTTCGGATTGAGTCCGAGCGCGCCGAGCCGATCGTGCTCGCTGTCGAGGTCGATGACGGAGAGCGCGAGATGGCCGTAGCCGTCGCCCAGCGCGTAGGGCTCGGTGCGCCCCTTGTTCACGGTCAACTCGACCTCGAATGGAGAGTCGGCATTGCTGAGATAGATCAGCGTGAAGGTCTCGAAATCGAGCCGCTGCGCGACGTCGAGGCCGAAGGCCTTGTTGTAGAAATCGACGGACCGGACCTCGTCGAGAACCCGTATCATGGTGTGGATCGCCTTCGCCAAATCTGACTCCGCAGCTTTCGTGTTTTAGAAGCCGATTATGCGCGCCGGCGAAAAAAGGTGGTGGCAGCCGATTACCACGCATGCGCCTGGAAAACGGCTAGTGTCGCGCCGGTTTTGATGCTTGTCGCCCAAAAGTGCGAAGCGGTTTTGAGAGAACGACATGCATCGAAGCAAAGACCTAAAACGCGTCGCCTGAATTCGCTTCGTCGCGACGCGCTTTAAGGACGAAAGTCTGATTGCCGTGGCGGGCGGTCGGGCCGAAGATGACAAACGCAGGCAGTGTTCAAAAGGCGCCAAAACAGCTCAATCGGGTGCCCAAGACCAACAAGAATGGGAGGTAACGATGTGCAGAGTCTTTGCCGGACAGGATCCGGAAGGCTACCGGCAGATCAACCGGTCGATCCGCATAGACGGGCATTCGACGAGCATCCAGCTCGAGGCGACGTTCTGGGCGCTGCTCGACGAGATCGCCGAAAGCCAGGGGCTGACGACGCCCAAATTCATCTTGACCCTCTATGACGAGGCGATCGAGATCAACGGCCAGATACCGAACTTCGCTTCAATGCTGCGCACGACCTGCGCACTCTATCTGCGCGGCCACCGGCCGGCGGCGCAGGAGCAGGCAGCGCTGAAACAGGTGGCCGCCTAGCTGCTCGCGGCCACTTCGAGCGCCAGCCGCGTCATGTCGGTGAACAGCGCCTGGCGTTCGGAATAGTCGGTCTGTTCGCCGGTCGCGACGTGGTCGACCACGGTCAATAGCGACAGGGCGCGCGCGCCGAACTGCGCCGAGATGCGGTAGAGCGCGCTGGTTTCCATGTCGACTGCCAGCGCGCCGAGTGCCCTGAACCCGTCAAACCGCGCGCGGCCGTCGGGGTGGTAGAACACGTCGCTGCAGACCGTCAGCCCCGCGCTGCAGGCGATGCCGAGATCGGCGGCCCGCCGCAGCGCCAGCGCATGCAGCGCCTGATCCGGGCCGGCCGGTTGGTACAGCCCGAAGACTTGTCCGCTGATTGCACCCTCGGCGCGGACGGAGCTGGAAACGACGATGCCGCGCAGCGGCACTTCCTCGGTCAGGGCACCGCATGTGCCGGTGCGGATCAGCGTCTTCACGCCATGATAGTCGAGCAGCTCATAGGCATAGATCAGGAAGGACGAAACGCCGATGCCGGTCGCCTGGATGCTGACCGGCTGGCCGCGAAACCGTCCGGTGAAGCCTAGGGCGCCCCGGCGGCGATTGACGCAGCGCGGCGCCTCGAGAAAGGTTTCGGCCATCCATTGGGCGCGCTCCGGGTCGCCCGGCAACAGCACCGTTGCGGCGTAATCCCCCCTGCCCGCCTCGATGTGCGGCGTCACGCTACCTCCCTGTCATGCAAAACTACCCCGCCTTCATCATGGCAGGGTCGCAGCAATGTGCAAGCGGTAGCTGTTTTAGGATTCCAGCACGTCCTTGACGATGGTGGCCAGTTGCTTGAGCGAGAAAGGTTTGGGCAGGAACCCGAAATGCGCGTCGGCCGGCAGGTTCCTGGCGAAAGCGTCTTCGGCATATCCGGAAACGAAGACGAACTTGATGTCAGGTTGCCGCTTGCGCAATTCGCCGAGCAGCGTCGGTCCGTCCATTTCCGGCATCACCACATCGGACACGACGATGTCGACCTTGCCGCCGAGGCCCTCGAAGACCTCCAGCGCCTCGACGCCGGAGGAGGCCTCGTGGACGGTATAGCCGCGCGAGGTCAGCGCCCTGACGCCGCCCATGCGAACGGCATCCTCGTCCTCGACCAGAAGCACGGTCGCAGAACCTGAGAGGTCCTTCACCGTATCGGCCGGCCTGGCCGGCGCCGCGGCAACCGCCGCCTCGACAGGCTCACTCGCCTTCTTCACCTCGGCGAGGTGGCGCGGCAGGAAGATGCGGAACACCGTCCCCTTGCCGACCTCGGAGTCGCAATAGATGAAGCCGCCGGTCTGCTTGATGATGCCGTAGACCATCGACAGGCCGAGGCCCGTCCCCTTGCCGACCTCCTTGGTGGTGAAGAACGGCTCGAAGATCTTCTTCAGCACATCCGGCGCGATGCCGCTGCCGGTGTCCTCGACCTCGACGAGCACATAGTCGGCCGGCACAAGCTCCCGGTAGGGGAAGGATTTGCATTCATCGGTCGTGACGTTGCGGGTGCGCACCGTAAGGTCCCCGCCGGCGGGCATCGCGTCGCGCGCATTGACGGCGAGATTGACCACCACCTGCTCGAACTGGCCGATGTCGACCTTGACCGGCCACAGATCGCGACCGTGGTCGATCTTCAGGCGGATGTCGTTGCCGACGAGGCGGGCAAGCAGCATTCTGAGGTCGGCCAGGACATCGGTCAGATTGAGCACTTCCGGCCGCAGCGTCTGCTTGCGCGAGAAGGCGAGCAATTGCCTCACCAGAGACGCCGCGCGGTTGGCGTTCTGCTTGATGTTCATGATGTCGGGGAAGGACGGATCCGACGGACGGTGATTGGTGAGCAGAAGGTCCGAAGCCATGATGATGGCGGTGAGCACGTTGTTGAAGTCGTGCGCGATGCCGCCGGCAAGCTGGCCGACCGCCTGCATCTTCTGGCTCTGCGCCATCTGGCCCTCGAGCGCCTTCTGTTCGGTGGTCTCGACCGCGTAGACGATGGCCGACTCCTCCGCCCCCTCGGCGCCGGCGCTGTCGGCCACAGCGTTGACGTAGAAGCGGATGTGGCGCTCGTCATTGCCAGGCAGCAGCGAGTCGATCGGCTCGATGTTGGCCTGGCGCTGCCGCGCCTTCTCGAAGGCGGCGGCAAAGGCCGGCCGGTCGCGCTCATGCACGACGCTCTCGAAGCGCACGCGCCGGTCGACGGCATCACGGTCGACGACGGACGAAAACAGCGACAGGAACGGCGCGTTGGTGCGCAGGATGCGCCCACTGGCATCGACGCCGGCGATCGCCATCGGCGTCGAGTTGAAGAAACGGGTGAAACGGACCTCCGAGGCACGGAGGTCGGCGGAAGCGTCTTCGCCCTGAGTGCGGTTGAGCACGATGGTCCGGGTCGGCCCGTTCACCCCCTCGCGGCTTGCCGAAACGCGGTGCATGAAGCGGACCGGCAGCGCCTGGCCGCTCATTGTCGTGAGATCAAGGTCGATGACGGCATTGCGCGTGGTGCCGGGATCCGCCTTGACCGAGCGGACGAGCGCCATGCCGTCGCCGGCGACGATTTCCGGCAGCGTCACAGCGCCTGGGGTGAAGCTGGCAAGGTCGATGCCCAGCCATTCGGCGAGCGTCGCGTTGATATAGGTGACGCGACCTTCCTGGTCGGCGGAGAAGAAGCCGGCCGGCGCGTGGTCGAGGTGGTCTATCGCCTTTTGCAGATCGAGGAAGAACCGCTCCTGTTCTGCCCGCTCCTGCGAGATGTCGGCGATCTGCCAGGCGAGCATCGGCAGCCGCTGGCCCGGCACGCTGAAGGCGCGGGCGCGGGCGCGGTACCAGCGCGCGCCGGGCTCGGCGCCAGGCTTGATCGACTGCGCCAGCCGGAACTCACCGTCCCCTGCCTGGCCGTCGCGCAGTCCGGAGGCCAGCCGGTAGATGGTCATCGAGGCCTCGGGAACGTCGGACAGCAGCCCCTCGACCGTCTTCAAATCGGTTGCCGATGCGGCGCCTGTCATGTCGGCATAGGCCCGGTTGGCATAGACGACCCGACCCTTGGTGTCGGTGACCAGCAGACCTTGCGACATTGAATCGACGAAGGCTTTCGACAGTTCGTCGCTGGTCGAGCGCGGCGCGATCTGCACGAAGCCGATCGCGGTGGCGAACAGAAAGCCGACGCCGATCATCGCGAGCACGCCCAGCATGCCGAGCAGGAACGGATCGCCCAGACGCTCGCGGAATAGTCCGAACACGATCGCGGCGCCGGTCAGAACGACGATGAAGACGATGAGCCTGGCGACGGCGCCCGGACGCGTGTTCTGGTCGACGATCGGTACCGGATAGAAATCGCCGCGCGTTTCCTTGGCCATGTGCCCCCTGTTCGTGATTCCGGTGCCCGACACCCGCGAACGGGCCGGTTGAATCACATTCTCCTGTAGCGGAAAAGGCCTTGGCGGCAAATGTCGGATAAAAATGACGCCGGGCAACCGATTCATGTTTCAAACTGTTCACGATGAGTGATGCGAACTTGCGGTCGCTAGTCCCAACGGTCTAGTGTCGCGTCACCTCAGGAAGGCGATTGGGTGCACCGATGCTGCAGTGGCTGGATAGCGTGGCGGGTCCGGGTTATGTCGCCGCAATCCTGTGGACGTTCGCAGCCCTTGTCCTGCTGGTCGTCGTCCTTCTCGTCATCAAGGTCGTCCGCAACCTGACATTCGGCACCTTCGTTGCCGGCGGCAGGAACCGCAAGACGCGGCTCGCCGTCATGGACGCCACCGCCGTCGACAGCCATCGCAGGCTTGTTCTGGTGCGGCGCGACGATATCGAGCACCTGATCCTGATCGGCGGTCCGACGGATGTCGTGGTCGAGCGCGACATAAGGCTGGCGGCACCTCGCCGTCCGGCGCTGACCGGCGACAGCGGCCAGCAACAGGCTGCCGCCCCTCGCCCTCGCGCTCCGCAGCCCGCGCCCGCGCGACAACCGCCCGCACCGGCGCCGTCTCCGGCGACCGAGCGCCCGCGCACGGCGAGCCCCGCGCCCAGGCCGGTGGCGCCGAGTCAGCCGGCCACCGCAAAAGTCATGCCGCTCCCCGCCTATGGAACGGGCAACGGCAGCGTCCGGCATGCCCCGCCGCCGCCCTCAAACGATTCGATCGACGACACGCTGATGCACGAACTCGAGGCATCGCTGGACGAGTCGCACCCCAAGCCGGCCACTGCCAAGCCGGCAGCCAAGCCTTCGCTCGATGACGAGATGACCAAGCTTCTCGGCGAGCTTGCCAGCCACAAGCGCTGATCCGGCAACAGCCTTCGAGCCGCGCGGCAACCGGCGGACGCCCGTTCTC
Source organism: Mesorhizobium sp. (assembly GCA_004020545.1). Classification (GTDB taxonomy): domain Bacteria; phylum Pseudomonadota; class Alphaproteobacteria; order Rhizobiales; family Rhizobiaceae; genus Mesorhizobium. Next base: position 53,770 of record SAQE01000025.1, on the reverse strand, counting down.
CAACACTTTCCGGCAAATCAAAAACAAAATGGCCGGGAATCCCGGCCATTTTCACAAATTCCATGCCTACCTGCGTCAGTCGTCGCGGTAGACCTTCTCACGGCGCTCGTGACGCTCCTGCGCTTCGATCGACAGCGTCGCGATGGGGCGTGCGTCGAGCCGCTTCAGTGCGATCGGCTCACCGGTTTCCTCGCAATAGCCGTAGGTGCCTTCGTCGATGCGCTGCAGCGCGGAATCGATTTTTGAGATGAGCTTGCGCTGGCGATCGCGGGCGCGCAATTCGATGGCACGGTCGGTTTCGGAAGAGGCGCGGTCGGCTAGGTCGGGATGATTGGCGTTTTCTTGCTGGAGGATTTCGAGGGTTTCACGCGCTTCCCGAAGGATATCGTTCTTCCAGGTGATGAGCTTCATGCGAAAGTAAGATTTCTGCCGTTCGTTCATGAACGGCTCGTCTTCGGAGGGTACGTAATCGGCGGTAGCGATATCGTTCATTCGACTCACCCAACAACCCCAAATTTGGCGCCTATATATTCGCCGACAAGGCCCTGCACAAGCGCAAACGATAACAGTTTCACGCATTTGTTAATCTCGCACCGATGGCGCCTCGCCGCCTCCTTTGTTTGAACGGCTTGGATCGAATTCATCCATGATTCGGTGTGGTTGCTGGCTGTCGACCATTGTGCTTGACACCGTTCTGGTGACTAATCGCGCTGCGAGGTCAGCACCACGAGGGTCCGGTTGAGCAGACTTTATCTGTTGAGGCATGCCAAGGCCGGATGGGCGCTGCCCGGCGTGCGCGATTTCGATCGTCCGCTCGATGAATCGGGCATGGCCGATGCCGAGGTGATGGGCGATGCCATGCGGGCCCGCAATTATGTGCCGGATATCACGCTCTGTTCCAATGCCAAGCGGGCGCGGCAGACGCTGGAAGGCCTGGCGGCCCGCACCGACACCGGTCGGGTCATGTTCTTCGACACGCTCTACAGCGAGGATGCCGCCGGCTATCTCGACATCATCCGCAAGAATGGCGGGACCGGCTCCTTGCTGGTGATCGGCCACAATCCCATGACGGAGGATCTCGCCATGGCGGTATCAGGCGACGGCGACGAGGCCGCGCGCGGCACGCTCAACCATGGCTTTCCCACCTCCGGCCTCGCTGTCGTGCGTTTTCCCGGCAACCTCGCCGAGGCGGCTCAGGGCAACGGCTATCTCGAAGCCTTTCTCACCCCCGCCGATCTCTGACGCCATTACAAACGACGGCTCCAGCGCCTATATCGGCCCCTGACGGGCGACCCAGAGGCAGATTTGGCATCATCACTGACCACCTTCACCGACGAGGCGAGAATTGCGCTCGACACATTGTCGGGCCGCGCCGCCGGGCTCTTCTCCCCATCGCTGCGCCTCGGCGTCACCGGTCTCTCCCGTGCCGGCAAGACGGTGTTCATCTCCGCTTTGGTCCACAACCTGATCCATGGCGGTCGGCTGCCGCTGTTCGAGGCGCAGAAGTCGGGCCGCATCGCCCGCGCCTTCCTCGAGGAGCAACCGGACGACGCCGTTCCCCGTTTCCAGTATGAGGACCATATCGCTGCCCTGGTCGACGACCGCGTCTGGCCGGATTCGACGCGCGCCATTTCCGAATTGAGGCTCACCATCGAATACGAATCGGCCTCCGGCTGGAACCGCCTGTTTTCGGCCGGAAAGCTGTCGGTCGATATCGTCGATTATCCCGGCGAATGGCTGCTCGACCTGCCGCTGCTCGGCAAATCCTTCGCCGATTTTTCGCGCGAGGCGGTCGAGTTGGCGGCCCTGCCCGTGCGCTCCGACCTTTCGCAGGCATGGCGCGAACTGGCTTCCGCCATCGATCCGGACGCCGACGCCGACGAGATGACGGCGCGCCGCCTCGCCGAAAGCTTCGCCGCTTATCTCAAGGCCTGCAAGCTCGACGAGCGCGCGCTCTCCACGCTGCCGCCCGGTCGCTTCCTGATGCCGGGCGATCTCGAAGGTTCGCCGGCACTCACCTTCGCCCCGCTGATGCGGTTGTCCGAACGGCGGCGCTCCGGATCGCTGCAGGCGATGATGGAGCGGCGCTACGAGGCCTACAAGACGCATGTCGTGAAACCGTTCTTTCGTGAGCACATCACCCGCCTCGACCGGCAGATCGTGCTGATCGACGCCATGCAGGCGCTCAACGCCGGCCCGGCCGCCATGGCCGATCTCGAACGGGCCGTCACGGAAATCCTCTCCTGTTTTCGGCCCGGCCGGGGCAATTTCGTCACCGACCTGCTTTCCAGGCGCATCGATCGCATCCTGGTGGCGGCGACCAAGGCCGACCAACTGCATCATGAAAGCCATGACCTGCTCCAGGCCATCGTGCGCAGGCTGGCGGACCGGGCCGTCGCGCGGGCCAATTTCAGCGGCGCCGATGTCGACGTGGTCGCCATGGCGGCTGTGCGCTCGACCCGCGAGGGAACGGTCAAGCAAGGTCGCGAGACATTGCCGGTGATCATCGGCACGCCGCTGAAAGGCGAGAAGATCGACGGCGAAACATTCGACGGCAAGACCGAAACTGCCATATTTCCCGGCGATTTGCCGGAAAAAGTCGATGCTGTGTTCGAACTTCCCGGACCGCAGCCGAAAGACAACGAACCGGCGATCCGCTTCGTGCGGTTCCGTCCGCCGAAGCTCGAGCGCACGGCCGAAGGCGTCACGCTGTCTTTGGCGCATATCCGGCTCGACCGCGCGCTGCAATTCCTGATCGGAGATCGTCTGGCATGACCGCGCCCCGCAAACCGGCCGCCTTCCGCATCGAGCCCGAGCCGGCGCCAAGGCAGGAGGCGGCGGGCAAGCATCGCGCCGACGGACGGCCCGCGCGCAAACCGCAAGCAGCAAGGTCCGATGTCGCTGTCGTCATTCCTTCGGAGATCGACGTCTTCGACGAGCCGGACATCGAGCAGGCGGCGCCACCGCCGGCCACGGCGCCAAGAAAGCGCTCGCTGCTCGCCCGCCTGTTTTTCGGCGCCCTCGGCGTGCTCGTCTCGCTCGCGGTGGGCTTGTGGACGGACCAACTCATCCGCGATCTCTTCGCGCGCGCCGAATGGCTGGGCTGGCTGGCGGCCGGCATGGCGGCGATCGCGCTTTTGTCGCTGCTCGTCATCCTCATCCGCGAATTCCTGGCCATTGCACGCCTCGCCGAAGTCGAGAAGCTGCAGCGGCGGGCCCTGGATGCCGTGGCGCGCGACGACCCCAAGGCCGCGCGCGCCCTGGTCGACGAGCTTTCAGCCTTCGTCGCGGCAAAACCGGAGACGGCGGCCGGGCGGCGCTCGCTCGCCGAGTTGCGCGGCGAGATCATCGATGGCGGCAATCTGGTGCGGCTCGCCGAAACCGAGATCCTGTCGCCGCTCGATGCCCGCGCCAAGACGATGATCCTCGAAGCGGCGAAGCGTGTCTCGCTGGTGACGGCGGTCAGCCCGCGCGCGCTCGTCGACGTCGCCTATGTCGTGTTCGAGGCCGGCAGGCTGATCCGACGCCTCTCGGAACTCTACGGCGGCCGCCCCGGCACCCTCGGCTTCCTCCGGCTGGCGCGCGGCGTGCTCGCCCATCTCGCGGTGACCGGCTCGATCGCGGTCGGCGACAGTTTCGTTCAGCAGATCGTCGGCCACGGCCTGGCGGCGAAGCTCTCCGCAAAGCTTGGCGAAGGCGTGGTCAACGGCATGATGACGGCGCGCATCGGCATTGCGGCGATGGAAACGGCGCGCCCGCTGCCGTTCATCGCGATCAAGCGCCCCGGACTTGGCGATTTCCTCTCGGCGCTGACCTCGTTCGCGACCCGGAAGGATGGCCAGAGCGACCAATAAGACCGGGCAGTAAGGTAAACAGCGAAAAGGCCGCCAGTGACGAAGCATTAACCAATCTTCTTCATGGTCGTTTCTGTCCCAAGATACAGACTCTGTTGTGCCGGGTGTCGTCCATGAAAAGCGTGATCTTGTCCTGCGTCCTGCCTGTGACAGTTACAGTTGCCGCACCGCTCGGCCTTGTCGGAAAAGCCTTTGGAGCAGAGCCGGACAAGCAGTTCTTTCGCTCAGTGGAAGGCAAGTGGATCGGCCCAGGCGAGATCATCGCCGGCAAATACAAGGGCACGAAATTCACCTGCAATTTCAACGGTTCCACGCCTGACGGCAAGGTCGGCATGACGCTCGACGGCGACTGCAGGGTCGGCGTGTTCACCCAGAAGATGTCGGCGTCCGTCGAGCGCAAGGGCCGCGAAGGCTACAAGGGCAATTTCATGGGCGGCTCGACCGGCAACGGGCTCGACATCATCGGCGGCAATGTCGTCGATCCGCAGAAGGTGGTCTTCACCATCAACCGCAATCAGTTGAACGGTGTCATGCAGGCCCGTATCCCCGACGACAATTCGATGACCGTGACGGTGGCCGTGCGCGTTAATAAGCAGCTGGTTCCGGTTATCGGCATGAGCCTGAAGCGGGTCGACACCGTCGAGGTCGGCTCCATCGCGAAAAACTGAGCAAACGCACTCAGCCAGGCAAACAAAAAGGCGGCAGCCAACGGCCACCGCCTTCCTTCTTGTTTGACTTAGCTCAACCCTTGATGGCGGCGGTCACTTCGTCATAGGCCTTGCAGGCTTCGTCCAGCGTCGTGGCGTTCTGGTATTTCGTCGTCACGGCCTGCACCTTGGCCGTCAGATCGGCCGCCTTGCTCGGATCCTTGGTGATTGCTTCCTGAAGCGCGGCAGCCATATCCTGCGCCTTCTTGGTGGCGATCTCCTGCGTGCACTCCGGTCCCTTCGAACAGGCCGAAACGGCCAGCGCCGCAACACCAACGGCGACGAGCAAAAACTTCTTCATGTCAGTCATCTCCTCAAAAAAGGCAGCGGCCCATCGCCGCTGCCTCCCAATGGCCGAAGCCCCAATGGCCAAAGCCGACCGTGCCTTAACCTCTGATTGTGGCGGCACGCAACGACCGGGCCGCGTAAACTTGTGTAACGAAGCTGCAACAGGAGTTTGCCGGGCGAGCGCCTCGTCTGTTTCCTGCCAATGGCGCCTGCTCTTGCTGCCAGGTTCCCTGCCCTTGCCTCGCACTCCCGCTGCATGCAAGGAGTGCTTCGAGACGAAAGGACGGCAGGCATGGCGGCTGAGGCATCGAACAGCGATCTCATTCAGGTAGTTGCGCTGCTTGCTGCCGGCGTGGTCGCCGTGCCGATCTTCAAGCGCATCGGGCTGGGCTCCATCCTCGGCTACCTTGCGGCCGGCGTGGTCATCGGGCCGTTCGGCCTTCGCGTCTTTTCCGAATCGGAAGCCATCCTTCATGTCGCCGAGCTTGGCGTCGTCATGTTCCTGTTCATCATCGGCCTCGAAATGCAGCCGTCGCGGCTCTGGGGCCTGCGCCGCGAGATCTTTGGGCTCGGCGCGCTGCAGGTCGGCGTCTGCGCCCTGCTTCTGACCGGTGTCGGACTGGCCGGAGGTTTTCCGATCGCTCAGTCCTTCGTCGCCGGCGCCGGCTTCGTCCTGACCTCGACGGCGATCGTCATGCAGTTGCTCGAGGAACGCGGCGAGATCGCCGCGCCCAAGGGTCAGCGCATCGTTTCCATTCTTCTGCTCGAAGACCTGATGATCGTGCCGCTTCTGGCGCTGGTCGCGTTCCTGGCGCCGGGCGGCGCCGACACCAGCCTGTCCGAGCGGTTCACCGAGGTCGGCATCGGCGTCGCGGCAATCGTCGGGCTGGTGGTGGCAGGACGCTATCTTCTCAACCCGCTCTTCCGCATCCTGGCCGATGCCCGCGCCCGCGAGGTGATGACGGCCGCGGCGCTGCTCGTGGTGCTTGGGTCGGCTTTAGCCATGCAGCTTTCCGGCCTGTCGATGGCGATGGGCGCTTTCCTCGCCGGCGTGCTGCTCTCCGAATCGACCTTCCGCCATCAGCTCGAAGCCGACATCGAGCCGTTCCGCGGCATCCTGCTCGGCCTGTTCTTCCTTGCCGTCGGCATGTCGCTCGATCTCGGCGTCGTCGCCCAGAACTGGCGGCTCGTCGCCATCTATGTCGTCGCCTACATGATCATGAAAGCGCTTGGCATCTACATCGTCGCGCGCATGCTCAAGAGCGGCCACCGCGAAGCGCTCGAACGCGCCGTCTTCATGGCGCAAGGCGGCGAGTTCGCCTTCGTGCTCTATTCCTCGGCGGCCGCGGTCGGCATCATCGACGGCCAGGCCAACGCCACGCTGACCGCCATCATCATCATCTCGATGGTTCTGACACCCCTGGCAATCGTGGCGCTGCGCTACCTCACGCCGCGCGACGAGCAATCGCTCGAGGGTGTCGACATCGCCGACGGCCTCACCGGCAGCGTGCTGATCATCGGCTTCGGCCGCTTCGGCCAGATCGCCAGCCAGCCATTGCTTCTGCGCGGTCTCGACGTCTCGATCATCGACAACGAGGTCGAGATGATCCAGGCGGCGGCCGATTTCGGCTTCAAGGTCTATTACGGCGACGGCACGCGGCTCGACATCCTGCATGCGGCCGGCGCCGGCCGGGCGCGCGCCGTGTTGATCTGCGTCGACAAGCCGGACGCTGCCGTGCGCATCGCGCAACTGATCAAATCCGAATTCCCGCTGGTCACCGTTATGGCGCGTGCCTTCGATCGGGGAACCGCGCTGCAGCTCATCCGCGCCGGCGTCGACTATCAACTACGCGAAACCTTCGAATCGGCGCTGGTCTTCGGCGGTTCGGCGCTGGAGGCGCTGGGTGTCGACCCTGAAGAGGTCGCCGAGGTCATCGAGGACGTTCGGCGCCGCGACACCGCCCGTTTCGAAACGCAACTGGCCGAGGGCGTGCGCGCCGGACAGCGCTTCCTCAAGGGCAATATCGGCACGCCGATCCCGACGCCGCTGACCCAGCCGCGCCGCGCCGGCCGGGCGCTGAACGAAGAAACGGCCGGCGTGCTGCACAAGGCAGAGACGAAGAGCTGAGAGGGTAATGCATGGCAGAGCTCGACGCGCGAGCGTTTTCCGTCACGAAATTCTGGCGCGATGCCGGCGAGGACGCCTGGTTCGAGAGGAACGACGCGTTCGACACGGATTTCCGCAACCGCTTCCTCGAGCTGCACCATGCCGTCGCGCGGCGCGAATGCGACGACTGGAACGCGCATGCCGAAGGATCTCTGGCGCTGATGATCCTGCTCGACCAGTTCCCGCGCAATTGCTTCCGCGGTACCGGACACATGTATGCGACCGATCCGCTGGCCAGGCATTTCGCCGACAGGGCGATTGTCTCCGGCCACGATCTGGCGCTCGACCAAGTGGTCCGCGTGTTCCTCTATCTCCCCTTCGAGCATTCGGAATCGCTCGCCGATCAGCAGCGGTCGGTGGAACTCACTGCCACCCGGGCGCCCGACTATCTCAAATACGCCAAGGAGCACCTGGAGATCATCCAGCGCTTTGGCCGCTTTCCGCATCGAAACAGAATGCTCGGCCGCGAGACGACGCCCGAGGAAATGGCTTTTCTCGATGGCGGCGGCTTCTCGGGTTGAGTGCGGCTCAGCCGAGCCACCACTCCCGGCCCGACGGCAGCCGCTCGATCCCCGAATTATCGACGGCACCGAGCCGCTCCGAAACGCTTTTGCCGCCGACCGCGAGGTGGGGCGCAATCTCGGCCAGCGGCGCCAGCACGAAGGCCCGCTCCAGCATGCGCGGATGCGGCACCTCGAGCCCGGTCTCGTGGATCACCCGATCGCCGAACACCAGGATGTCGATGTCGATCAGGCGCGGCCCCCAGCGCTCCTCGCGCACCCGCTTCAGGCGCCTTTCGACGTCCAGGCAGAGATCGAGCAGGTCGCGCGGCGAGCGCACCGTCTCGATCGCGGCCGCGGCGTTGAGAAAATCCGGCTGGTCGAGCTTGCCCCAGGGCGGCGTGCGGTAGAGCGAGGAGACGGCGGTGACGCGTGTCTTGTCGTCGCCATCCAGCATGCGCAGCGCCGCGGCCATGGATTTCGCCGGATCGCCGAGATTGCCGCCGAGACTGAGATAGACGGCGCTATTCTGGCCAGACAACGGTCACCTCGACATGATCGAGCACGCCCGGCACCGGGGCGTTCGGCTTGCGCACCGTGATCTCGGCTTTCCTGATCTGCGGAAACCGCGCCACCAGCGCCTTCGCAACTTCCAGCGCCAGCGCCTCGATCAGGAAGCGGCGGTGGCCGGTGACGATCTTCTCGATGACCGTGAAGGCGATGCCGTAATTGACGGTGTCTTCGATGGAATCTTCCTCCAGCGGGCGGCTGGGCTCGACCGTGAGCTCGGCGTCGACATAGAAACGCTGGCCGAGCGTCTCCTCCTCGTCCAGCACGCCGTGCCGGGCAAAGAAGGCGCAGTTCTTCATGCGGATGACATACATGCTCAGCGTCCGGAAGAAAGGTTTTCTCGCGCCAGCATAGCATCGGCCACCGCCAGCGCATCCACGTTGATTGCGACATCGTGGACGCGAAAAAGATCGGCGCCTTTGAGCCGCAGGATCACGCTGGTGGCCGCCGTTCCAACGGCCCGCTCGGCAGGCTCGCGCCCCGTGACGCCGCCGATGAAACGCTTTCGCGACGTCCCTGCCATCAGTGGAAAGCCAAGTGCTGTGAGTTCCGAGAACCGCGCCATCAGGTCGAGGTTTTCCTCCGCCGTCTCCTTGGCGAAGCCGAAGCCGGCGTCGAGCACGATCTGGCCGTCGGCAACGCCGCCGGCGCGCGCGATCTCCAGCGATCTGCGCAGGAACAGGAATTGGTCTTCGATCACGTCAGGCAGCTTCTGCCGCTCGCGGCCTGTGTGCATGATGATGAGGCCGGCGCCGGTCTCGGCGGCGACACGGGCGATGCCGGGCTCGCGCTGCAGGCCCCAGACATCGTTGACGATATGCGCGCCGGCCGCGACTGCGCGGCGCGCGGTATCCTCGCGATAAGTGTCGATCGAAATCAGGACGTCGCCCGAGGATGCCAATGCCTCGATGACCGGCAGCACCCGCCCTTGCTCTTCCTCGGCGGTGATCGGGGCGAAACCCGGACGCGTCGATTCCCCACCGATATCGATGACGGCGGCGCCCTCTTCCACCATGCGGCGCGCTTGGGCCACCGCCTTCTCCGGGGCGATGAACAGCCCGCCATCGGAAAAACTGTCCGGGGTGACGTTGAGGATGCCGACGACGACCGCTTTCGGGCCGAGGTCGAGATGGCGCGCATGCGCGAGCTGCCATCGCCTTGTTGTCATTGTCCATCAACCATGTGTGATCCGCGCGAAATCAATTTCGTTGCGCTGGCATCGGCCGTAAAGCAAGGTGCGTGAAGAGGCAACATGATGAACCGCTCCCTGCTCTGCGCCCTGATGCTCATCCTCGCCGTCATGCCGGCCGGCGCGGCCAGCCTGGTGAAGACCTACAGCTATTTCAGCGTCACCGGCCGCACGCTGGACGATATCGAAAAGCAGCTGACGAAAAACGGCCCCGAGGTGAAGAGCACCGGCTCCAGGCACCCGGGCGCAACGCAGATGGCTTTCACCACCCGCGTCAGCTACGCGCAGACGGCGAATTCCTGCCGGATCGCCAATGCGCAGGTTACCGTGAAGGTCAAGGTCATCCTTCCGGAATGGCGGCGGCCGCGCAAGGCCGATCCGGAAGTCAGGCTGTTCTGGGACACGCTGTCGGCGGACATCAAGCGCCACGAGGAGCGCCATGTCGAGATCGCTAAGAACCACGCACGCGAACTCGAGGATGCGCTGAGGGCGACCTATCCGCAGAAGACTTGCGAAGCCGCAAAGGCGAGGGCCGCCGAGATCTCGGCCGCCGTCCTCGCCAGGCACGACCGCGCCCAGGTGCAGTTCGACCGCGTCGAAAGCGCCAACTTCGAAAGCCGGATCATCCGGCTTCTGCGCTACCGGATGCAGCGCATCCAAAGCGGCCAATTGCCGCCGGCTTGATCGTCGGCGCGGCGGCCCCGCGAAGGCCAATCCCACCCTAAACATGGTGCCAGATTCGAAAAACTTTCGAGCGGCGGTCGAAAACGGCCTATATCGAACGACATATATCGGGTTCGCCGGCAGGCGGGCTTCAAGAACAAGAGACCCGAACGACAGGCGGAAGACGCCCGAACCGGTCGCGTTTGCGTACCGCGAACCAGCCTTTGTTTGAAAGAATGACGCATGGACCAGACCGTCGACAATCGCACGACGATGGGAACGACAACCTCGCCGCTGATGAGCGAGAGCGAGAAGAACGCCATCATCGGCGGCGTGCTTTTGTCGATGCTTCTGGCGGCGCTTGATCAGACCATCGTCGCTCCTGCCCTGCCGACGATCGGCCGCGCGCTCGGCCATGCCGAATACCTGCCCTGGATTGTCACCGGCTATCTTTTGACGGCGACCGCGATGGCGCCACTCTACGGCAAGATTTCCGATGTCTATGGCCGCCGGCCGGTCATCTATGCCGCCGTGCTCATTTTTCTCTTGGGATCGCTGGTCAGCGCTCTCGCCCCCAACATGCTGGTGCTGGTCATCGGCCGCGCCATCCAGGGCGCTGGCGGCGGTGGCCTGTTCGCCCTGACGCAGACCGTCATTGGCGACCTCGTGCCGCCGCGTGAACGGGCCCGTTATGCGGCCTGGATTGCAGGCACATGGGCCGTCGCCAGTGTTGCCGGGCCTCTGCTCGGCGGCACCTTCGCCGAGCATCTGCACTGGTCGCTGATCTTCTGGATCAACCTGCCGCTCGGCTTCCTGGCGATGGCGATCATCAACAAGCCGCTGAAAAAGCTGCCGATCGCCGCGAAACACCACCGCATCGACGGGCTGGGTGCCGTGCTGCTGGTGATCGCCACGGCGCTGCTGCTCCTTGCGCTCAACTGGGGCGGCAGCACCTATCCCTGGTTCTCACTGGAAGTCCTTGGACTGGTGGCTTGCTCGGCCGTGTTCTGGGCGCTGTTCGCGGTCAGACTGCTGCGCGCCGCCGAACCGTTGGTCTCGCTCGAAGTGCTGAGCAATCGGATCGTGCTCGCCGGCACATTGTCGATGTTCCTGCTGCAGGCGGCCAGCATTGGCATCTCGGTCTATCTGCCGGTTTATCTGCAGGCGGTCGTCGGGCTTTCGGTCAGCGAGTCCGGCACGGCCATGCTCGGATTGCTCCTCGGCACCGTCGCCGGCGCCACCTTCAGCGGCCGCACCATCCCGCGCTTCTTCCACTACAAGCGCATCGCCATGTTCGGTATCACCTTCGCGATCCTGTGCATCGGCGTGCTCAGCGCCATTGCGGGCCAAGCTTCGCTGTTCGAAGTCGAGATCCTGACGGCCTTGATCGGCATCGGCACCGGAACGACGTTTCCGGTCAGCACGGTCTCGGTCCAGAACGCGGTCGACCGCGCGCATCTCGGCGTCGCGACCGGGGTGCTGACGTTCCTGCGTTCGCTAGGCGGCGCGCTCGGCGTCGCCATGCTCGGCGCCGTTGCGCTCGGCTACGGCTTGCCTTTGGCCGCCGAGGGGTCGCTCACCCGCATCGAGGTCACCTCGGTGACACCGTTCGTGATGATCTTCCTCACCGCCGGCATCACGCTTGTCCTGGCGCTCGTCGCGCTGGCGCTGATGCCGGAAAAGCCGTTGCGCGGCCAGGCTGAGCATTCGGCGCCGGTGCTCTCGGAGTAGCCGCGCGGCCTTTTTGAGCCAAGCTGCCAGAGCAATTCAGCGACCGGCAGAGCGCTGAACTGCTCTAACCATTTGTTTCACTCGTGGACGCCGAGCTTCTTCTGCAGGCTGGTCGACGAGGTCGTGTACTGGAAAACAATGCGCTCGCCGGGGCTGATGATGCGTTTGGCCGCCTGCGCCATCAGAGCGACCTCGTGGAAGCCCGACAGGATCAGCTTCAACTTGCCCGGATACCAGTTGATGTCGCCGACGGCGAAGATGCCAGGAACCGACGTCTGGAATTTCTCGGTGTCGACCGGGATAAGGTTCTCATGCAGGTTCAGCCCCCATTCGGCGATCGGCCCGAGCTTCATGGTGAGGCCGAAGAACGGCAGCATGCGCGTGCATGGCACCTCGATATCGCCATCCGGGCCGCCCTTGATGGTCGCGGATGAAAGCCGGCCGTCGGCGCCCGCAAGGCCGCTCACCTGACCGACAAGGAATCGCAGCTGCTTCATCTCCTGCATGGCGTACATCTTGTTGACGCTGTCGGGCGCTGCCCGGAACTCGGGGCGCCTATGGACGAGCGTCACGCTGTTCGCGACCGGCTGCAGGTTGAGCGTCCAGTCGAGCGCCGAGTCGCCGCCGCCGACGATGACGAGGTCGTGGCCGCGAAAATCCTCCATGCGCCGGACCGAGTAGAAGACGCTCTTGCCTTCATAATCCTCGACCCCCGGGATAGGCGGGCGCTTGGGCTGGAATGAACCGCCGCCGGCGGCAATTACCACCACCTTGGCCTCGAACACCTCACCCTCGTCGGTGATGACGCGAAAACTGCCGTCTTCGAGCTTTTCCAGGCTGGAGACCATGCGGTTGAAGGTGAAGTCGGGCTTGAAGGGGTGGATCTGCTCGAGCAGCTTGTCGACCAGACCCTGCGCCGTGATCATGGGCCAGCCGGGAATGTCATAGATCGGCTTTTCCGGATAGAGCTCGGCGCACTGCCCGCCGGGACGGTCGAGGATGTCGATGAGATGGCACTTCATGTCGAAGAGGCCAAGCTCGAATACGGCGAACAGGCCGATCGGCCCTGCCCCGACAATAAGTACGTCCGTCTTGATCGTGTCCGTCATCAGCTCCGCCCCATTTTGGGAAATGGAGGGGACACTGCATGAGCATTGGCCCGCTGCCAAGCTGCCACGGGCAAAATTGGCAAATGGAGAGCCGGGTCAGCCCTGGCGTTCGGGAACGCGCACGACCAGGCCGTCGAGCGCGTCGCGCACCTTGATCTGGCAGGACAGGCGCGAGTTCGGCCGGACATCGTAGGCGAAGTCCAGCATGTCCTCTTCCATCGCTTCCGGCTCGCCGACCTCGGCCGTCCACGCTTCGTCCACATAGACATGGCAGGTCGCGCAAGCGCAGGCGCCGCCGCACTCGGCCTCGATGCCGGGCACCGCATTGCGGATCGCATTTTCCATGACGGTCGAGCCGTTTTCGGCATCCACGTCGAATTGAGTGCCGTCATTGGCGATGAAAGTCAGCTTGGTCATTTGTCACCTGAGGAGTCGCAGCGGAAATAATCACTCCACCGGACAAGTCAACTGCGGCGCGAAAGCGCCACGAAATGACGTTTTTCGGAAGGTGCCCTTTGGAGAGACTAGCGGCTGATGGCGGCGATGAAATCCCGCACTTCGTCGATCAACATGCCGAGCTTCTTCAGGGTGCGGGTGTCCTCGGGCTGCTTTTCGATGGTTGCGGCGCATTCGGCGACGGCAAAGGCACCGATGCCGCGCGCCGAGCCTTTCAGGCTGTGCGCAAGGAGCACACGTTCCCTGGCATCGGCGTCGAGGATCTTGTCGCGCACCGAAAGCGCCTGCTGCACGAACAGCGCCAGCACTTCCTGTTCGAGCGCGCGATCGTCCATCGTCTGCCGCGCCAAATGGGCCAAATCCACAGGTCGCGACCCTGCCGTTCCCGACACGTCTCCGCCGGGCATGGAAAACGCGATTCCACTGTCGCCACGCATACGCACTGCACTCCTGAAAAGGCGGCTGGCACCCAAAAAAATAGGCGATCCGCGTCGCCATCGGGTTAACGGTTACCGGGGAAAAATGTTGTCACGGAGGCAGCCAAATCACGCTTGCGTTAACCTTATATTTAAAGTTTTACGTATCGCCCGGAATGCATGTTTTCTTTACCCCTGTGTGTCATTACGATACGAACGTCCATTTTCAGCCTCCTGTCTGGGACCAGACAAGCCAGATTCAGGCCAAAATCATAAGTCCCGCGGCAGCTAGTACAGGGTAGCGAAGGCATGGCTAAGAAACCGACGACGACGAAATCCTTCGAGAGCGACGTAGCCGCGGAACTGGAAAAGGCGCTTGACCTTGACCTCAACGGCGACGAAGGCGGCCTCGACATGGCGGCGTCGATGGAAGATCTCGAAGCCCAGATTTCGGCGGCCGCGGACGAATTGGCGCGCGAAGGCCGCAGCCAGAGGACTGAGCCGGCAAATGAGCCTCAGGCCGCGAAGGCGGCGCCCCAGCCAAAGCCGGCGGAGCTGCGCCCGGTCGAATCGCGCGCTTCTCAGCCGGCCGGTTTCACGCCGGCTCCTGCCGGTTTCACACCGGCAAATGATGACCGCCAGAAGGATTACAGGACGCTTCTGTATGGCCTCAACAGGCGCGCCTCGAGCACCGTCTACTGGGTCATAGCGTTCATTTCGCTTGCCTGGATCGCCGGCGCCGGCGGCCTTGCCAACCTGCTGTTCGGCCCAAGCATCTGGAAGATCCGCACCTTCGATCAGTTCTTCGCCCGCCCCGAGCTGATCGGCCTGGTGGTCGCGGCGATCATCCCGGTCATCCTGTTCTGGGCCTTCGCGGCCATGATCCGGCGCGCCCAGGAAATGCGCATTGCCGCACAATCGATGACCGAGGTGGCCTTCCGCCTCGCCGAGCCGGAGAACCTTGCCCAGGACCGCGTCATGATGATCGGTCAGGCCGTGCGCCGCGAGGTGGCGGCAATGGGCGAAGGCATCGAGCGCACGCTGGCGCGCGCCGTCGAGCTCGAAACGCTCGTCCACAGCGAAGTCAGCCAGATCGAGCGCTCCTATTCCGAGAACGAGGCTCGTATCCGCTCGCTGGTCGACGGCCTCGGCAGCGAGCGCGAGGCAGTCGTCACCCACGCCGAGCGCGTGCGTGCCTCGATCGCCGGCGCCCATGAGACGCTGCGCGACGAAATCGGCTCGGCCAGCGACATCATTCGCGACTCGATCCTCAACGCCTCGACCAAGCTGTCGATGACGATCAACAATTCCGGCGACACGCTGATCGATCGCATCAACGAAAGCTCGATGTCGATCTTCGATTCGGTGGAAACCCGGCTCGATACGATCACCGACCGCCTGTCGACCTCGGGCGAGGCCTTCGCCAGCCTGCTCGACACCCGCATCGCCAAGCTGACCGACACGACCGACGGCCTCACCCGCTCGCTGACCGACCTGCTGGATGACCGCACCACCGGCATGGTCTCGCTGCTCGGCGGCGCTGCACGCACACTGAGCTCCGAGTTCGAAGCGAGCCTCAACGGCATCGAGCGGACGCTGGCCGAACGCGGCCAGGCGCTGATCAGCGAGTTCCAGACCCGCGCCGAGGCGCTCGACACCGGCACCCAGAAGCTCAACGCCGCGCTCGAGGCACGCGCCCGCCAGATCAACGAGACTCTGGTCGAACGCGCGCGCGAGATCGCCAACACCTTCGCCGAGAGCAAGGACACGCTGTCGGCGATGATCGATCAGGGCAAGACCCAGATCGGCGCCGATATGGCCGACATCGTGTCGTCGACCTCCTCCATGCTCGAAGCGCGCGCCACCGATTTCGCCGGGCGCATGGAAGCCGCCCGCCACGTCGTGTCGCGATCGTTCGACGCCGACATCCAGCGGCTCGCCGATGCTCGCGCCGGCATCGACGAAGCCATCGAAGATCACAGCCGGAAGCTGGCCGAAAGCAGCCACCGTATGGCGGCCACCATGCAGGAGGATCTCGCGAAATTCGCCGAGAGTCGCGCCGGCATCGATGACGCCGTGGCCAATCAGGTCCAGAAATTGGCCGAAGGCCGCAGCCTGATCTCGCGCGCTCTGGAAGACGACCTGCGCAAAGTCAACGAGGCGCACGCAGCCATCGACGCTTCGCTGGGCAGCCACCTCGAACAGCTCGAAGAGGGTCGCAACCGCCTGTCTCAGGCCTTGAACGAAGACTCCGGCAGACTCGTGCAAGCCCGTTCAATGATTGACGAAATGGTCGCTGGCCATGTCGGCAAACTGGCCGAGGGCCGCAACATCCTGGCGCGCGCGCTGGAAGCCGATCTCGGCAAACTGTCGGACAGCCGGGCTTCGATCGATGGCCTGGTCGCCGGCCAGGTCGAGAAGATCGCCGAAGGTCGCGCCGTGCTCGCCAAGGCGCTCGAGACCGACATCGCCGGCATAAGGAACCTGATCGAGACCCATTCGGCCAAGCTCGCGGAAGACAGGGGCGAACTCAGCCGCGCGCTGGAAGGCGACCTGAGCGGCATCCGCGGCCTGATCGACAGCCATGCCGGCAAGCTCGTCGAGGACCGCAGCCTGTTGTCGCAGACGCTGGAATCCGACCTCGCCAAGTTGGCCGAGAGCCGCGCCAGCATCGACGGCCTTGTCGCCGGCCAGGTCGAGAAGCTCGCCGAAGGGCGTGATATCCTCAAGCGCGCCCTCGAAGCGGACATCAATACCATCAGGGGTGCCATCGCGGGACATTCCGAGAGGGTGCAGGAGGAACGCGCGCAACTGTCGAAGGCCCTGGAGGCCGACCTGCAGACGGTTGGCGGCGCAATGTCCGACCACCAGAACCGGCTTGTCGAGGACCGCGCGGTGCTGTCGAAGTCTCTCGAGGACGATCTAGCCAAGTTGGCCGAGAGCCGCTCCAGCATCGACGGACTGGTCTCCGGCCAGGTCGAGAAGCTGGCGGAAGGCCGCGACATCCTCAAGCGCGCGCTGGAAGCAGACCTCAACACCATTCAGGGCGCTATCGTCGATCATTCCCAAAAGATCACCGACCACCGCGCCGAGCTTTCACGCGCCCTCGACGCCGACATGGCCAATGCCAGCGACCTCATGCAGACCCACGCCGACAGGCTCTCGCAGGACCGCTCGGCGCTGTCCAAGGCCTTGGAGGACGATCTCGCCAAGCTTGCCGAGAGCCGCTCCAGCATCGACGGCCTGGTCGCCGGCCAGGTCGAGAAGCTGGCGGAAGGCCGCGACATCCTCAAGCGCGCCCTGGAGGCGGATCTCGCCAAGCTCGCCGAAAGCCGCGCCTCGATCGACGGCCTCGTCGCAGCCCAGGTCGAGAAGCTTGCGGAGGGTCGCGATGTGCTCACGCGTGCTCTCGAGGCCGATCTCGCCAAGCTCGCCGAGAGCCGCGCCGGTATCGATGGCCTGGTCTCCGGCCAGGTGGAGAAGCTCGCCGAGGGCCGCGATATCCTCAAGCGTGCGCTCGAAGCCGACCTGCAGAAGCTGGCGGAAAGCCGCTCGGAACTCGACGGCATCATTGCCGGCCATGTCGGCAAGCTGTCCGAGGGGCGCGATACGCTGGCTCGCGCCTTGGAGGACGATCTCGCCAAGCTTGCCGAGGCACGCAAGGACGTCGATCGTTCGGTGTCCGGCCACATCGACCAGATCGCTGCCAAGAGCAGCGACATTTCGGCGGCGATCGCCGCCGATGTCGAGAAGATCGAGCACGCGTTCAGCCGGCAGACCGGTATCATTGAAGAGCGTGCCGGCACCATGGAGCGTGCATTGTCGACCGGCGTCGACAATGTCCGCGGCGTGCTGGAGAAGACCGCCGTCTTCGTTGCCGGCGCGTTGCGCGACAAGGTCATGGAAATCACCAGCACGCTGCACGAGCAGGCCGGGGCCGCCTTCAGCGATGCCGACCGCAAGATCGCCGAACGCGCCGAGCAGACGTCGGCCGCGCTGCTTGCCAGGGCCGAGGACATCGCCAACGCCTTCGAGGCGGCCGACCGCCGCCTGCACGAGCGTGCGCAGGACACGTCCAGCATGCTGATGGCTCGCGCCGACGATGCGTCCAATTCGCTCATGGCCCGCGCCGAGGAAACTGCCGACAAGCTGGCCGCCCGCGCCGGCGAGATCGCCGGCACTTTCGACGCCGCCGACCAGAAGCTGGTCGCTCGCGCGGTCGAAACGGCGCAGTCGCTGGCGGCGCGCGCCGGCGACATCCTGCGCAACTTCGAGGGTGCCGACGAGCGGCTGAGCATGCGCATCACCGAATCGGCCGAGGCGCTGGCCGCACGCGCCTCCGATCTCGGCCGCATCTTCGACGCCGCCGACCAGCATCTGATCTCACGCATCGCGGAAGGCTCGGAAGCGCTGTCGTCGCGGGCGTCTGAAATTGCCCGCATCTTCGACGATGCCGATAGCCGCCTGGTGTCGCGCATCGCCAGCAGCAGTTCGACAATCGGCGAACATACCGACGCCATTGTCGGCGCATTCGCGGCCACCGAGCAGCGCGTCGCCGATCGTGCTCGCCAGACCGGCCAGGAGCTCGCCGTCCACGCCCGCGAGATCGAGCAGGCGCTTGCCGGCGCCGACGAGCGCCTGGCATCGAGCGCGGCCGCGGCCGCTACCCGTGTCGAGGAGCAGGTGGCGAGCGTCGAGAGCCGCCTCGCCTCCTCCGCCGACACGATGGGCCAGAAGCTCAGCGAGCAGGTATCGAGCGCCGAGGCGCAGCTTATCTCGCGCGCCAACGTTATCGCCGAAACCTTCACCGCGGTCGGCCAGCATATCGGCCAGAGCACCAACGAGGCGGCAAAGACCATTGGCGCCAATACCCGCGAGCTCAACACCATGCTTGCGGCACGTTCGGCCGAGATGTCGAAGATCCTCGACGAGACGGCGCGTCCTCTGGTCGAGCGCTTCGCCCAGGGCGGCTCCGAACTGCAAAAGAGCATGGAAGAGGTCACCGAGCGGGCGACCGAGAAGCTGCGCAGCGAAAACGCGGCCCTCGTCAACGCCCTCGCCAACCGCACGGCCGAGACGCTTTCGGCCGTCGAGGGCGCGCGCTCGACGCTGGCCGACAGCGTTGCCGACCTCATCGGCCGCATGTCCACCTCCAGCGCGCAGCTCGGCCAGTTGATCGATCAGGCGGCGGTCAACCTTGGTCAGGTCGAGGAACGCCTCGCCGGCAGCACGCAGAGCTTCGCCACGACCACGGAAAAGGCGGCCCAGACCTTTGCCAGCTCGGCGCGCCTCGTCGATTCCAACACGACGCGGCTCACCGATCTGTCGTCGGCGACGTTGCGCGAGGTTGCCTCGATCGCGACCAAGTTCGACGAGCACAGCCGCCTACTGTCGAGCGCCTCGGCTCTGCTGAGCTCCGCGCAGAGCAATCTCGAGCACACGCTGGAGCGGCAGTCCTCGCTGGAAGACCTCGCCGTCGGCCTGGTCAAGAAGTCGGAAGACCTCGAGAAAGTGATGCGCTCGTTCGAAAGCCTTGTGGGCAAGACGATGCAGAATGCCGAGGGCCGGACGATGGAATCGGCGGAGAAGATCCGCACGGCCATCGCCGAGGTCGTCGATTCGGCGACGCGGCGCTTTGCCGATGCCACCGAGGAGATGCGGCGCACCGCGGGCTCGATCAAGAGCGAGCTGGATCTCACCCGCGCCGAGCTCAAGAAGGGCGTGATCGAGATGCCGGAGGAGGCCAAAGAATCGACCTCGGCCATTCGGCGCGCCGTCTCCGAGCAGATCAACGCGCTCAAGGAACTGTCTGACATCGTTGCGAAATCCGGCCGCAGCGGCAGCAGCGAGACCGGTGAGCCCCGCAGCCTGCGCCCTGCACCGCAGGCGCCCGCCCGTCCCGCCGAACAGCCGCTGCGCCGTCCGCCGGCGCCGCAGCCTCAGCCGCAACCGGAGCGTCGCGCGCCGCAGGCACCGCTCGCCGAGACGACGCTGCGCGGTACGCTCGATCTCGAGCGTCCCGCGGAGACGCCGCGGCGCGACCAGAATGGCCGCACACAGCAGGGCGGCTGGGTGCGCGATCTCTTGACCAACGCTTCGCGCGAGGAAGACCTGAAGCCGGCGGCGCCGGCGGAAGCGCCGCGTGCGGCGCCTGCCCAGCGTTCGCCGCTGCATGTCATGGAGTCGCTCAATTCGCTGTCCGTCGATATCGCGCGCGCCATCGACCATGACGCCTCGATCGAACTGTGGAACCGCTATCGCCGCGGCGAACGCGACGTGTTCACGCGCCGGCTTTACACGCTGAAGGGCCAGCAGACCTTCGACGAGATCCGCCGCAAGTACCAGGCCGAGGCCGAATTCCGCGCCGCCGTCGACCGCTACTGCGACGATTTCGAGAAGCTGCTCAAGGATGTCTCGCGCAACGACCGCGACAACATCATGGCGCAGACGTACCTCACGTCGGACACCGGCAAGGTCTACACCATGCTTGCCCACGCCAGCGGCCGCCTGCACTGAGCCGGCAAACGCTGAGGGAAATCAAAAAAGGCGGGTTTCGGCCCGCCTTTTTTTGTGTCTTCGACCCAGCCGACCAGGTCAGAGGTCAGGCGCTCAGATCACAGAATCCGTCCAGCGGACGATGTCTTTCGCCGCCTGGCCGAAGGCGTTGTCCAGCGCGCCGACATAGGCGGCGTTGCCGCTGCCGGAGACCGGCGCGCTCGCGGTGAAGCTCTTGGAGGCGCGCACCTCGCCGTTGCGGTCGTTGAGGACGCGCACGAACAGGTCGACTTCGGCATGTTCGCCGCCATTGACGCGAACTTCGAAGGACCGGACCTCGACTATGATCTGATAGTCGATCGCCAGCCCCTCGCCCGGCTTGCCGACGCCGGCAAAGCTGCCGGAGCGCTGGAAGGTCTCGGCGAGCCTTGCCTGCACGATCAGCGGCAGGCGATCCGCCCATTGCGCGCCCTTGAGGAACTGAATCGACTGGTCGGACGGCCTGATGACGATGTTCTGGCTGTCGAGCGCCTTCAGCGCAGAGGGCTGGGCGATCAGGATCTGACGGCGGCTATGGCCGCGCATGTCGACTGACGGAGCAGAAAGCTCGAACGTGTCGAGCGGCGGCGGCTTGGCTCCCAGCGCCGCGCAGCCGGCGAGCCCAAGCACGAGCGCCGCGGCGGCAACCGACCTCAACCCTCTACCCGACTTCACGCACGATCCCCATTGTCCCCGGATCTGACGATCAACTTACAGCTGCAATCTCTGTTCTTGGCGTTCGCAGCAGCCGAAGTCAACGCCGTGCCCTGCCGTCAAACTGCCGGACCTCGCCCTCGCCGCCCGTCAGGATGCGCTGCGGGTTGCGGCTAAGGTCGGTTACCGCTTCCTCGATGCGGTTGATCGAGCGCCGGCTGTCCTGCACCAGCGCCTCGACATTCTGCAGCCCCTGGCCGGAGAAGCGCGCCAGATTGTCGGTGATGGTGCCAAGGCGCGCGTTCAGCGTGTCGGCGACCTGCTTGAAGGATTTCAGCGTCGCTCTCGCATCGGCCATCACGCCGTTGGCCTCACCGGATCCGAGAAGCTTGTCGACCTTGGCTAGGATGCCGTCGACGCGCACCGAGGCGTCGTTGAGGCGCTGCGAAAGCTGGCGTGCGTTCTTGATGGTATCATTGATATCGTCGGAGCGGTTGGCGATCTTGTCGGTGACCTTGGCGACATCGGCTGCGGCCTTGTTGGCGCTGTCGCTGGCCTTCTGGATGTTGGCGAGCGCCGTGCGGACATCCGCGGGATCGATCCCATCGAGCACGTTGTCGACTTTGGCGAGCGTGCCTTGCGTCTGCTTGGCGAAGTCGTTGACCGACCCCACCGCCGTATCGACATTCTTCAACACGCCATCAAGCTGCCCGCTGGTTTCCTTCAGGTTCGCCGTGACCGTGTCGACGTTGGCGACGATGCTCTTGATCCTGTCCTTGTCGACGGAGTTGAGCAGTCCTTCCGCGGCCTTCAACGTGCTGTCGAGCCTGCCTGACACGTTCTGCAATTGATCCGAGAGCGAGCTCACGGCAGACAGGAACTTGTCGATGCCGTCCGAATTCCTGGCCAGCGCGTCGGAGAAGGTCTCGACGTTCTTGACGGTCTGCGTCAGCGGGCCGCGAACGTCCTTGGTGAAGCCCTCAAGATCTGAAAGCACCTTGTCGGCACGAGTGAAGATGTTCTGCGCCGTTTGCAACAGGTTGGTCACGGCCGAAGGATTGGCGACGATCTCGGGGACCCTGCCCTCCTTCTCCGCCTCGTCGAGCAGCTTGGCTTCCTTGGGATCCGCGCCCCTGAGCTCGATATTGGCCTGACCGGTGAGGCCCGCGAGCCCGATATCGGCCTGCGTCGACTTGGTGATCGGCGTCATGCGGTCGATCTCGGTGTCGGCGATGGCGACGGTCGGATTGTCGACGTCGATATAGACACGCTTGACGTCGCCCACCTTGACGCCGTTGAAGAGCACGAAGCTGCCGCGGCCGAGGCCCGAAGCCGAGCCGGGAATGCGCACGCGCAGGAGCGTCGTCTCGCCACGTTCGCCGATCGCGGCCGTCCAGTAGACGAAGGCGAACGCCGCGAGGATCGCGGCCAGTGTGAAGATGCCGACAATGACGTAGTTGGCTCTGGTTTCCATTGCCCCACTTATGGCTATGCGCGCGCCGCAAGATCAAGTTGCCGGGCGCGTTTTCCGCGGAAATAGGATTTGACCCACGGCTCCTCGCTCTTCAGCATGTCGTCGATCGTGCCTTCGACCAGCACCCTCTTCTTGCCGAGCACCGCCACGTGGTCGCAGGCGGTGAACAGCGTGTCGAGGTCGTGCGTGACCATGTAGACCGTCAGGTCCATCGTATCGCGCAGCTTGACGACCAATTCGTCGAATTCGGCGGCACTGATCGGATCGAGGCCCGAAGTCGGCTCGTCGAGAAAGACGATGTCCGGGTCGAGCGCCAGCGCGCGCGCCAGAGCCGCGCGCTTGATCATGCCGCCCGACAGCTCGGAGGGGAATTTCTGCGCCGCATCCGGCGGCAGCCCGACCAGCTCGACCTTGAGCATGGCGAGCTCGTCCATCAGCTTCTTCGGCAGGTCGAGATATTCGCGCATCGGCACCTGCACGTTTTCGAGCACCGTCAACGCCGAAAACAGCGCCCCGTGCTGGAAAAGAACGCCAAGCCGCATGTCGATGCGCAAGCGCTCGGCGTCGCTTGCCTTGTCGACGTCGACGCCGAACAGCCTGATCGTGCCCGATTGCTTGGGCATCAGCCCGAGGATGGTGCGCAACAGGACGGACTTGCCGGCGCCCGAGGCGCCGACGAAGCCCAGGATCTCGCCGCGCTTGATGTCGAGCGAAAGCTTGTCGAGGATCAGCTTGTCTTCGATGGCAACCGTGACGTCCTTGACCGAAAGCACTATCTCGCTTTCATCCGCGTTCTGCGTGGTCTTGACGCCGTTGCCGCTCGCGACTGCCATCTCAGAACTCGATCGCTGCGTAGAACATGGCGAAAAGCCCGTCGAGGATGATGACGACGAAGATCGACTTCACCACCGAGGCGGTCACATGGCGGCCGAGCGATTCGGCGCTGCCGCCGACCTTCATGCCTTCCACCGAAGCAATGGTGCCGATGATCATGGCCATGAACGGCGCCTTGATCAGGCCGGAGAAGATGGTGCTGAGGTCGATGGCGACACGCAGCCGGTCAATGAACGCGGCCGGCGGAATGTCGGAATAGAGGTAGGCGGCGACGATGCCGCCGCCAAGCGCCGCGAAATTGGCGATGATCGTTAGGCATGGCAGCGCGATCACCAGGGCGACGAGCCGCGGAAACACCAGAACGCCGATCGGGTTGAGCCCGATCACCTTCAGCGCGTCGACCTCCTCGCGCATCTTCATCGAGCCTATCTCTGCGGTGATCGCGCTTCCCGAGCGGCCGGCGAGCATGATCGCGGTCATCAGCACGCCGAGCTCGCGCAGGATCAGCACGCCGACAAGATCGACGACGAAGATATCGGCGCCGAAATAGCTGAGCTGATAGGCGCCCTGCTGCGCGACGATCGCCCCGACGATGGCCGACATCAGCACCACCACAGGGATGGCGCCGACGCCCATGCGGTCGATCTGATTGAAGATCGCGGCCGGATTGACGGCATGGCCACGCCCAAGCTTCATCTGCGCGCCGCGAATGGTGGCGCCGAGGATGTTCATCGAGGCAAGAAAATCGTCGCGCATCTCGTAGACGCGGCGGCCGACCAGTTCCAATGCGCGCATGATGATGTTGGGCGGTCCGGCCGGTCCCGATTCGGGTTCGCGCCGCACCGCGTCGCCGACGGCGCCAAGCAGGATCGAGGCGATCTCGCTCTGCCCCTGCACGTGGACCTCGACGCCCTTCTTCTCGAAGGCGCTGGCCAGCCGATCGATCAGCCAGGCGCCCGCCGTATCCATCTTTTCGATACGGGAAAGATCGAGCATCAGCTGCTTTGCGCCGCTGCGCTTCTCGATCCTGCGCATCTCGGCGTCGACCGATGCCACCGTCCGCGTCGTCCAGACACCGGAAAAGGCGCAGCCGAGCACGCCGCCTTCTTCGCCGACGGCGATGCGCGGCTGGTGATTGCCTTCACCGGCAGGCGTGCGGCTTGCGTCGCGTTTGCGGATGGTCAACATGGCGTCCTGTTTAGCGTGACCGGACTGGCGTGTCGATTTGCCGGCAGACCGGTGTCGCACAGCCGGAGAAAAAAATATGGCGCGTGTCATTTCGGTCGAGGCCGAGCGGTTCCCGATCGCCGGCACCTTCACCATCTCGCGCGGCTCGAAAACCGAGGCCGAAGTCATCACCGTGACGATCGGCGAGAGCGGGTATGTCGGTCGCGGCGAATGTGTTCCTTATAAGCGCTATGGCGAGACCATGGAGGGTGTGCGCGCCGCAATCGAGGCCATGCGTGGCAGGATTGAGGGTGGCATAGACCGAACCGCCCTGCTCGCGGCCATGCCGGCCGGCGCGGCACGCAACGCGATCGACTGTGCCCTGTGGGATCTGGAGGCAAAGCTCAGCGGCAGTCCGGTAGCGGACGCGATCGGCGCAGCCTCGCCAAAGGCGCTGGAAACCGCCTACACGCTGTCGCTCGGCGCACCTGAAGCGATGGCCGCGCAGGCTAGCGCCAACGCCTCGCGGCCATTGCTCAAGGTCAAGATCGGCGGTGACGACGACTTGGCAAGGATACGCGCTGTGACGGAGGCCGCCCCGCAGAGCCGCATCATCCTCGATGCAAACGAGGGATGGACCGACGACAACATCGAGGCCAACCTCGCCTTTGCCGCGCAGTGTGGCATCGGGCTCATCGAGCAGCCGCTTCCCGCCGGTCGCGACGGCATCCTGCACGAAATCGCGCATCCCGTGCCGATCTGCGCCGACGAAAGCGTGCATGAGGCAAAAGACCTCGATTCGCTGGTCGGCCTCTACGACGCCGTCAACATCAAGCTCGACAAGTCGGGCGGCCTGACGGAAGCGCTCAAGCTTCGCGAGCGCGCCCAGGAACTGGGTTTCGGCATCATGGTGGGCTGCATGGTCGGCACGTCGCTCGCCATGGCGCCGGCTGTCTTACTGGCTCAAGGCGCCGATTTCGTCGACCTCGACGGGCCGCTGCTGCTTGCGCGCGACCGCGATCCTGGCCTTGTCTACCGGGGATCGCTGGTGTCACCCCCTGACCGGGCGCTGTGGGGTTGATCGCGCGGCGAGCCCGATCAACGCCAGGCCGACGATCGCTATCGGGATCATGGCCAGGAAACCATCGACGCCGAAACGATCGTAGAGCGGGCCCGAGGCCAGCGTCACCGCGGCCATGAAGAAGCCGTTGAAGAAATAGGCGATACCTTGCGCTGCACCCGTGCGCTCTTCCGAGACCGTCTCGCCGATCATCTTCTGCAGGCCGATCAGCACCATCGCCACCGATACCGAATGCAGCGTCTGGACGCCGAAGAAGCCGGCGACGCCCAGCCCGAGCGGCCAGACCAGCGGAAAGGCGATCCAGCGCACGATCGAGCCGATGCCGGCGATCACCATCACCCGAACGACGGAGACGGAGGCGAAAATGCGATTGAAGAACAAGAACATGCAGACCTCCGAAACCACACCCCAGGCCCACAAGAGGCCGACGATGGAATCGCCGATACCGATCGACTTCCAGTAGATCGACACGAAACCGTAGAGAAAGGCGTGGCTGGCCGTGATGATGCCGACGCCGAGAGTGAAATAGAGGAAATAGGCGTTGAAAAGGCTCGGGGCCGAATGCTGGATATCGGTCGCCGACAGCGGCGATGCCTTGCGGGGCCGTCCCATGCGCGGCGCCCAGAGCCCGGCGACAAGGGCAGCGGCAAGGGCCACGAAGATGATCGCCGGCACCGCCTTGGCTCCGGTCACCGCGAGGATGAAGCCGCCCGCCACATTGACGCAAAGATAGGAGATCGAGCCCCATTTGCGCATGCCGGTGTAGTTGGAACCAAAGCGGCGCACGCCCGAGAGCGCCAGCGAGTCGGCCAGCGGCGAATGCGGCGTCCAGACGATGGTCAGAAGCAGCGATACGGCCAGCACGATCGCGTAGCTGGCCGGCAGGAAATAGCCGGCCGAAATGATCATCGATGCGGCGACCAGCGCGATATAGACATTGGCGCGGTCCTTCGCCCGGTCGGCAAGCGCGGTCAACATCGGCGTCGTCACGACGCGCAGGAACATCGGGGCAGCCAGGATGACGGCGATCTGCTCGGCGTGGAAGCCTTTTGCCTGCAGCCAGAGCGGGAAATAAGGCAGATGCGTGCCCAGCGACACGAACAATGTCGCGAAGATCAGGCTCATGCGCAGTTCGAAACGGCTCGGCTTGACCAGTTGCTCAGGCGAAAGCGGCGGCAGCGACATGAATCGATCCAATTACGCTGCATTCGACGGCCCGCAGCGCGTTTCGATCCCTAACATGCGGCAAGACGCGGCGGAACTGCCTGGACCAACCGATCAAGCTAAAGCTGTTGAAAGATAAAGAGTCTCAGGCCCGAGGCGCGTCTGCGCCCCGGGCTTGCCGCAGCTCCTGACTCAAGCCTGGAAATAGACTGCCTGGTCGACGTCCTCGATCAGCCCGGCCTGGGTGGGCTCCCAACCCAGTTCCTGCCGCGTCAACGCGCTCGACGCCTCGTTGTCGATCGCCGCGAAATGCGCGAACCAGCCGAAATGCGCAGCCGACTCTTCGGGACTCTTGCTGACTACCGGCACGCCGAGCCGCCTGCCGATGACGGCGGCGATTTCGCGGAAGGGTAAGCCCGCTTCGGCAACAGCATGGTAGCGCGCGCCGCCCCGTCCCTTTTCCAACACCAGCCTGTAGAGCCTGGCGGCATCGAAGCGATGCACGGCCGGCCAGCGGTTAAGGCCCTCGCCGGTGTAAACCGAGGCGCCCTTCTCGCGCGCCATGCCGATCAGGATCGGGACGAAGCCGTGATCGCCGGCGCCATGGACCGACGGCGGCAGGCGCACGATCGACACGCGCGCACCCTTCTCGGCCGCGGCATAGGCCGCCTGCTCCGACACGCGCGGGATCCTTGAGTTCGAGGCCGGCGGAACATCCTCGGTCGCGACGCGGCCGGGCTCGACCAGTCCGATGCCAGAGGTGACGATCAGCGGCCGGTCGGAACCGGCAAGCTCCATCCCAATCGCCTCGATCGCGCGCCGGTCGGTTTCGCAGTTCTCCTTGAACTTCGAAAAATCGTGGTTGAAGCCGGTGTGGATGACGCCATCCGCCTGCGCCGCGCCGCGGCGGAGGCTGTCGAGATCCTCCAGATTTCCCCGAAGCACCTCGGCGCCCGCGGCGGCGAGAGCGTTGGCGCCGGCATCCGAGCGGGCGAGGCCGAGCACCTTGTGGCCGGCGCGTAGAAGTTCCTGGACGGTGGCCGAGCCGACAAAGCCGGTGGCTCCGGTGACGAAGACACGCATTGCAGTTTCCCTTGCTTGATTTGATCGGCGCCGCTGCCTTGGCGGCGCGTGACAATCAAATAAGCGCTTGAGGAAAGACGATCTATGCTGCAAAGTCCGTATTATCTTCGCAATCGTCCAGGTACGCTTATGGACCCGCTATCCGACGTGCTGTCGCTGCTGAAGCCGCAGAGCAACGTCTCGGCCGGCTTCGATGCCGGCGGAGACTGGTCGATCGAGTTCCCCCGCAACATCGGCATCAAATGCTACGCGGTCGTCTCGGGCCAGTGCTGGCTCGCCGTTGAAGACGTGCCCGAGCCGGTGCACCTCGCCGCGGGCGACTGCTTCCTGCTGCCAGGCGGCCGGCCGTTCCGCCTGGCAAGCGACCTCAAGGTGAAACCCGTCGGCGCGCACACCATCTTTCCCCCGGCCCGCGCCGGCGGCGTCGTCACCTATAATGGCGGCGGTGACGTGTTCCTGGTCGGCAGCCGTTTCGTCCTCAGCGGCCGCCACGCAGACATCCTGCTCAAGATGATGCCGCCGATCATCCATATCCGCAGGGATGAGGACAAAGCAGCGCTGCGCTGGTCGGTGGAGCGGATGATGCAGGAGCTCAGCGAAGGCCAGCCTGGCGGCTTCCTGGTGGCGCAGCACCTCTCCCACATGATGCTGGTCCAGGCGCTGCGCCTGCATATGGCGGAAGGGCCGAACGGTGGGGTCGGCTGGCTTTTTGCCCTGGCCGACAGGCAGATGGGCGCCGCGATCGGCGCCATGCACGAGGATCCGGCGCATCGCTGGACGCTGCAGGACCTGGCCGAGCGCGCCGGCATGTCGCGGTCGAATTTCGCGCTCAAATTCAAGGAGATGGTCGGCACATCGGCAATGGAATATTTGACCCGCTGGCGGATGCTGCTTGCCGGCGAGAGGCTCGCCAATTCCAGCGAACACACCTCGGTCATTGCGCTCTCGCTCGGCTACGAATCCGAAAGCGCCTTCAGCACGGCCTTCAAACGCGTGATGGGCGCTTCGCCCCGCCAGTACGGCCGCGATCGCAACGCGGTCGCCGCTTGAGGTAAGGAGGCCGCCTCAGGCGGCCTTGGCCGTCCTGCCCTTGAGGCTGGCGATATCGACAGGCACCAGCACATCCTTGCCCGATTCGGGCAGCACATGCGCCCAGGTCAGGATCTCCATGCGGCCGTCGAAATGCTCGACCACCGCCGTGCAGCTTTCCACCCAGTCGCCGGTATTGATGTACCGCACGTCGCCATAGTCCTCGATCGCGGCATGGTGGATGTGGCCGCAGATCACGCCGTCGACATGCGAGCGTCGCGCTTCATCGGAGAGCACGGTCTGGAACGAGCCGATGAAGTTCACCGCCTTCTTGACCTTGACCTTGGCCCATGACGAGAACGACCAGTAAGGCAGCCCGAGCAGATGGCGCAGCTTGGTCACGACTCGGTTCACCAGCATCGCTGCGTCATAGGCGTAGTCGCCGAGATAGGCGAGCCAGCGCTGATTGTGCACCACCGTGTCGAACTGGTCGCCATGGATGACGAGCAGCCGCCTGCCGTCGGCCGTCTCGTGGATGGCGCGGTCGGCAACGACGATGCCGCCGAAATGCACGCCCTGGAACTGGCGGGCGAATTCATCGTGGTTGCCGGCGATGTAGGTGATCGAGGCGCCCTTGCGTGCCTTGCGCAGCAATTTCTGCACGACGTCGTTGTGGCTCTGCGGCCAATGCCAGCTACGCCGCAGGCGCCATCCGTCGACGATGTCGCCGACCAGATAGATGGTATCGGCATCGTGGTAGCGCAGGAAATCGATCAGGAAATCGGCCTTGGCCGCCTTCGACCCGAGATGCACGTCGGAAATGAACATGGTTCGGAAAGTGCGGGGTTCTGGACCGGACATCGCGATTTCCACCTTTCTTTCGCGTGCCTATGCCTCGATTCATGCAACAACCGTATGACGGTTGCGGTTGGTCCAGCCCAGGCGCTAGCTTGCCGCCCTCGAAAAAGGAGAAATCACCATGGATCTCGGCATTCGCGGAAAGAAGGCCATCGTCTGCGCATCGAGCAAGGGACTGGGGCGCGGCTGCGCGATTGCGCTCGCCGAAGCCGGTGTCGATCTCGTCGTCAACGGCCGCAACGCCGAGCTTCTGGCGAAGACCGCTCAGGAAATCCGCGAAAGGTTCGGCGTCAAGGTGATCGAGATCGCCGGCGACGTCTCGAAGCCGGACGTGCAGAAGGCGATCCTCGCCGCCTGCCCTGATCCCGACATCCTGGTCAACAACAATGGCGGCCCGCCGCTGCGCGATTTCCGCGAGCTCGACCGCAGCAAGATCCTCGAAGGCGTGACACAGAACATGGTGACGCCGATCGAGCTGGTCCAGGCGGTCATCGACGGCATGGCGAAGCGCGGCTTCGGCCGCATCGTCAACATCACCTCGCTGTCGGTCTATGTCCCGATCCCCGGGCTCGATCTTTCGTCTGGCGCGCGCGCCGGCCTGACCTCCTTCCTTGCCGGCGTGGCGCGCACGGTGATCGACCGCAACGTCACCATCAACAGCTTGTTGCCCGGCAAGCTCGACACCGACCGGCTGCGCGGCCCGCATGAGGCAGGCACGCCGGAGGAGCCTGCGGCTGCCGCCGCGCGCAAGGCCCGCATCAGCGCCGATGTGCCGGCCAAGCGCCTCGGCACGCCGGAGGAATTCGGCCAGATCTGCGCCTTCTTGTGCTCGGTCCATGCCGGCTACCTCACTGGCCAGAACATCCCGGTCGACGGAGGCCTCTACGTCAGCGCATTCTGACTAAGCCAGTTCACGGCCGCCGACAGAACTCGAATGTCTTGTTACAACAGGCTGAAATAACTCGATTATTTGAGCTTAAGTAGGACGAACGCAAATAGCGTGATGTGGCGTCGCGAAGAATCGTCGCCGCATGTATCTGCCTGACGCAATTCCGGACGGAAAACCGTTTCACACTTTTCCTGGAATTGCTCTAAAAGGCTCGAAAGCAGGAAGCACAGGAGGGGCCGCGATGGACGGCGAGAGCAAGAAAACGGCCAGGTCGGACCTCGACGAGGCCGCGCTCTTCTTCCACAAGTACCCCACGCCTGGAAAGCTCGAGATCCAGGCGACCAAGCCGCTCGGCAACCAGCGGGATCTCGCGCTTGCCTATTCGCCTGGCGTCGCCGCGCCCTGCCTCGAGATCCGCGACGACCCGGCGACCGCCGCCGACTACACGGCGCGCGCCAATCTCGTCGGCGTCGTCTCCAACGGCTCGGCGGTGCTCGGCCTCGGCAATATCGGCCCGCTCGCCTCCAAGCCGGTCATGGAAGGCAAGGCGGTGCTGTTCAAGAAGTTCGCCGGCATCGACGTCTTCGACATCGAGATCGACGCGCCTGAAATCGAGCGCATGGTCGAGACGGTGGCCGCGCTCGAGCCGACCTTCGGTGGCATCAATCTCGAGGACATCAAGGCGCCGGAATGCTTCGAGGTCGAGGAGCGGCTGAAGGCCCGCATGGGCATTCCGGTCTTCCATGACGACCAGCATGGCACGGCGATCATTGTCGCCGCGGCGGTGCTCAACGGGCTGGAATTCGCCGGCAAGACAATTGCAGACATCAAGATCGTCACCTCCGGCGCCGGTGCCGCGGCGCTCGCCTGCCTCAACCTCTTGGTCTCGCTCGGCGCCAAGGTCGAAAACATCTGGGTCACCGACCGCTTCGGCGTCGCCTACAGAGGCCGCATCGAGGAGATGGACCGCTGGAAAGACCCCTATGTGAAGGATACGCAGGCGCGCACGCTGGCCGAAGTCATCCCCGGCGCCGATGTCTTCCTCGGCCTTTCCGCCGCCGGCGTGCTGAAGCCCGAATTGCTGCAGCACATGGCGCCAAAGCCGCTGATCCTGGCGCTTGCCAACCCGACGCCGGAGATCATGCCGGAGGTGGCGCGCGCCGCCCGTCCCGACGCCATGATCTGCACCGGACGTTCCGATTTTCCCAATCAAGTCAATAACGTGCTCTGCTTTCCTTACATCTTCCGCGGCGCGCTGGACTGCGGCGCCAGCGCCATCAACGAGGAGATGAAGATGGCCGCCGTGCGGGCGATCGCCGCCCTTGCCCGCGAAGAGCCCTCGGACGTCGCCGCGCGCGCCTATTCCGGCGAGACGCCGGTCTTCGGCCCGGATTTCCTGATCCCCTCGCCCTTCGACCCGCGCCTCATCCTGCGCATCGCGCCGGCGGTCGCCAAGGCCGCCTGCGATACCGGCGTGGCGACGCGGCCGATCGCCGACTTCGCGGCCTATATCGACAAGCTCAACCGCTTCGTCTTCCGCTCCGGCCTGGTGATGAAGCCGGTGTTCTCTTCGGCCAAGGCCTCCAGCGCCAAGCGCGTCATCTATGCCGACGGCGAGGATGAGCGCGTGCTGCGCGCTGCGCAGGTGGTGCTGGAGGAAGGCATCGCCGAGCCTATCCTGATCGGCCGCCCGCATGTCGTGGAGGTCCGGCTGAAGCGCTACGGCCTGCGCATCCGGCCGGGCGTCGATTTCGGCCTGATCAACCCGGAAGACGACCCGCGCTACCGCCACTATGTCGATCTGCTGATCGAGCTTGCCGGCCGCCGCGGCATCACGACGGAAGCCGCCCGCACCATGGTGCGCACCAACAACACGGTGATCGCGGCGCTCGCGCTGAAGCGTGGCGATGCGGATGCGATGGTCTGCGGGCTCGAAGGCCGCTTCGAGCGGCATCTGCGCAATGTCACGCTGATCATCGGGCCGCGCGCCGGCGTCAAGGATCGCGACCTGTCGACGCTCTCCATGCTGATTTCGCAGCGCGGCGTCATTTTCCTCACCGACACCTACGTTTCCATCGATCCGACGGCCGAGGAGATCGCCGAGATGACCGTCCTGGCAGCCGAGGAGATCAGGCGTTTCGGCATGGAACCCAAGGCCGCCCTGCTGTCGTTCTCGGATTTCGGTTCGCGCGACGCGCCGAGCGCATTCAAAATGCGGGAAGCCGCGGCGATCCTGGCGCGCATCGCGCCCGACCTGCAATGCGACGGCGAGATGCATGCCGACACAGCGCTGTCGGAACATTTGCGCCAGCGCGTCTATCCGCATTCGCGGCTGAAGGGTGAAGCCAATCTGCTTGTGTTCCCGAACCTCGATTCTGCCAACATCACGCTGACGGCGCTTGGCGCCATGATGGATGCGCTGCATGTCGGGCCGATCCTGCTCGGCACCGACAAGCCGGCGCATATCCTGACGCCGTCCGTGACGTCGCGCGGCGTGGTCAACATGACGGCTTTGGCGGTGGTCGAGGCGGCGCACAAGGCGCAGGCGATCGCCGATCTGGGTTGAGGATGACTCTGGCCGTAAACACCGATGGTGCTTCACTGTAAGTTGGTGGCGACCATCACGGCCTCACTGTCACGTTTCGATATTCAAGCGCGAAAGACGAATGGGCAGGTGCGAGGGTTGAATGAGCTTCGAACTAGCCATGCTCGCCGCAAGTTGCGTGCTCTGTTTCATTCACATAGTTCTCGCCTCGCATTCGGCGAGCTTTCAGCGAGGTTACCGCTGGACGGCTAGCGCCCGAGACGCCGAAGTCCCTCCGCTCAAAGGGATGGCAGGGCGCCTGGAAAGGGCACTGCGAAACTTCGTCGAGACATTTCCGGTGTTCGTGGCGGCGGTTTTTCTTGCCCACGCGGCTGGCCACGAAACCGCGCTCGGCAAGTGGGGAGCCGGGCTCTATTTTTCGGCCAGGCTTGTCTATCTTCCGCTCTATGCATTCGGCGTTCCCCTGCTCCGTTCGCTCGTCTGGAACGTCGCGTTTGTTGGAATCGTTATGCTTTTGCTGGCATCGGTGTGGCCTTCACTAGGGAACAGTTAACCACGAACACGGTAGCCTTCCGGCCACGGCAAATCGGGGTTTCAGGCGGATGAAAGGGTTGAATCTGACGCATCTCGCGGCGCTGCTTGCGGCGCTGGCGGCGTCGGCCGTCGCGGTGACCGAGCCGCAGGCAGCCTCCCGCATGTGCCGCCAGCTCGAAGCCGAACTCGCCGCGGCGCGCGGCGGTGGCGGGCCGGGCCTGATCCGCAAATATAACGACGCGATCGCCCGCCAGCGCGAGCAACTGGCGAAGGCGCGCAGCCGCGCCAGCGACGCCAACTGCGGCTTCACGCTGTTTTCGCGCAATGTCAGCCAATGCGCAGGGATCAATGCCTCGATAGAGCGTATGAACGCCAATCTCGACACCCTGCAGGCCAAGCGCGAGCGGCTGGCCGGCGGTGGCACGCGGCGCGACCGCAGCCGCATCCTTGCGGCGCTCGACGCCAATGGCTGCCGCGGCGACGAGATCGCGCCGCGGCGTGCGCCGATCCAGGAGGCCGCCCGCAACAATGCCGGCGGCAATCTGTTCGAGCAGCTCTTCGGACGCGGCGACCAGGAGATCGACACGCTCGATACGCCTGAAGCCCCCGATGTTCCGCCGGACGATCCCAGCGAACGCAACATCCGCCGCGTCATCAGCCAGCCGGACGGCATGGACCTGCCGAGGCTGAGCGGCGAGTTCCGCACGGTCTGCGTGCGCACCTGTGACGGCTATTTCTTCCCGATGTCGAATGCCGCCTCCTACGGCGATTTCGAACGCGATCAGAAAAATTGCGAATCGAGCTGTCCCGACACCGAGATGCAGGTCTTCTACACGCGCGGCATGGATGACAATGCGGGCTCGATGACCTCGTCAGTGAGCGGCCGCCCCTACAGCGAACTGCCGAACGCCTACCTGTACAAGCAGCCCAATTACTCGCGGCCGCCCGCCTGCGGCTGCAACGCCCAAGCCGAGAATTTCTCGATCATCGCCGGCAATCCGCCCGAGCCTGAGCAGTCGCAGCCGGACAGCGAGGCGACGCCCTTCGTCCCGGTGCAGCCCTCGAAGCCCGATCCTGGCGCCGACCCCGAAACGCTTGCCAATGCCGAAGGCGGGCTTGACCGAGAGGCGATCAAGCGCCTGACCACCAAGGCGCCGGTGTCGCCGGTTTCGGCGCTGCCGCCGGAGCAGCGCAAGGTCAGGGTCGTCGGGCCAGCGTTCCTTCCCGACCCATCAGCGGCAATAGATCTGCAAGCTCCGGCCCGGAAGAACGTCCGGTAAGGGCGAGCCTCAGCGGCATGAACAGCGGCTTGCCCTTGCGGCCCGTCGCTTCCCTGATCTTGCCGGTCCAGTCCTTCCAGACGGTGCCGTTCCAGGGTTCTTCAGGCAGAAGGTCGAAGGCCTGATAGAGGAAATCGCGGTCCTCGCCGGAAAACTCCGCCGGCTCCTGCGGGCCATCGCTCAGGATTCGCCACCATGCGACCGCGTCCGACAAACGATCGAGATTGCCGCGCACCGCCAGCCAGAACGGCTCGGCCTTGTCGCCGGAAATGCCGAGCACCATCAGCCGGTCGCGCGCCTCCTCGAACGGCATGTGATGCATGAGGGCCCGGTTGAGCACGAAGAGCTCGTCGGGATCGAACTTGGCGGCGGACTTGGACGTCGCTGCCGGGTCGAAATGCCCGGCGAGTTCGTTGAGGTCGTGCGCAGCCGTGACGTTTTCCGACGTGCCGACCAGCACCGCCAGCGAGGCGACCGCCATCGGCTCGATGCCGTCCTCGCGCAGGCTCTCGATCGACAGCGCGCCGGTGCGCTTCGACAACCCCTCACCGGAGACTGTGGTGAGCAGATTATGATGCCCGAAGACCGGCGGTTCGGCGCCGAGCGCCTGGAACAAGGCAATCTGCACACCGGTGTTGGTCACATGGTCGTCGCCGCGGATCACGTGGGTGACGCCCATCTCCATGTCGTCGACCACGGAAGGCAGCGTGTAGAGATAGGTGCCGTCCTCGCGCACCAGGACCGGGTCCGACAGCGAGGCGAGATCGACGGTCTCCTCGCCGCGCACCAGGTCGTTCCAGTGCACCTCGGTCCGCTCCGGCTGCAGCGGATCGCCGGTGAAGTTCGGCAAAAGAAAGCGCCAGTGCGGCCGGCGCCCGTCGGACTCGTATTCGGCCACCTGCTCCGGCGTCAGCGTCAGCGCCTCGCGGCCATAGACCGGCGGCAGGCCGCGCGTGCGGCGCACCTTGCGGCGTAGATCGAGTTCCTCGGGTGTTTCGTAGCAGGCGTAAAGCACGCGCGCCGCCTTCAGCCGCTCCACCGCCGCATCGTAGATCTCGACGCGCCGCGATTGGTATTCGGTGGCGTCCGGGAAAATGCCCAGCCAATGCAGATCGTAGAGGATGGAATCGGCGAACTCCTGCGTCGAGCGGGCAACGTCGGTATCGTCGAAGCGCTGGATGTAGCGGCCCTTGTTGTTCATGGCGAACAGCCAATTGAACAGCGCGGTGCGCGCATTGCCGATATGGATGCGGCCAGTCGGCGACGGGGCGAAACGGACGGTAACTGTCATGAGCGGGGCGTAACGAATGCTTTTACGGTTGACAAGACACGCCCCCGCGCAAGGGCAACAGATAGTGCAAGCCATCTAAAATGAAAAGCCTGCCGGTCGGCTGTCCGGACGTCAGCGGTTACGAGCCAGCGCGACGCCAGCCCAGCCGCTCCTCGATCCGCTTGGCGCTCTGCCTGACCAGCGAAGTCAAATCGGGATCTTTTTGCCTGACCTTCACATCCGGCACGACGATCGAAATCGTCGCCCGGCACGCTCCGAGATTGTCGCGGATCGGCGCCGCGATGCAGGCAACCGAAAAGTCCGACTCGCCGGCCTGGATCGCAAGCCCCTGGGACAGCGCCGCCGCCGATGCCTGGGCCAGCACGTGCTTGTCCGTTTCGGCGCGTCCCGTTGGCGAAGCGGTCGCCGAGCGGGCAAAAATGGCAAGACGTTCTTCCTCCGGCAGGTGACCGACGAGCAGCCGGCCGGATGCCGTCCAGTTGAGCGGCGTGCGCGTGCCGACGCGCGACGTCACCTGAAAATGATCCTTGCCCTCCTCCATGGCAAAAACGACCATATAGTCGCCGTCGCGACCGCATATCTGGATGGTTTCTTTCGAACTCTGGGCGAGTTCATGCATTTCCTGCGTCGCGACATTGAGCAGGTCGAGCGTGCGGGCATAGGTCAGCCCGTATTGGTAAAGCCTCGGCCCGAGCCACAGCAGGCCGCCATCCTTGCGATCGAGGAGCTCCTTCTCGACCATGTCGTCGACGATGACGTAGACGGTCGACAGCGGCGCGCCGATATCGCGCGCGATCTCATAGGCGGTTGCCGGGCGTCCCCGCCGCTGCAGGCAATCCAATATCTGCAGCACGCGGTCGATGCCGCTGGTGCGCGTGCGCGACCGGCGCGGTTCGGCAGCTATCTCGGTGCGGCTCAGGTCCTGGTCTCTCACGTTGGCTGTCATGTGGTCTCAAATGTTGATCGCGATGATCTAAAGGGCAGCACCCTGGTGGCGGTCAACCCGTTTCAGATCCGGCAGCTTTTCGTTGTGGCGGATACACGCCACATGGTGTCCGCCGCCAATATGCTCGACCGGCGGAACAGCTTCGGCGCAGGCAGCGATGGCTTCGGGGCATCGTGTGCGAAAGACGCAGCCGGACGGCGGCGCGATCGGGCTTGGGATGTCGCCGTGCAAGGGCGTATGCGTGCGACGCCGCGTCGGATCGGGCACCGGCGCCGTGGCGAGCAGCGCCTTGGTGTAGGGGTGGCGCGGCGCGGCATAGACAAGCCGGCTCGGTCCACGCTCCATGACGCGGCCGAGATACATGACCACCACTTCGTCGCAGAGATATTCGACCACCGACAGGTCGTGCGCGATGAACAGAAGGGTGAGTCCGAGCTTCCGTTGCAGGTCGCCGAACAGATTGAGCACCTGTGCCTGCACCGAAACATCGAGCGCCGAGACCGGCTCGTCGGCGACGATGAACTGTGGCTCGACGGCGAGCGCGCGCGCAATGCCGATGCGCTGCCGCTGGCCGCCGGAGAATTCATACGGGTAGCGGCCGGCATGCTCGGGCGACAGGCCGACCAGCGTCAGCAATTCGCCGACGCACTCGGCCCGCCGTTTGCCGCGAGCATAGCCGGCCGCGTCAAGCGCCTCACCGATGATGCCGCCGATCCGCATGCGCGGATTGAGGCTCGAAAATGGGTCCTGGAAGACGATCTGCAGCTTTTGCCGGTAACCGCGCATCTCGCGCTGCGACAGCGAAAACAGATCGACGCCGTCGAACAGCGCCTTGCCGCCGGTCGGCTCGACCAGCCGCAGCAAGGCGCGGCCGGCGGTGGTCTTGCCGGATCCTGACTCGCCGACTAGGCCAACCGTCGAGCCGCGCCGGATGTCGAAGCTGACATCCTCGACGGCATGAACGATGCGGCCGCCTCTGGCCGGGAAATGCTTGGTCAGTCCCTGCACGCTGAGCAGCGGCCGCGCCTGTGCCGATGTGACAGATGCGCTGCTCATAGCTCGGCACTCCGGATGCAGCGGGACGCGCCATGCGGGCCGGCCGGCGTCAACGGCGGCGGTGCGGCACGACAAGGCGCGATGGCGAAATCGCAGCGCGGCTCGAAGGCGCAGCCAGGCGGCAGGTTGGTGATCGGCGGCACGCTTCCGGGGATGGAATGCAGCGCGCGGCGCTGCCCGGCGGCATCGATGTCGCGAGCCGCGCTCGGCGTGCAGGCGAGCAGGCCCTTCGTGTAGGGGTGACGCTGATGCGCGAAGAGGTCGTTGACCGGCGCCTGCTCGACGACGCGGCCGCCATACATGACGACGACATCATGGGCGATTTCGGCCACGACGCCGAGATTGTGGGTGATGAACAGGATCGACATGCCCATCTCTGCCTGCAGCCGGCGCAACAGATCGAGGATCTGCGCCTGGATGGTGACGTCGAGCGCCGTCGTCGGCTCGTCGGCGATCAAGAGCGACGGGCTGCACGACAGCGCCATAGCGATCATGACCCGCTGCCGCATGCCGCCCGACATCTGGTGCGGATAGTCGTCCAACCGCGATTCCGCATCAGGTATCTCGACATGCTTCAGCATGGCTAAAACCCGCCTGCGCGCCTCGCGGCGGTCAACCGGCTCGTGCAGCGCGATCATCTCGCCGATCTGGTCGCCGACCGTGAACAGCGGATTGAGGCTGGTCATCGGTTCCTGGAAGATCATCGCAATCTCGCTGCCGCGCACCTTGCGGAACTGCCGCTGGCTGAAGCCCGCGAGATCGTGGACGCGTTCCTGCCGGTCGCGAAACAGGATGCTGCCGCCGGCAATGCGACCCGGCCGCGACAAAAGCCCCATGATGGAAAGGCTGGTGACGGACTTGCCGGAGCCGGATTCGCCGACCACCGCGAGTGTCCTGCCGCGCTTGAGATCGAAAGTCACGCCATCGACCGCCTTCGCCGTCACCCGGCGCGTCACGAACCAGGTCTTCAGATCGCGAACCGAGAGGATGACGTCGCTGGCCAAAGGCTCGCTCATGACTTCCACCCGCAATGCGGACAGGTATGTGAACCGCCCTCGCCCTCCGCCGGCACGTGGCGATGCGCGGCCACGGCTTGCGCGCCGAGGATGGCATGGCGCGGCTCGAACAGCCGATGCAGCGTGCTCGGCGCGCCTTGTGAATCGCGCACCGTGAGGTCGGCGTCGACGACATCGAACAGCGTGAATTCCGCCGGCTTGCCTTTCTCCAGCAACTTTTCGGTCGGCAGCCGGATAGCGCGGCGGGGAGCGGTAGTCGACGCCGCTACCACGTCCTCGAATTTCATGCCGAGCGACAACAGCTTCGACATGGTCGTGGCCATGTCCCAGACCGATCCATTGAGCGAACGGTTGTGCAGGTCGGTCGAGATCGTCGCCGGCGGCAGGCCGCGCTCGAGCGCGGCCCTGGCGACGTCGAAGGAGAAGGACGCGCCGCCGTGGCCGACATCGAGCACGATGCCGCGCGCCGCCGCCTGCTCGGCAAGCCGGTAAAGGTCGTCGTCCTCGATGATCGAGCCGCCGGCCTTGCCGTTGAAGCAATGGGTGACGATGTCGCCCTCGCTCAAGAGGCCGAGCACATCGTCATAGAGCGGCGGCGGCTCGCCGACATGCACCATGATCGGCAGCTTCAGGATGCGGCTGAGCTTCTTGGCCAGCCGCACCGGCGTCAGGTCCCAGGCGCCGGTGATGACATGGCTGGCGCGGACCTTCAGCCCGATGATGACGTCGCGATTGGCCTCGACCGTGGCGATTGTCCGGTCGAAATCGATCGAGCGCATGTCGATCAGCTCGCTGACGCGGTTGCAGGCGACCAGGCCGATCGAGCCGATGTTCAGGAAGGCGTAGACGTTTTCCTTCGCGGGCTCGATGATGAACTCTCGAAAGCCGTGGAAATTCGCCTCGCCGGCCGAGCCGGCATCGACCATCGTGGTGACGCCGCGCGTCGCGCCGCATTGTTCGGGGCGCAGCGAAATGTCGGTGCCGCCATACCAGACATGGACATGAAGATCGGTCCAGCCCGGAGAGAGAAACGCGCCCTCGGCATCGACCAGTTCGACGTCATCGCCAGCGGCAATCACCGATGAGGTTTCGGCGATACGGCCCTGCTCGTCGATCATCAGATCGATCGGCTGACCGACGCCGTCGCCGAACCCGACAGGTCTGGCGCCCTTGATCAGCAGCGGCCGGTCAGCCCGGGGGAAGCGATTGGCAAACATCAGATATCCTTGGCGAGACGTGGATCGAGAAGATCTCGCAGCCCATCGCCGAGGAGCTGCAGCGACAGCACCGTCACGACGATCGCGGCGCCGGGAAACATCATCACCCAACCGGCCTGGTCCATGTATTGGCGACCGGTGGCGATCATGGTGCCCCAGGTCGGAATGTCGGGCGAAATGCCGACGCCGAGGAAGGACAGGCCGGCCTCCGCTAGGATGGCGTTGGCGAAGATGAAGGTGCCCTGCACCAGGAGCGGCGAGGTGACGTTGCGCAGCACGTGGCGGATCAGGATGATCGGCGTCGGCACGCCAAGCGCCCGCGCCGCCTCCACATAAGGCAGCTCGCGGATGACCAGCGTCGAGGCCCGGACCACGCGGGCGATCCTGGGCGCATAGACCACGCCGAGCGCCACCACGACATTGGTCGCGGTCGCGCCGAGTGCGGCGACCAATGCAATCGCCAGCAGGATATCCGGGAACGCCATCATGGCATCGATCAGCCGCGACACCGGTGTGTCGAGGCGTTTGAAGTAGCCCGCCGTCAGCCCGAGAATCGTGCCGATGATCGATGAGAGAATGACCACGGCGAAGCCGACGCTGAGCGAGGTACGCGCGGCATAGAGCATGCGCGTGAACACGTCGCGGCCGAGATCGTCAGTACCGAACAGATGATCGAGG
Organism: Mesorhizobium sp.; assembly: GCA_004020545.1. Classification (GTDB taxonomy): domain Bacteria; phylum Pseudomonadota; class Alphaproteobacteria; order Rhizobiales; family Rhizobiaceae; genus Mesorhizobium. Next base: position 12,790 of record SAQE01000025.1, on the reverse strand, counting down.
CTTGGCGGATGCAGCCGGCTGGCGATCGAGAGTTTCGACGGCGCATAGGGCGCGATGACGGGCGCCAGGATTGCGGCGAGCACGATGACCGCCAGCACGGTCAGGCCAATGGCCGAGGTAGGCCTGCCGATCAGCCGTGACAGGATGTTGGGTTCGGAATGGAGCGGAACGGAGATCGCGGCCATCAGTAGCGAACCCTTGGATCGACGACGAGGTAGAGCATGTCGATGGCGAAATTGACCAGCACGTAGAGGCCGGCAATGACCAGCAGCGCGCCCTGGATGACAGGGTAATCACGCCGCAGCACCGCCGACACGACGAGGCTGCCGACACCGGGCAGGCCGAACACCGTTTCGGTCACCACCGCTCCAGAGATGAGCAGCGCGGCGGTGAGGCCGATCACCGTGATGATCGGGATCAGCGCGTTCTTGAAGGCGTGCTTCAGCACCACGCGCCACTCGCTCATGCCTTTCGAGCGCGCGGTGCGCACGTAATCGTCGTCGAGCACGTCGAGCATTGAGGCGCGGGTGAAGCGGGTGATCAGCGCCGAGCTGACGAGGCCGAGCGCCAGCGCCGGCAGCGCGAGATGGTTCAGCCTGACGGCGAAGGACGCGCCCGGCCCGCCATAGCCGGACGTGTCGAACCAGCCGAGCCTGACGGCGAAGAACTGGATGAACAGCAGGCCGAGCCAGAAGCTCGGCACGCTGGCCGCGAACATGGCCACCGTCGTCGTCGCCTGGTCGAAGACCGAGCCGCGCTTGTAGGCGGCCAGGATGCCGACAGGCAAGGCGATCAGCGTTGCGATCAGCAGCGAAAAGACGGTGAGGAAGAAGGTCGGCTCGGCGCGCTGGGCGAGCGCCGTCGTGACCGGCTCGTTGAGGAAGATCGACTGGCCGAAATCGCCTTGGACGAGGCCAAGCACGTAACGCCCGAATTGCTCAGGGATCGAGCCATCGAGGCCGAGCCTGGAGCGCAGCGCGGCGATATCGGCGGCGGAAGCATCCGGGCCGAGCATCACGGCGGCCGGATCGCCGGGCGTTACCCGCACGATGACGAAGACGATGGTGACGACCAGCGCCATCACGACGATCATGCCGAGAAGCCTGTTGAGGATCGAGCGCAGCATTGGCGTTCAGCCTGTCTTCTATCGAGATGTCCTCGGGTGCCGGCCGTGACTGGCCGGCACCCTGTTTGCCTGCCCCGGTTGCGCATGGGACAGGCGGGAGGAACTTACTTGCCTTCGAGATAGGCGTTCCAGAAATATGGCCACGGCGCCGGCGTCACGCCCTTGAGGGCTGGCGCCTGCGCGGCCAGGACGTTGAAGTCGCCGATCTTGACCGCCGGGACCTCGTCAAGCACCGCCTTCTGGACATCCGCGAACAGTTGGACGCGCTTGGCCGGATCGGGCTCGGCGTTGAAGGCGCCCAGCACCTTGTGCTTGCGGTCGGAAACCCACCATCCGGGCGAAGAGTCCGACATGATGCCGGTCAGCGACGGCTCGGGCAGGAACGGGCTGTGGGTGATGTAGATATCCCAGAGCGCGGGATCGGTGCGGTTCTTGGTCAGCGTCGCCCACTCGACGACGTCGAGCTGAACCTGGAAGCCGGCGGCCTTGAGATATTCCGCAGCGACCTGCGCCATCTTGTAGTGGAACTCGTACTGGCGGCTGGTGAGGATGCGCAGCGGCTTGCCGTCATAGCCGGCCTCCTTCAGCAAAGCTGCCGCGCCTTCGGTGTCACCGTCGGGCTTGTAGGCTTCGGTACCGGCATCGGTATGCCAGGCATAGCCTTCCGGATAGAGCGCGCCGTCGGCGGCGAAGAAATCCTTGGAGCCGAAGGCCGCGAGCAGCATGTCGTTAGGCGCAAGCGCTGCCTGGATCGCCTTGCGGATGCGGATATCGCTGTTCGGTCCCTGCTTGGTGTTGAGCACGAAAACCGGCCAGCCGAACGGCTTCAGGATGACCGGCGCGGTCTTGCCGCCGGAGATCTTGTCGAAGGATTCGACCGGAAGCGCATCGGCATAGGCGAACTGGCCGGCGACCGCCCCTTCGACGCGGGTGTTGGCGTCGGGAACCGGCACGAAACGGATTTCATCGAGATACTGTTTCCTGGCCCCGCCATAGCCGTTCGGCTCGCCGTCGCGCGATTTGTAGCCGTCGAAACGGGCAAGCTGGATGAACTGATCGGGCTTGCGGTCCTTCAGCGTATAAGGGCCGGTGCCGACAAAGCTGGTCAGCGGATCCTGTCCGGCGTTCTCGGAGGGGATGATGATCGCGGCGGCGTTGTTCAGCGACAGAAGCGCCAGCAGCGGCGCGAAGGGTTTCTTGAGCGTGATCTTGACCGTGTCGGCGTCGACCTTGTCGACCGAGGCGATCACCTCGGCGGCCTGCTTGCCGCGGGTGGCGATCTTCATCCAACGCTGCAGCGATGCCACGACGTCGGCGGAATCCATGTCGCTGCCGTCATGGAACTTCACGCCGGTGCGCAGCTTGATCGTGTAGACGAGGCCGTCTGGCGAAATCTGCGGCATGTCGGCGGCGAGAAGCGGGGTGATGCCCCAGTCCTTGTCGAAGGTGTAAAGCGTCTCGTAGATGTGCTGGGTGACGATGCCGACGAGGTCGGCCGTGGACGCCATCGGATCGAGCGTCGGCGGCTCGCCGATCGTGGCCACATCGATAACGCCGCCTTTGGCCGGCTCGGCCGACGCTGTGCCCGTTGCCGAAAGCACAAGCGCGGCGAGCGAAGCGGCAATTTTCACGAAGCGCTTCATCTTTGGTTCCCTTCTTATATTCCATATTTATGGAATTTATATCTTAGTTACGGACTAATAAGTGCATTGGGATACCGATGCGTCAAGGTCTTTTGGTATCTGGAGTGGCGCGCACCCGAACACGGATCGAGTTCTCGGCGGACCGGGGCGCATGACGATGTTCGCCTATTGCGGGCGCGCGGAAGCGGTCACGATCCAAGGCGCGGAGCGGCTTTCAACCAGGCCAAGGCGAAATCCGCGCCAACGGTTTTCTGTCCCCGTTATCCACATATGTGACACACAACATGTTGGGGTCACAAAACCTACAAAAACGAATCCTTGACGGTTCAAAACGAGTCGCTCTTTATAGGCCACGCGCTCCTGTTGCGGGCGTGACCGGAGAGTTCAGAGGCCGGTCTTTTTTCCCGGATTTTGTGCGTTTTGCCCGCATTTCCGCCTGTTTACGAGGCCGGCGGAAGCGTTGGGAATGTTGGGGCTTGGGTGGGCGAAAGGGAGAATTGTCGGCCTGGAAAAAATGATCTGTTAACACTATATTTAGTGTTTGCAGGCAGGCTCGACCCTAGATAGTGTGAACCTCCCTCGAATGAGGGAATCGACAAAAGTTTCAGTTTAGGGACCCGCAGGGGTCGGTCTGCAGCCCGGGCGAACGCCTGGCAGGGCGTTATGCCGTCTGCAAGCCGGCACCTGCGACGAGGAGAGTGCCGGCGTCGCCCGCGATGCCGGCAAACGGCGGACTGTGCTTTTCGCCTTGAGGGCAGAAAACCCTGGGGAAAAGCGCTATATATAGACAAAAGGGATCGGACCAATGCGCATCGAGCGTCGCTTCACCAAGCCAGACCAGTCTGCCTATGCGGAGATCGAATTCCGCAAGGCCCTGTCGGAGATCAAGAATCCCGATGGCTCGGTGGTGTTCCGCCTCGACAACATCGATGTGCCGGCCCAATTCAGCCAGGTCGCGGCCGACATCCTGGCCCAAAAATATTTCCGCAAGGCCGGCGTGCCGGCGCGCCTGAAAAAGGTCGAGGAGAACGACGTCCCCTCCTTCCTGTGGCGCTCGGTTGCCGACGAGGCCGAACTCGCCAAGCTCCCCGAGGCGGAGCGCTATGGTTCAGAAACCGACGCCCGCCAGGTCTTCGACCGTCTCTCCGGCACCTGGACCTATTGGGGCTGGAAGGGCGGCTACTTCAAATCGGAAGAGGACGCGCGCGCCTTCCGCGACGAGCTCGCCTATATGCTCGCCACCCAGCGCGTCGCGCCGAACTCGCCGCAGTGGTTCAACACCGGCCTGCACTGGGCCTATGGCATCGACGGTCCGAGCCAGGGCCACTTCTATGTCGACCCCTTCACCGGCAAGCTGACCAAGTCGAAGTCCGCCTACGAGCATCCGCAGCCGCATGCCTGCTTCATCCAGAGCGTGCAGGACGACCTCGTCAACGAGGGCGGCATCATGGACCTGTGGGTGCGTGAGGCGCGCCTGTTCAAATACGGCTCCGGCACCGGCTCGAACTTCTCGATGCTGCGCGGCGAAGGCGAAAAGCTGTCCGGCGGCGGCCGCTCGTCCGGCCTGATGAGCTTCCTCAAGATCGGCGACCGCGCGGCGGGCGCCATCAAGTCGGGCGGCACGACGCGCCGCGCGGCGAAAATGGTCATCGTCGACGCCGACCATCCCGATATCGAGGAATTCATCGACTGGAAGGTCAATGAGGAGCAGAAGGTCGCTTCGCTGGTGACCGGCTCGAAGATCGTCAAGAAGCACCTCGAAGCGATCATGAAGGCCTGCGTCAACTGCGAAGGCCATGACGACGACTGCTTCGACCCGGCTTTGAACACCGCGCTGAAGCGCGAGATCAAGGCGGCCAAGAAGGACGCCGTGCCGGAGAACTACATCTACCGCGTCATCCAGTTCGCCCGCCAGGGCTACACCTCGATGTCGTTCAAGACCTACGACACCGACTGGGATTCGGACGCCTATCTCACCGTCTCCGGCCAGAACTCCAACAACTCGGTGTCGCTGAAGGACAATTTCCTGCGCGCCGTGGAAGCCGACGGCGACTGGCAGCTCACCGCCCGCAAGGACGGCAAGGTGCTGAAGACGCTGAAGGCCAAGGATCTGTGGGAAAAGATCGGTTACGCCGCCTGGGCGTCGGCCGACCCCGGCCTGCACTTCAACACGACGATGAACGACTGGCACACCTGCGCGTCCGCCGGTGCGATCCGGGCCTCCAACCCGTGCTCGGAATACATGTTCCTCGACGACACGGCCTGCAATCTCGCCTCGATCAACCTCCTGCCCTACCGCAGGGAAGACGGCACGATCGACATCGCCGCTTACGAGCACACCGTCCGGCTGTGGACCGTCGTGCTCGAAATCTCGGTGATGATGGCGCAGTTCCCGTCGAAGGAGATCGCCAAGCTCTCCTATGAATACCGCACGCTCGGCCTCGGCTACGCCAATATCGGCGGCCTGCTGATGACCTCGGGCATTCCCTACGATTCCGACGAGGGCCGCGCCATCTGCGCCGCGCTCACCGCGATCATGACCGGCGTCGCCTACTCCACCTCGGCCGAGATGGCCTCCGAGCTCGGCGCCTTCCCGGACTATGACCGCAACGCCCAGAACATGCTGCGCGTCATGCGCAACCACCGCCGCGCGGCTTACGGCGACAAGGACGGCTACGAGAAGCTCGCCGTCAACCCGGTACCGCTGGTCGCGTCCGACCTCAAGCAGCAGGCGCTGGCCGAGCATGCCCGCGCCGTCTGGGATCGCGCCATCGAGCTCGGCGAGGAGCACGGCTACCGCAACGCGCAGGCTACTGTGATCGCGCCGACCGGCACGATCGGCCTCGTGATGGATTGCGACACCACCGGCATCGAGCCCGACTTCGCGCTGGTGAAGTTCAAGAAGCTCGCCGGCGGCGGCTACTTCAAGATCATCAACCGCGCCGTGCCGGAAGCGCTGAGGACGCTGGGCTATTCCGAAAGCCAGATCGCCGAGATCGAGGCTTACGCCGTCGGCCACGGCAACCTCAACCAGGCGCCCGGCATCAACCCGTCCTCGCTGAAGGCCAAGGGCTTCACCGACGAGAAGATCGCCGCGCTCAACGCGGCGCTGAAGTCGGCCTTCGACATCAAGTTCGTGTTCAACCAATGGACGCTGGGTGCCGACTGGGTGAAGGAGACGCTCGGCTTCACCGACGAGCAGCTCTCAGACGTCTCCTTCGAGATGCTGCCGGCTCTCGGCTTCTCCAGGAAGGACATCGACGCCGCCAACATCCATGTCTGCGGTGCGATGACGCTGGAAGGCGCGCCCTTCATCAAGGCCGAACATCTCGCAGTGTTCGACTGCGCCAGCCCCTGCGGCAAGATCGGCAAGCGCTCGCTGTCGATCCAGAGCCACATCCTGATGATGGCCGCGGCCCAGCCCTTCATCTCGGGCGCCATCTCCAAGACCATCAACATGCCGAACGAGGCGACGGTCGAGGACGCCAAGAACGCATACATGCTGTCGTGGAAGCTGGCGCTGAAGGCCAACGCGCTCTATCGCGATGGCTCGAAGCTGTCGCAGCCGCTCAATGCCTCGCTGCTCGCCGATGACGACGAGGATGAGGACGAGGCGGTCGAGCAGTTCATCGCCGCACCCGCCGCGCAGCGCGCCGTGCAGGTGACGGAAAAGATCGTCGAGCGCGTGGTGGAGCGCCTCTACCGCGACCGCGAGAAGTTGCCGAACCGCCGCAAGGGCTACACGCAGAAGGCGGTGGTGGGCGGCCACAAGGTGTATCTGCGCACCGGCGAGTTCGACGACGGCCGCTTGGGCGAGATCTTCATCGACATGCACAAGGAAGGTGCTGCCTTCCGCGCGATGATGAACAACTTCGCCATCGCCATCTCGCTCGGCCTGCAATACGGCGTGCCGCTCGACGAATATGTCGAGGCCTTCACCTTCACCAAGTTCGAGCCCGCCGGCATGGTGCAGGGCAACGATGCGATCAAGAACGCGACGTCGATCCTCGACTACGTGTTCCGCGAGCTTGCCGTCTCCTATCTCGGTCGCCACGACCTCGCCCATGTCGACCAGTCGGACTTCGACAAGACGGCGCTCGGCCGCGGCATCACCGAAGGCAAAGCGACGCCCTTCTCCAAGGGCCTCTATCGCGGCGCCTCGCCGGTGAAGCTGGTGTCGGGCATCGGTAGCGAACCCAAGGGGCTTGGCGGCTCCGCCCCGACGACGGCCCCTGCCCGCGCCGCGCCCACCGCCTTCGCCGGTTCCAACGTGCTGGCCCTAAAGCCGGCCAGCGACGAGGCGCTCGCCTACAAGCGCGACTATGAGGAGCGCGCCAGGGAACTGGCCGAGGATATGGTGGAACAGGAAGCCGAGGCCGCCGGTGGCGCCGAAGCTTTATTCACCGACGCCGCCGCCAACGAGGCGGCCGAGGCGAAGAAGCTTGCCGCCACCCGCCGCCAGCAGTCGCTGCTGCAGGGCTACACCGGCAACGAATGCTCCGAGTGCCACAACTTCACCATGGTGCGGAACGGCACCTGCGAGAAGTGCGACACCTGCGGTTCGACGAGCGGGTGCAGCTGAGAAATAGATGCCGCCTGGAGCAACACCCAAAGTTTTGTGCCTACAAGCCAATGTTGTGTACTTGGAGCGGCCAAACGGCCGCTCCTCAGACGGTCGGAAGGTAAGAAACAGCGGATTGTCGGAAGAGGACACCGTTTGCGGTGCAACGGAGCCAAGGCCTCGCTCAACGCGCCGCCCGGCCCTCCTCCTCCCTTGATGCGTCACCTCTTTCAGCAGCGTCAAGGCAGACTGCTCCGCCGACATACGAAGTCTGCTGACCCCGTGACAGGGCCCGCAGACTACTTCCATCCTGCAGGAGAAAACCCGGATTGAATCACGGACTCGCCCCTCACACCGCAAAGCGTGCGGCAGGCGCGAACCAGTTCCGGCACAACCACTACGTCCCAGAATGGTACCAAAAGCGATTCCTGCTTCCAGGGGAGCACAAATATTGGTACCTCGACCTCCAGCCCGAGGTCGTCACCAACGGTAAGGTCCGCTACACGCGACGCGACCTCCTCAACTGGGGGCCGGACCGCTGCTTCGCCCAGGACGATCTCTACACGACCAAGTGGGGGAGTATCGAGAACACTGAACTCGAGCAGTTCTTCTTCGGCGAGATCGACAGCGAAGGAAAAGTCGCAGTGGAGTACTTCGCCGACTTCGCGCACCCGTCTGCTGACGGCGATGCGTTCAAGACTATGCTCGGCTACATGACCGTGCAGAAGCTGCGTACCCCCAAGGGCCTTGGGTCGATAGCAGAGCTTGCGAAGTCAGAGAACAAGAACGTGAACCTGCTGCTCCTGCAGCGAATGCAGAACATCTACAGCGCGATCTGGACGGAGTGCATTTGGCAGATCGCAGACGCATCTGACTCCGCGACGAAGCTGATCATCTCGGACCACCCGGTTACAGTATACAATCGGGATTGCTTCCTGATGTCGGAGTGGTGTCGTGGGTACAGCGATCCCGACATCCGCCTCGTGGCGACCCACACGTACTTCCCTCTCAGCATCGAGAAGGTCCTAGTCCTCACGAACCTCGCCTGGGTCCGGGACCCCTACCAGTCCGAGCGGGCGCTGCGACCGAACCCAAACTTCTTCCGGCATGCCATGTTCAAGTTCACGGACATACAAACAGATCGGAAGCTGACCGAGGAAGAGGTCATCCAGATCAACTACGTGACCAAGCGGCGCGCACTACGCTACGTGGCGGCTGCCGAGAAGGAATGGCTATACCCGGAACGGCAACTCGGGAACAGGGACCACTGGCGCAAGCTGGGCGACGGCTATCTCTTTATGCCTGACCCGCGGCATGGGCACATGGGCGGGGAAGTTATCATAGGCTACAAGAACGGCACGTCGGCTGCCTTCGGCCCATACGGTCATCGACCTTGGCAAAAGGGCTACAAGGATCCCGCCCGCGAGAAACGAGAGTGGGACTCGCTCGAGCGTTTCAAGGCGGAATGGGCGGCCATGAAGGGCCAAGACTACACTGGGGTCACCTTCCAATTTGCTAGCCGGAGTCACCCTCCGATGACGCGCGACAGCGATGAAATGCACGAGCACTATCTAAAACTGGATGCAGAAATCGCCAGCAGGCCTGGGGAGAGAAGGCGTAGACGGCGCCTCCGAATGGAGCAACCTTCGGGAGGGGTTTCGCCCTCCAAAAATGACTAATGCTCCGAAGCCGAAGCTTGGAGCATTAGGTCGGCCTCATTCGGAGACCCCACGGGCTCAGCCCTAATACCTACTTACCGTGCCTTGGCGGAAAGTTCAATAGTTCGGGCAACCATTTTGAGTTGCACCTCGGCCAAACCAAGGGCTGAGGATTGATCAAAGCAACTGTACTTGATCCCACGCATAGGAAGGTCTTCGGGTTTCAGATGGCAGTCCACCAACATCTTGTCGCGGACAAGGAGCCGGTAAGCGATATAGTCCTGCTCATAACCTCCGACCGCCATCGGGAACAGCAGGAGTGTCAATGACCGCAGAATCGGGACCCCGTATTTTCACGCAAAAGGGGCCCCGGCTTTCGGTTGTGAGAGGCACGCCGGTAAGCGCCCGATCAGGCGGAGCTGGTCGGGGTTGCACAGCCTGATCGGCGCGGCTGATTAGCTTTTCGGCTTTAGCTTTGAGATCGGCTTTTGAAGCGCCAGGACTCGTTTCCGGTCTCGACGATCTCGCAGTGGTGAGTGAGGCGGTCGAGCAGCGCGGTGGTCATCTTGGCATCGCCGGCGAAGACGCTCGGCCATTCCCCGAAGGCGAGATTGGTGGTGATGATGATCGAGGTGCGTTCATAGAGCTTCGAGATCAGGTGGAAGAGCAACTGCCCGCCGGCCTGGGCGAAAGGCAGATAGCCGAGTTCATCGAGCACGACGAAGTCGAGGCGTGTGAGATGGTCTGCCATGCGGCCCTGTCGGCCGGAACGGGTCTCGGTCTCGAGCCTGTTGACGAGGTCGACGACGTTGAAGAAGCGGCCGCGGGCCCCGTTGCGAATGAGAGATCGGGCAATGGCTATGGCTAAGTGCGACTTTCCGGTGCCTGTTCCGCCAACGAGAACAGCGTTGCGCTGATCGGCGACGAACGCGCCGGCGGCGAGATCGCGGATCAGACTCTCGTTGACCGGCGTGTCGGCAAAATCAAAGTCCTCGATGTCCTTGGCAAGCGGCAGCTTGGCGACTGCGAGCTGGTATTTGATGGAGCGCGCCTGCTTCTCCGATATCTCCGCCAGGAGCAGATCGCCGACGATCCTCAGCGGCTCGTGCTGCCGCTTGATGGCAACGCCCATGATCTCGTCATAGGCCGCGCGCATCCCGTAGAGCTTCAGCGCTCCCATCAGTTCCAGAACCTCGGTGCGTTCCATGGCTGTTCGTCCTCCTGAGACTGTCATAGCGGGCGCAGTCGGCGATGGGCTCGTGAGCCAGCTTCAGCGCCTGTGGGATGGAAAGGATCGCGCCCGGCGCCGGATCGCGGCTGCGGGCCAGGATGTTGAGGATCACCGCCGCCGATGAGACGCCATGCTCGAGCGCTTCCTGGCAGGCCGCCTCGACCGCGCTCAATCCGTCGGTCAAAACGCAGGTGAGGATCGACACCATCTGCCGATCGCCGTCATCGACAGACTTCAGCTTGCGGCGCAACTTCTCCATGGCGGATGGCAAAACCCAGCCCCGGAACGGCGCGCCGTTGCGCAGTCCGCCGGGCTTGCGGGCCAGCACCGGCACGTAGTGCCAGGGATCGTAGATGACCTCGTTGCGGCCGAAGGAGCGGGCATGCTCGCCCACGACCACGCCGTCCTGGCGGATAACGATGCGGTCGGCATAGGCGTGGATCTCGACCGGCCGACCGACGGCGCTCGATAGCACCGAGTATTTGTTGTTGTCGAAGCGCACCGTGCAGGTCTTCGACACCGAGGCGAGAATGCAATGGAAGCCGTGAAAGCGCCCGGCATAGGGAATGAAGCTGACGCGCTCCTCTTCGAATACCTCCCAGATCGTGCGCTCGCCCTGCTCGGGATGCCGATGCGTCTTGGCATAGGTGACGCATTTGTCGGCCAGCCAGCCGTTGAGGTCCTCCAGCGTCTTGAAGCGCAGCCTCGGCGTGAAGAAGCGCTCGCGCACCAGCCCAACCTGGTTCTCCACCTGGCCCTTCTCCCAGCCGGCCGCCGGCGTGCAGGCCTCCGGCTCGACAAGGTAATGCCCGCACATCTGCAGGAAGCGGCGGTTGTAACGGCGATCCCTGCCGATGAAGATCGCGTCCACCGCCGTCTTCATGTTGTCGTAGATGCCGCGCGTGCAGGCGCCGCGGAAGAAGCTGAACGCCCGGTCATGGGCGTCGAACACCATCTCCTGCGTCTCGCGCGGATAGGCCCGCACGAAGAACATGCGGCTGTGGCAAAGCCGCATGTGCGCCACCTTCACCGTTACCGTCACGCCGTCGAGCAGAACGATCTCGTGGCTCCAGTCGAACTGGTAAGCCTCGCCCGGCGCAAAGCTCAGCGGAATGTAGGCTTCGGCCGCGGCGCTGCCGCGATCCGCCTCCCAGCTCTGTGCGTGCCGCCAAACCGAACTGTAGCTGCCGTCATAGCCGAGGCCGCGGAGCTCCTCGAATATCCGGATCAGCGTCAGCCGCTCCCGATGCGGTTTGGTCGCGTTTACCGACAGCAGCCGGTCCAGCTTCTCACGCCAGGCGCCCATGCGCGGATAGGGCTGATGCTTGCGTTCGTAACGGAGCTCCGTCTCTTCAGAACGCAGGACCTTGCGCACCACCTTGCGCGAGATCTTTAGCTCGCGGCAGATCGCTTTGATCGACTTCCCCTGAACCAGCGACAGCCGACGTATCTTTGCAATCGTCTCCACAACCAACATCCAAAACACAAATGCCTCCGATCAACCGGAGGCATCTTGATGACCCCATCGTTAAGGGGTCCCGTTTGGACGAAAATCACCCCTCAAACAGGGTCCTCATTCCACGAAAAATCACACAAGGACGTCGTTGCCACGCTTCTTACTGAGGAGTGAAAAGGCGACGGCCAAATAGGATCCGACCGTTTGTCCATTCAGACAGATCGGGGCGGTTATGGATTTATGAAGAAATTGGTTGCGAGGACGTGCAACGAACGACACCTTAGTCTGGTGTAGTGTCAAGTTGCTCAGTCCCAGTGGTGCGCAGCACGTTCAGGTGACTGGCTCCCGTGCCGCGAACTCTGGCAGGAGAGCGCGGCTAAGGGCGCTTCAGTGCCGCCACCTCAGTTGGCAACGGCGCGAAGCAGACCCTGCCTTTGTGCACGCCGTTCTACGATATAACCCTCACCCTGTTTGAAAGGGGCTTTACTGAATCCGATACGCGGGCGCAGATGGGACTTGCCAGATTGGAGTTGGAGAAATGCCCGCTCGAAATGAAGTGGAGTACAGAGACAAAAGCAATCTGTACGGCCAAGAAAATCACCTTCCCAAGTACGCTATTGCCGCCATTCCTATCCGTCACTCCCACTCGATGATTTAAATGGCGTATAACTTAATGTGAAGTTCCATGGCAGTTGCAAAGGCATGTTGCACTAATATGGCTCATCCTGGCTGGTGATGCCGATGCCCACGATTGGTACACTGGGAAGACTGATCCCGTTCTTCATTATGACTGCTGCGGCAATAAGGATTGCCACCCAATCGATTCCAGCTACGTCAGGATGACCACAGACGGTTATTTTGTGAGGATGCCGCGTCCCGCCAATTTGAATGAGCCTCAAGAAGCGGAGTGGTTTATTCCCAGAGAGCGCGTCCAGGCCGCGCCGGATGATCGCTACCATATTTGCGAGCGTCTGATGACGTTTTGCCGAACGATCACCCCACACATGAAGTGAGATCGGTTGTGCTGATGGTGTGGCAAATTAAACGGCGCACCTTCTGACTAGTACCTCAGCACAGAGGATTTGACGGGTTCGATGGGTTGTAACTTGGGTAGA
>SAQE01000024.1 GCA_004020545.1 Mesorhizobium sp. | reverse complement strand
CCTCAGCTTTCCCGGCCCGGGCCGAATGGACAACCTCCTGAAAGCTCACATCTAGAGCCGATGAGATCGTCCGATCTCATCGTGCTCCAATTTCGGAACCACCGCACGTGAACCATTTCGATTACCGCGACGGCGTGCTTCACGCCGAGGACGTTGCAATCCCCGATATCGCCAGGCAGGTCGGCACGCCGTTCTACTGCTATTCGACGGCGACGCTGACCAGGCATTTGCGCGTCTTCAAGGAGGCTTTCAGCGGCCTCGACGCACTCGTCTGCTACGCCATGAAGGCGAACTCCAACCAGGCCGTGCTGAAGACGCTTGCCAGGCAAGGCGCAGGCGCCGACGTGGTGTCGGAAGGCGAATTGCGCCGCGCCTTGGCCGCCGGCATCCCGGCCGACAAGATCCTGTTTTCGGGCGTCGGCAAGACCGCGCGCGAGATGGATTTCGCGCTCGCTGCCGGCATCCTCTGCTTCAACGTCGAGTCCGAGCCGGAGCTGGAATTGCTCTCGTCGCGCGCGACCGCGCTCGGCAAGGTGGCGCCGATTTCGCTGCGCATCAATCCGGATGTCGACGCCAAGACCCACAAGAAGATCTCGACCGGCAAGGCGGAGAACAAGTTCGGCATTCCCTGGCAGCGGGCACGCCAGGTCTATGCCCGCGCGGCCGAGCTGCCCGGCATCAGGGTGACCGGTATCGACACCCATATCGGCAGTCAGATCACCGAGCTGCAGCCCTTCGACGACGCCTTTGCACTGCTGGTGGAACTGGTCGGAACACTGCGCGCCGATGGGCACAGGATCGAGCATGTCGATCTTGGCGGCGGTCTCGGCATCCCTTACCGCGTCGACAACAGCCCGCCGCCGCTGCCCGATGCCTATGCCGAGATCGTGCGCAAGCACGTCACCAAGCTCGGCCTGAAGGTGATGTTCGAGCCTGGCCGGCTGATCGTCGGCAATGCCGGCATCCTGGTCTCCGAGGTGATCTTCGTGAAGGAGGGCGACGCCAAGAACTTCCTCGTCGTCGACGCCGCCATGAACGACCTGATCAGGCCGACGCTCTATGACGCATTCCACGACATCAAGCCGGTGGTGCAGCCGCCGGCCGCCACGCCGCGCATGAAGGTCGACGTGGTCGGCCAGGTTTGTGAGACCGGCGACTATCTCGGACACGACCGCGACCTGCCCAGGTTGAAGGCCGGCGACCTCATCGCCGTCGCTACCGCCGGCGCCTATGGCGCGGTGCAGGCCGGCACCTACAACACCCGGCTCCTGGTGCCGGAAGTGCTGGTCGACGGCGACCGTTTCCACGTCGTGCGGCCGCGCCAGACCTATGAGGAACTGATCGGGCTCGATTCGATCCCGGATTGGCTGACGTAGCCGCGAGCCGCTAGAGCAATTCCAGGAAAACGGTTTTCCGTCCGGAATTGCGTGAAAACAAAGAGATAGAGCGGCTCGCCGTTTCCGTGAAACGGTGAAACGCACTAGATTTTTCGCAGAATGAGCGCCTTGGCTTCGGCGATCCTGCCTTCGTCGCGGCGGTAGAATATCCACTGCCTGGTACGCTTGGCGCTGAGCAGGCCGGCCTGGGTCAGGACGCGCATATGCTCGCTGAGCGTCGCCTGGGTGATGCCGAGCTTTTCGGCGATCAGCAGCGCGCAGACGCCGTCCTCGACCAGATCGCCATCGGCCTGGCGCGGGAAATGCGCGCGTGGGTCCTTCAGCCAATCGAGGATCTGCAGCCTGCGCTCGTTGGCGATCGCCTTGAAGATGTCGACCTCTTGCATTTAGTCATTTTGCTAAGTTACTAATTGAAGTCAACCCTAGGGAGCCGCGCATGCTGAACACCAGCCCATTGGACAAAGGGACGATCACACGCGAACGCATTGCCGCCGTGGAGCCGCGCATTCGCCCCTATGTACGCCATACGCCGGTGATGCGCGTCGACATGGCGGATTTCGGCCGGCCGGCCTTTCCGGTCGACCTGAAGCTCGAATGCCTGCAGCATTCCGGCTCGTTCAAGGCGCGCGGCGCCTTCACCAACCTGCTCGAGCGGCAGGTGCCGGAAGCCGGCGTCGTCGCCGCCTCCGGCGGCAATCATGGCGCTGCCGTCGCCTATGCCGCCATGAAGCTCGGGCACAGAGCCACCATCTTCGTGCCCGAGGTCAGCCCGCCGGCGAAACTCGAGCGCATCCGCGGCTACGGCGCCGAGCTGATCGTCGGCGGCGCGCGCTATGCCGAAGCGCTGGCCGCCAGCGAGGATTTTGCCGAAAAGACCGGTGCCCTACAGATCCATGCCTTCAATCAGGAAGAAACGCTCATCGGCCAGGGCACGGTCGGCCTCGAGATCGAAGCCGACCTGCCCAGGATCGACACGCTTCTGGTCGCCGTCGGCGGCGGCGGTCTGATCGGCGGCATCGCAGCCTGGTTCTCAGGGCGCATCCGCATCATCGCCATCGAGCCCGAGGGCGCGCCGACGCTTTACCGCGCGTTCGAGGCCGGCAAGCCGGTCGATGCGCCGGCGGAAGGGATCGCCGCCGATTCGCTGGCGCCGAAGCGCGTCGGCGAAATGATGTTCCCGATCGCGGAAGCCTTCGTCGAGCGCTCTATTCTGGTCAGCGACGACGACATCATAGCTGCGCAGAAAGCGCTCTGGGACCGCGTGCGAATCATTGCCGAGCCCGGCGGCGCCGCCGCCTTCGCGTCAGTGCTTTCGGGCCGCTACCAGCCTTCGCCGGACGAGCGCGTTGCCGTTCTGGTCTGCGGGTCCAACACAAATCCCGCGAATTTCTGACCATAACAGGGGCGAACCGCTTCACGATTTTGGAACCCGCCTCGCCTTTGCCGTGTTTGCTGGTATTCTGCTCATGAGGTCCGGGCTATCCTGCCCGGGCAGGAAGGGCCGATGACGGAACGAGCCATTTCCAGCAGCGAACGTGGTCTGGCCGGGCGTCTTGCCTTGAGCCGGTTGGCGACGCGGGCCTCGATGACCTTCGAGCGCGGCTGGCCGCTGCTCTTGCCGCTGGCGATCGCGGCCGCCCTGTTCTTCAGCATCTCCTGGCTGGGCCTGTTCCAGCGCCTCCCGGATCCGGTGCGGATCGGTCTCCTCATTCTGTTCGCCGTATCGGCGCTGGCGGCGTTCTATCCGCTGCGCTTCTTCCGCATGCCGTCCGCCGCCGAGGTCGACCGGCGCATCGAGGCGGCAAATGAGTTGCTGCACAGTCCCGTGCAGGCGCAGACCGACCGGCCGAGCGGCGCGGAGAGCGTTTTCTCGCAGGCGCTCTGGCGGGAGCACCAGAAGCGCATGGCGGAGCGGCTCTCCAGCCTCGGCGCCGACAGGCCGCGCACAAGCGTGCCGGACTACGACCGCTGGGGCCTGCGGGCCCTGGTGGGGCTGCTGTTCGTCACCGCCTTCGCCTTCTCGTTCGGACCTTTCGGCGGCAGGATCGGCGACGGCTTCGTCGCCAGCGCCGCGCGCGATACCGTGCCGCCGCGCATCGATGCCTGGGTGACGCCGCCCGCCTATACCGGCAAGCCGCCGCTGTTTCTGACCGCCGACGCCAATCAGGCCGCGCAGACCTTCAGCATCCCGCAAGGCAGCGACGTCTCGCTGCGCGTTACCGGCGGTTCTGGCGAGGAAACTCTGAGCTATGCCGACACAAGCGGCAACGCCCGAGCGATCGAGCCGGCTGCGCCGAAGGGTGTCAAGCCCGCCGCCGCCCAGCCGGCGCCCCCAGCCGCTGCCCAGCTCAAGGTGCGCCAATTCTCCGGCAAGCTGAACGCCGACGGCACGCTGACGCTGAAGTCCGGCGAGGACGATCTCGGCCACTGGGCATTCGCCATCATCCCGGACAAGCCTCCGACGATCCGTTACGTCGGCGAACCGAAGCGCGCCGTCAATGGCGCCATCGAGCTCAACTACCAGATCGACGACGACTATGGCGCAGCCTCGGCCAAGGCGGTCTTCGAGCTGTCGGATCCGCCGCCGGCCAATGCGCATCCGCTCTATGGCCCGCCCGACATGCCGTTGACGCTGCCGCGCCGCGGCGGCAAGGCGAACGCGGCCAAGACGACCAAGGATCTGACCGAGCATGTCTGGGCCGGCAGCACCATAAAGCTGACCCTCACCGCCACGGATGATGCCGGCCACACCGCCACCAGCGAAACCAAGACACTGGTGATGCCGGAGCGGCCCTTCTCCAATCCGCTGGCCCGCGCCGTGATCGAGCAGCGCCGGCTGCTGGCGCTCGACACCAACGCCAAGCCGCGCGTGCTCGACCTGATGGACGCGATCACGCTGCGCCCCGAGGACACCTTCGACAACATGTCGCATTATCTCGCGATCATGAGCGCGAGGAGCCGGCTGAAGCTCGCAGGCAGCGATGACCAGCTTCGCAACGAGGTGTCTTATCTGTGGGAGATCGCGCTCGGCATCGAGGAAGGCAATCTGTCGGCCGCCGAGCGGCGACTGCGCCAGGCGCAGCAGGCGCTGCAGGACGCCATCAAGAACGGCGCCAGCGACGAAGAGCTCGACAAGGCGATGAAGGAATTGCGCGAGGCGATGAACCAGTTCCTGCAGGAGTTCGCCCAGCGCGCGCAGCAGAACCCGAATGCGCCGCAGATGCAGCAGAACGGCCGGGAGCTGCGCCAGAGCGATATCGACCGGATGATGGACGAGATCGAAAACCTCGCCAAATCCGGGGACCGCGACAGGGCCCAGCAGCTTCTGTCGGAGCTGCAGGACATGATGAACAACCTGCAGGCCGGCCGTCAGCAGCAGGGCGGCGAGCAGGACAGCGAGATGCGCCAGCAGATGGACAAGCTGGGCGAGATCATGCGGCGCCAGCAGGAGATGATGAACGACACTTTCCGCCTCGACCAGATGCAGCGCGGCCAGCGTGGCCAAAACGGCGACCAGCAGATGGGCGAGGATGGCGAGCAGGTTCAATCGCCGGACGGGCAGAAGCCCGGCCCCGGCGATGACCGCGATCCGCTCGGCCGGCCGGGGATGTCGCCAAAGGACCTGGCCGACGCGCTGAAGCAGCTGCAGGAGGGCCAGGGCCAGCTGCAGGGCGACCTCGACAAGCTGAAGAAGGGCCTCGAAGGCATGGGCATGCAGCCCAATGAGGGCTTCGGCGAGGCCGGCAAATCCATGGGCGATGCCGAGCAGTCGCTTGGCGAGGGCAACGGCGACGAGGCCGTCGGCCACCAGGGCCGCGCGCTGGAGGCGCTGCGCCGCGGCGCCAAGGACATGATGAAGCAGATGCAGGCCATGCAGGGCGACCAGGGCGGCAGCGAGCAGGGC
The DNA here is from genome assembly GCA_004020545.1 of Mesorhizobium sp. Classification (GTDB taxonomy): domain Bacteria; phylum Pseudomonadota; class Alphaproteobacteria; order Rhizobiales; family Rhizobiaceae; genus Mesorhizobium. The sequence goes on along the minus strand of SAQE01000024.1, from coordinate 77,976 downwards.
GGGCGCCAGCAGGACGCCGACCGCGATCCGCTCGGCCGGCCGCGCGCCACCAAGGGTTCCGACGACGGCAACTCCGTCAAGGTGCCGGACGAGATCGACGTGCAGCGCGCCCGCCAGATCCTCGACGCAATCCGCAAGCGCCTCGGTAACGCGCTCAGCCCAGACATTGAACGCAGCTATCTCGAGCGGCTGCTCGAACTGAAATAGGCGGCGGTCCCCCTAGATCGCCGCAGCCGGCATCTATGCTGCCGGCGCGGCCTGCCTGGTCAGCATGAAAGCCTCGCGGATCGCGTTTTCCATGCCGTCGATCGCTTCGCCGGTCGCCAACGGATTGCGATGCAGCACCACATTGGAGGAATCGATGTCGCCGAAGCCGTCGGCGGCCGTCAGCTCGCGGCAGTCGGGCGGGATGTTGCTGCGCGAGATCGGTGCGATCGCCAAGCCCGAAGTGACCGCCAGCGTCAGGCCGCCATTGGTGTCGCTGGTATAGGCGACGCGGTAGTCGAGGCCGCGCTGCTGCAGCGACTTGATCGCGAAGTCGCGGCACCAGCCATTGCGGCTGTAAAGCGCGATCGGCACCGGCCGCTCCTCATGCATGTGATGCAGTGTCGATGTCACCCATACCGTGGGATCGTGCATCAGCACCTCGCCGCCGGAAAAACCTTCCCACTCGAACACCACGGCGAGGTCGAGTTCGCCGGCCGCAAGCGCCCTCACCTGCGAGTCGGAGTGAGCGTAGCGCACCGTGACCTCGACGCGCGGATGGCGTTTGGCGAATTCGCCGAGCGCCCGCGACAGGATCGAACGGCCGTATTCGGCTGGGATCCCGATGCGCACCAGCCCGCCGAGCGGCGGCGCCACCAGCGACGCCGCGGTCTCGTCGAGCAGCGAAACGATGCGGCGGGCGTTGGTGATGAGCTCGCCGCCGCGCCGCGTCAGCGCCACGCCGCGCGAGCCGCGCTCGAACAGGCTGTCGCCAACCATGTCCTCCAGCTTCTTCATCTGCATGGAAACAGCCGACTGGGTGCGTCCGGCCTTTTCGGCAGCCTTGGTGAAATTGCCCGTCTCGGCCACCGCAACGAAGGTGCGCAGGAGGTCGCTGTCGAGGGTGGGTTTCATGGAAGTCGCCATAAGGAATTTTGATTGCTGGCATCATTCCAATTCGTTTGCAACATGTCAAACACCGCAGGATAGTCACAGCACCCATTGGATATGCGGCCGCGAAATCGGCCGCGGACCAATTCGAAGAGTCCTCACTCGTGCCCGCTGCCCGAAACGGTGGCGGGCTCTTTTTCGCTGGAACGTCGATGCAGAACCGGATGGTACTTGGCGTCTTAAGCCTCTGCCTGGGCGTTCTCGTTTTTTCGTTGCAGGACCCGCTGGTGAAGGCGGTTTCGGGCAGCTATCCGGTGACCGAAGTGATGGCGATTCGCGCCATCGTCGCGCTGCCGATCCTGATCGTTATCGTCCATGCCGATGCCGGCCTGAAGGCGCTGCTGTCGAAGCGATCCGGCATGCTGACGCTGCGCGCCTTCATCCAGTTCTCGTCCTACACCGTCTACTACCTGGCGATCGCCGCTCTATCGCTGGCCGACGCGATAGCGCTTTATTTCATGGCGCCGCTTTTCATCATGGCGCTCGCCGGGCCCTATCTCGGCGAGCACGTCTCCTGGCGGACGCTGACGACGGTGCTGATCGGCCTTGTCGGGGTGGTCGTGATGCTGCGTCCGGGCGCCGGAGTGCTCGACTGGGCGGCGCTGCTGTCGCTCGGCTCGGCATTCCTCTACGGCTTCTCGCAGCTGATGGCGCGCCGGATCGGCGATACCGAATCCTCCACCGTCATGGCCTTCTACCAGAACGGCGCCTACCTCACCGGCGCCGTGGCGGTCGCCGCCATATTTCATCTTGCCGGCATCACCCACGCGGGTCATCCGAGCCTCGACTTCCTGGTGCGGCCATGGGTGTGGCCGACCATGCCGGACTTCCTCAAGATGGCCGCTTGCGGCTTCGTCGCCTCCGCCGGCATGATTTTGTTGTCGCAGGCCTATCGGATGGCGCCCGCCAACCGCGTCGCCACCTTCGAATATACCGGCATTCTCTGGTCGCCGCTCTGGGGGTTCCTGTTCTTCGCCGAGGTACCGCGCGTGACGACCGTGCTCGGCGCGGCGCTGATCATTGGCGCCGGCCTGCTCGCGCTCAACGGCGAGCGGCGCCGGGGCGCCGTATCGACGCTCGCGGCAACCGGTGACGCGGTATAGAGAATAATCAGGCGAAGCAGCTAAGCGCGCGGCCGACGCGGGCGCGGATTTCGGCAAGCGTGAACGGCTTCTGCACCACGTCGAGGATGATGCCGTTCAATTCCTCGGCGCGCTCGCGCTGGTCGGCATAGCCGGTCATCAACATGATCTTCATCGCCGGGAACTGTTTCGCCGCCGCCGTCGCCATCTCGATGCCGTCCATCTCCGGCATGCGGATGTCGGAAACCACGAGATCGTAGCCGCCATGCGCCTGCTGGATCAGCGCCAGCCCTTGCGCGCCGTCGGCGGCGACAGCCACGTTGTGCCCGTCGCGCTCCAGCGCGCGGGCGGCGAGAGTGCGGACGGACTCATCGTCCTCGACGATCAGAAGCTTTGCCATGCCGAGATACATGGCGCGGAAACGTTGACTTTTTCTGAAAATTCGAACGGTCGACGGGGTCGTCACGGATTCCGCTTCGAGGGTCAGGCGTCGCCCTTGACCACGCCGACGAACGGCAATTCCCGAAACGCGTGCGCGACGTCCATGCCGTAGCCGACGACGAAATAGTCGGGGCAGTCGAAGCCGACATAGTCGGCGTTGAGCGTGGTCTGGCGGCGCATGCGCTTGTCGAGCAGCACCGCGACGGCGCAGCTTTTGGCGCCGCGCGACAGCATGAGGTCGCGGGTGAAGGAAAGCGTCTTGCCGGATTCCAGGATGTCGTCGATCAAAAGCACGTCGCGTCCGGCGACCTCGTTGTCTATGTCGCGCAGCACCCTGACCTCGCCGCTGGTGGTGCCGGCGCCATAGCTGGAAATGAAGATGAACTCGACCTCGGGCGACAGGCCGACATCATGCATGGCGCGGATGAGATCGGCAGCGAAAACGAACGAGCCCTTCAGGATCGAGATCACGAGCAAGTCGTGATAGTCGCGGCCGGCGATCTCCTTGGCGAGTTCGAGATTGCGGCGGGCAATCGCCGACGCCGAAAACAGGACCTCGATGTCCTTGCCGCGCACAACTGGCATCAACTACCTTTCCAGAGGAGATCGCCTAGCCGGCGAAGGTGACCGACACGGCCCTTACGCCGTTTCTAGGCACTTCGAGCCGGCTGGAAAAGCCGAATCTTTCGCCGGGCGCCAGCGAACGGTTGGATGTCCCCAGCCTGTAGCGGATGACATTGCTGGCATTGTCGGTGACGCGGATCTCGAGCGGCGGCAGCGACTGTGCGCTTACCCCGTCATTGGCAGCCTCGCCGTCGACGAACAGGACCGGTTTAAGCCCCGAGGCGTCGATACGCGAGGTGACGCCGGAAATGCTGAACGCGCCTGCCGGCTGCGAGGTCGTCCAGAACAGGCTCTGGCGCACCAGGGCATGTCCGCCCGACACCCAGAAGGCGGCGAGCGCCATGCCGATGCCAGCGATCCAGAAGATCGGGCCGCCGCGCGAGGACCGCGCCGGCGCAGCCTCCGGCTTACGCAGCATGCCCATGCCTTCGATCGGTGGCGTCGAGGAGGTTTGTGGCGGTGCTGACGGCGCCGCAGTCGGTTCCAGACGAACAGCGGGACGCGGCAGCACCACATAATCGGCATCGACGATGTCGGCCGGCGTATCGTGCATGACGCGCTCCGGCGCCGCATTTGCCGCCGGATCGGTCATGATTTCGCCGGAAACAGGGCGCGCGGTTCGTTTCTCAGCCATTACGGCCCCTGTGAGTCTTGGTAGCTTTTGGGTAAACGGAAATGGTTAACGCTTCCCCACCGGAACAGCCGTGAAACGTCGAAAACGAACCGAAATTAACCGACGATTAACCATGCCGGCCGATGGTCTTTGTAGAGAACAGGCTGGCAGGACGCCGCCCAAGGTTTCAGGTCGCCGAACGTGATCCGCTTTGAAAATGTCGGCCTCCGCTATGGCATGGGTCCGGAGATCCTCCGCGACATTTCCCTGCACATTCCGGAGCGTTCCTTTCAGTTCCTGAGCGGCCCTTCCGGCGCCGGCAAGACGACCTTGCTGCGCCTGCTCTTCATGTCGCTGAAGCCGACGCGCGGCCTGATCACCATTTTCGGCAAGGACCGCTCGCGCATCTCGCGCGGCGAGCTGCCGCTGCTCAGGCGCCGCATCGGCGTGGTGTTTCAGGATTTCCGCCTGCTCGACCACATGACGACCTATGAGAACGTCGCGCTGCCTTTGCGCGTGCGCGGGCGCGAGGAGGCAGGCTATCGCACTGACGTGACCGAACTGCTGAAATGGGTCGGCCTCGGCGACCGCATGCATGTGCTGCCGCCGGTCTTGTCCGGCGGCGAGAAGCAGCGCGCGGCGATCGCGCGGGCGTTGATCGAGCAGCCGGAAATCCTGCTGGCCGACGAGCCGACCGGCAATGTCGATCCGCCGCTGGCGCGCCGGCTGCTGAGGCTGTTCATCGAGCTCAACCGGCTGGGCACGGCCGTGGTGATCGCCACTCACGACCTTGGCCTGATGGAGCAGGTCGATGCGCGACGCATGATTCTCGCCGGCGGAAGGCTGGATGTCTATGACTGATCTTGCAGCCGATCACCTGCATGAGGAAGCCGTCGAGACGATGCCGACTATGCGGCGCGTCCAGCGCAAGATGGCGCCGATCGTGCCGGCGCAGAACATCGCCGGCCGGGCGCTGGTGCTGGTCATCGCCATCATGACCTTCCTGTCCTGCCTGACCTTCGGCGCCGTGACGCTGGTGCGCGACACCGCCTCGGTGTGGGAGAACCAGATCTCGCGCGAGGCGACGATCCAGATCAAGCCGGTCGAAGGCCTCGACATGGAGGCAGCCCTCGCGCAGGCCTCGCAGATCGCAAGCGAATTCCCTGGTGTGAAGGGCACGAAGATCGTCGACCGCGATGCGACGGCGCGCCTTTTGGAGCCGTGGCTGGGCACCGGCCTCAACATCGATGAGCTGCCGGTGCCGCGCCTCATCGTCGTCACCATCGACGAGGCCAGCCCGCCCGACTTCGCCGCCATGCGCGCCGCGATCACCCCCAAGCTGCCGAGCGCTGCGCTCGACGACCATCGCACCTGGGTCGACCGTTTGGTCGCCATGGCACATACGACGGTAACGATCGGCTTTGCCGTTCTGGCGCTGATATTGTCGGCGACGGTGCTGACGGTGGTGTTCGCCACGCGCGGCGCCATGGCCGGCAACGGGCACATCATCGAAGTGCTGCATTTCGTCGGCGCCGAGGCCCGTTTCATCGCGCGTGAATTCCGCTGGCACTTCCTGGTCACCGGCATGAAGGGCGCTGCCGCCGGCGGCGCCGCCGCTATTGTCGTCTTCATCGTCTTTTCCTGGTGGTCGTCGCGCAACATGGCGACGCCGCAGGCAGACCAGGCGACCGCGCTGTTCGGCAATTTCGCCATCGGCTCCACCGGCTATCTCGGCGTCGGCCTGATGGTGCTGGTGATCGGCGCGCTGACGGCGGCGACCTCGCATGCCACGGTCGTCACCTATCTCAGCGACATCGACATCCGCCAGCCGGAGGCGGGCTGATCATGATCCGATCCATGGGACACAACGACAGCCGGCTTGAAAGCACAGGCAGGACGACGATCACAGAGTGGGCAACTGCCGTAACGCAATGTGCGCCGCCTTATCTATCAAAGGCCGCATTTCAGGGTTAACCATAGGATGTTTCAGGATTAGCCTGGGATGATGGACGCGCGGGACTCGACCGGGACGGCTGGACGGATGCCAGCGGCGCTTGCGCGCGCCGCCGCGCCCGCCAGGCCCGGTCGTCTCAGGTTTGCGCTTCGTATCTGCTGCTTCTTCGTGCTTGCCCTGTTGGCGCTTTTTGCCGGCGGCTTCGGATGGTTTGCCGACAAGGTCTCCAACATGACGACGCCGGCCAACCCGGCCAAGGCCGATGCCATCATCGTGCTCACCGGCGGCCAGTCGCGGCTCGACGCCGCGATGGATCTCTTGGCGTCGGGCAAGGGCGAGCGGCTCTTGATCAGCGGCGTCCACCCCTCGGCCAGCCGCCGTCAGTTGCAGGCGGCGATGGGCGGTGACAAGCAGTTGTTCTCCTGCTGCGTCGACATCGACCGAGCCGCGCTCGACACGGTCGGCAACGCCGAGGAAAGCGCCAAATGGGTGGAAAGCCACGCCTATGGCAGCGTCATCCTCGTCACCAACAATTATCACATGCCGCGAAGCCTGCTCGAGATGAGCCGGCTGCTGCATGGCGCCAGGCTCGAACCCTATCCGGTGGTCAACACCAATCTCGGCAAGGGCGGCTGGCTGACCAAGCCGGAGGCGTTGCGCGTGCTGCTCACCGAATACAGCAAATATGTGCTGGCGCTGGCGCGCGGCATCGTTCCGCTTCGCCCAAGCGCCGAGGGCATCACGCTCGCGGAAGCCTCGGTGGCCAAGGACGAAAAGCAGCCGAGCCACGTTATCCCGTAGCTGCTCCTCCACGCAGGCGCGCGACTTCCTGCTCGAGACTTGCAATGCGCCGGTCGCGTTCGGCAAGGGCCGCGGCCACGTCCGCCGCCTCGAAGCGCTGCGGAATATGCTGGGGGCAATTGGCATCCCAGGCGCTGACCGTGAACAGGATCGCCTGTTCCGGCCGCGCCTTGTAGTCTGCGGGCATCAGCCTTGCCGTCAGCGCCGCATCGTCCTCGACGACGCGCGCCTTGCCCCAGATCTTGATGCGCTGCCGAAGCATGTAGTCGATCAGGAACAGGAAGGCCTGGCCATTGTCCTGCAAATTGCCCTGGGTGATGAACTGGCGGTTGCCGGAAAAATCGGCAAAGCCGATCGTGCGCTCGTCCAGCACCTTGAGGAAGCCGGCAGGGCCGCCGCGGTGCTGGATATAGGGCTGGCCCTCGCCATTGGCCGTCGCCAGGAACACACTGGTCTGCGCCTCGATGAAGGCAGCGAGATCGGGCGTGATTGTAGCGCGCCAGCCGCCGCGCTCCTCGACACGCGCATAGGCCTCGCGTGATCCCTTGCGGGACTGGATCGCCTTGACGGTGGGCGTGAAGGCCACATCGCTGGTAAAGGCATTCATGGCGGCGCTCCTCGGACCAACTAGCACGGCATTTAGCCCCTTCCACGATCCGGATGTAGAGGGCATACTTGCAATCCATCTTTCCATTTTATGGAAGAATAGTGGATCGCCTCGACGCCATGTCCCTGTTCGTCGCCACGGTGGACGCCGGCAGTCTTTCCGCCGCCGCGCGGCGCGCAGGCATGCCGCTGGCGACCGTCAGCCGCAGGCTTTCCGATCTGGAGAAACACCTCAAGACGCGTCTGCTCAACCGCTCGACTCGCCGGCTCGCCTTGACCGACGCCGGCCAGTCCTATCTGGCCGCTTGTCGCCGCATCCTTGGCGAGGTGAGCGAGGCCGAGCGCGCCGCCGCCGGCGAATATATAAGCCCGACCGGCGAACTGGCCGTCACCGCGCCGGTCGTCTTCGGTCGCCTGCATGTGCTGCCTGTCGTCACTGCTTTTCTGGACGCCTATCCCGACGTCGACATCCGCCTGACGCTGTCCGACCGGATCATCCAATTGGTCGAGGAACATGTCGACCTCGCCGTGCGCATAGGCGAGCTGCCGGATTCAGCCATGGTCGCAAAGCGCATCGGCTCGATCCGCCGCATCGTCTGCGCCAGCCCGGCCTATCTCGCCGGAAACCGCACGCCGATCGAACCGCGAGATCTCGCGGGCCACAACTGCATAACCTTCGAAGGGCTTGCCTCCCCCGCGACATGGAGTTTCGTCAGCGGCAAAAGCGAAATCGCGGTCCCGGTCCGCTCACGGCTGCGGGTCAACACCGCCGAGGCGGCCATCGACGCGGCGATCGCCGGTCTCGGCCTGACGAAGGTGCTCTCCTATCAGGCGGATGCCGCCGTGCGCGCGGGCACGCTGCGTGTGGTGCTCGAGCCGTTCGAGCCGTCGCCATGGCCGGTCAATCTCGTGCATGCCGGCCAGGGCCTGCTGCCGGTGAAGCTGCGCGCCTTCCTCGATTTCGCCGCGCCGCGCCTGAAGGAGCGGCTGGCGCGGTCGCTTTAAAGCAATTCCAGGAAAAGTGTGAAGCGGTCTTCCGTCCGGAATTGCGGCAAAACAAGAGAGGTAGAGGCGGGTTTCGACCGCCGCGCCGTTTCCTTTTTGCCCGCGCTTGGTGTAACCAACGCACACTTCCACACCGGGCTCTTTCCCGCATGCTTTACATCCGCTCGCTGGCGTTCAACCTCGCCTTCTATCTCAGCCTGGTCGTCCAGATGATCTTCTGGACGCCCTTCTTTTTCCTGTCGCCGCGCCACCGCGCCTGGTTCGTGCCGAAATTCTGGTCGCGCACCTCGATGTGGCTCTATGACAAGATCGCTGGCACCAGCAGCGAAATCACGGGCGTCGAGAACCTGCCCGAGGGATCCTTCATCCTGGCGCCCAAGCATCAGTCCTTCTGGGACGCGATCGCCTTTTTTCCCTATCTCGACGACGCGTTGTACATCCTGAAGCGGGAGCTGACCTGGATCCCCTTCTTCGGCTGGTACATCATGAAGATGCGCATGATCCCGGTCGACCGCGGCAACCGCTCGAAGGCGCTGAAGGCGGTCGTTGCCGCCACGAAGGCGGAGATGGCGCGCAATCCCCGCCAGCTCATCATCTACCCCGAAGGCACACGCCGCCCGCCGGGCGCCGAACCCTCCTACAAATACGGCATCGTCGAGCTCTATACCCAGCTCGGCGTCCCCGTGGTGCCGGTCGCCCATGTCGCCGGCCTCTACTGGCCGCGCCGCAAATTCCTGCGTTTCCCCGGCACCATCAAGGCCCGCTTCCTGCCGCCGATCCCGCCCGGGCTCGACAAGGAGGAATTCATGCAGCGGCTGATCGGCGAGACGGAAGCCGCCTGCGACGAGCTGCTGGTCGAAGCCTCGCGCGCGCCGAACCCGCCGCCCATGCCGCCGACGGCGGTCAAGCGGCTTGCGGAGCTTGGCACCGCGGCAACGACGAAAGCCTGACCCTCACGGCATCGCCGCCAAGGCGGTGGTCAGCACCAGCGTCGCCGCGAAAACCAGGTTGATGGCCCGCGACGCCAGCGGATCGCGCAGCAGCCGCGCGAAAACCGTTCCGGCGAGAAGCCACACGACATGGATGGCGACGATCATCGCTGCCAGTACCAGCAGCCTGGCCGGCAGGCCGAGCACATCGACCTGCGCCGAAGCGCCGGCGAACACGGCGCCGATCGCCACATAGGCTTTCGGATTGGCGATGGCGAGCATGAAGCCGCCAGCGAAAGTGGGACGCGCCGCCTTGTTTCCTCCTTCGGCAAGCGGCGGCGCCGTCGCGATCCTGAAGGCAAGGTAGAGGATGTAGGCGGCCGAAGCGGCTGTCAGCAAAGGCGCCAGCCCCGGCATCGAGGCGAGCACGCCGACCAGGCCGACGGCCACCACGACAAGCACGGCGACCGTGCCAAGAACCACGCCCGAGGTGTAGCGCAGCGAGGGCCGCAGCCCGAAGGCGGCGCCGACGGCGGTGACGCTGATCGTCGCCGGACCGGGACTGCCCATGACGACGGTGGCGGCCAGCACCAGCGCCAGCAATTGCTGCCAGGGCTGCGCTCCAGACAGAACGTCTCCGGCCATGCCGAACCCCAATTCCTGCCGCGATCCGACAGGAATTATCGCGGGCTGCCCGCATGGTCTTGGACGATTGTGCGCGACCTTGCGCTGCCGATTCTGTCAGGCGCTGGCCCGGTCGAGCGCGGCCATGTCATCGGCGGAAAGCTCGAGCGACGCGGCGCGGATCAGGCTGTCCATCTGGGCGGGTGTCGTGGCGCTGGCGATCGGCGCGGTGATGCCTGGGCGCGCCATGATCCAGGCAAGCGCCACTTCCGCCTGCCTGGCCGAGTGGCGCCCGGCCGCAGCATCGAGCGCGGAGAGGATGCGCATGCCGCGCTCGTTGAGATATTCGGCCACGTCTTCGCCGCGCTCGCTCTGGCCGAGATCGGCCTTGCTGCGGTATTTGCCGCTGAGGAACCCCTTGGCCAGACTGAAATAGGTGATGACGCCGAGATCCTGCGCCTTGCAGAGGTCGAGCAGCGCGCCGTCCAGCGAGGAGCGGTCGTACAAATTGTATTCGGGCTGCAGAACCTCATAACGCGGCAGACCCCGCAGGCTGGCGACATCGAGAGCCGCGCGCAATTGCCCGGCATCGAGGTTGGAGCAGCCCGGATAGCGGATCTTGCCCTTCTCGAGCAGGCGCTGGTAGGCGCCGAGCGTTTCCTCGTAAGGCGTGGCCGGGTCCGGCCAATGCGACAGATAGAGGTCGATGACATCGGTCTGCAGCCGCTTCAGCGATTGATCGACCGCCTTCTCGATATAGGCCGCGGACAAATCCCGCCTGCCCTGCCCCATGTCGGAACCGACCTTGGTGATGACGACTATTCTGTCGCGGTTGCCGCGGCTCTTCATCCAGTTGCCGATGATGGTTTCGGATTCGCCGCCCTTGTTGCCCGGAGCCCAGCGCGAATAGGCGTCGGCGGTGTCGACGGCATTGAAGCCGGCCTCGGCAAAACGGTCGAGGAGGTCGAAGGACGTCTCCTCGTCGGCGGTCCAGCCGAACACGTTGCCCCCCAGAACCAGCGGCGCGATGGAAAGGTCGGTGCGACCGAGACGGCGTTTCTGCAAGATTGATCTCCGTGATGCTGGGATGGGCCAGAACGCCCAGGGGGGATGGATTGCCGATAAGCTAGGTCGTGCCCTGCCGAGGTCAAAGGCATGGCTTTGCTTTTTGATCGGGCCAGAGCAATTCCAGCAAAAGTGCGCAGGGGTTAAAGCATGTCTCCCGAAAGTGGGAAGGAACCGGTTTCGGGACAAAGACATTCGTAAAATCAAAAACCTAAAGCGCATGGAGCGAATCTGAAAGATCGCGACGCGCTTTAGGCGCGGCGGCTTCGCCGTCGCCTTGCGTCCGGGATTGCCTAAAAAACAAAGAGATAGAGCATTGGAGGCGATCTCGTTTTCGCCGGAAATGCCCTTCACGAAGGCGCTACCCGCCGCCCCACCTGCTCCAGCCAGTGGTCGCGAATGCCAAGCGCCTCCAGGTGTTCGAGCGTGCTCAAGACATAGTCCTCGTTCCTGCCCGACTGGCCGACGGCGCCGCGAACGACCTCCGCCGCATGGCTGGCGTCGAGCCCGCCGGCATATTGCTCATGCGCGCGATCGACGATGTAGGCGACCGCCTCGACCGTTCGGCCTCCTCCCGCCGCGTTCCCGTCGAGCCGGACATCGAGCATGCGTTCGAGATAGACGTTGGTCACCAGCTCGCGTTCGCGCAGATAGGAAAGCACTTCGTTCCGCAAATCGCCGGGCACGCGAAAGGCGAGGCCGATGCAGGAGCCGCCACGGTCGAGGCCCAGCACCAGGCCCGGTCTTTCACGCGTGCCGCGATGCACGAAGGAATAGACGCAAAGCGACCGGCGATAGCCGTAAAGACGGGCGCGCCGCGTCTCGACATGTGCGAATCCCGGCCGCCAGATCAGCGACCCATAGCCAAAAACCCAAAAATCGCCCATATCGCCAAGCCTGATCGCACTCGAGTGACGACATCGCACCGGTAAGGTGCTTCTTCTGTCCCCGCTGTTGTGCGTGGAATTAACAGCCCGCTCGCCGCATGAGGGGTAACGAGAGCCGCAGCATGACGTCAAGTGACGAGCGATCGCGCAAACCTCGCCGCCGGCTGTTCTGGCTTGCCGCGTTCATCCTGGTGCTGTTCGCGCTTTACAGCGCCGGCTGGTTCTACCTCGCCGGCCGGGTCAAGACCGAGGCCGACCAGGCATCGGCTAAACTTGAGGCCAAAGGCATCGCCGCCGGCTGCGCCAACCTTGCCGTCAGTGGTTATCCGCTGAGCTTCACTGTCTCCTGCGACAGCCTGGCCTATCAGGATGACGCCAAGAACATCGCCGCCTCCACCGGCAACTTCAATGCCGTCGCCCAGATCACGCAGCCATTGTCGCCGGCGGCCGATGTCAGGGGACCACTCAGAACCTTGGCGCCAGGCATGCCGCCGCTTTGGATCGACTGGGACAAGCTGCACGCGACGGTCAGGCTGTCCTGGCCCCTGCCACAGCGCGTTTCGCTGCAGGCTGAAGGATTGTCGGGCCAGACCGACCCGGCAGATGATTCCGATCCGTCCGAACTGTTCTATGCGGCAAAGGCGGCCGGGCAGTTGGAACCCAAGGGCCAGGATGTGACCTATACGGGCAGCTTCGCCGATCTCGAGATCGACGCCGACGCGATCGGCGGGCGAGCGCTGCCGGCGCTTGACGGCGGCGGCGAGGCGACAGTGAAGAATGGCGTCGCGCTGATCGCGGCGCCGCCGAAAAGCCTGCGCGGCCAGTCGGTCGACATCGCCAGGCTCGACCTGTCGTCGGGGACGGCGCGCGTGACGGTGTCCGGGCCAATCTCTGTCGACGCGGACGGCCTGATCGACGCCAATCTCACGATCAAGCTCAAGGACCCCAAGGCGGTGGCGGCCATCCTTGCCGGCGCCATTCCCGAGCATAAAAGCGAGATCGAGCAGGGCTTTGCCGGCATTGCCATGCTCGGCAGCGAGCCGTCCATGCCGCTCAAGGTCGTCAAGGGCAAGGCTTCTCTCGGCTTCATCCCGCTCGGCAAGATCAAGCCGGTTGAGTAGGGCGACGATGCCAGGCCCGGTCAGACTGCTCAGCGTCGGCGCATTCACACTCGACACGATCCTGCGTGTCGATCAGCTTCCCACGCATCAGGGCAAGTTCATCGCCAGCGACGGCGTCCAGATCGCCTCCGGCATGGCGACGAGCGCCGCCTGCGCCGCGCATCGCCTTGGCGCCTACGTGTCGCTCTGGGCAAGCGCGGGAGACGACGCGGTCGGCGACCAACTGATTGCAGAGATCGAGGCCGAAGGCGTCGATTGCAGCCTCGTGCGCCGTGTCGCCGGCGCGCGTTCGGCGTTGGCCGCGATCCTGGTCGATGCCCATGGTGAGCGCGTCATCGTGCCGTTCTACGACGAACGAGCGCAGGCCGATCCCGACACGCTGCCGCTTGCCGATCTTTCCGCCTTCGACGCCGTGCTGGTGGATGTGCGCTGGCCGGGCGCCGCAGCGCTTGCCTTGACGGCGGCGCGGGACGCGGGCTGTCCGGCGATCCTCGACGCCGATACAGCACCCGTCGAGGTGCTGGAGCGGCTCTTGCCTTTAGCCTCGCATATCGTCGCCTCGGAACCTGCGGCGCGCATCGTCTGCGGCCACGCGCTCGACCCGGAAAGCGCATGTGCCGATCTTGCCTCGCGCACGGACGCCTTCATCGCGGTGACGGCAGGCGCTGCCGGAACCTGGTGGCACGACCGGGAAAGCGGCCTCGTCCGCCATGTCGAGGCGCCGAAGGTCAAGGCCGTGGACACGCTCGCCGCCGGCGACGTCTTCCACGGCGCTTTTGCCGTCGGCCTTGCCGAAGCGATGCCGCCCGAGCAGGCATTGCGCTTTGCCAGCGCCGCGGCCGCGCTCAAATGCCTGCGTTTCGGCGGCCGGCTCGGCGCCCCTGACCGGGCCGAAACGCTGGCGATGATGGCGGCCCACTGGCCGCCAGCGTAACAGAGCCGTGAAGGCCGCTGAGATTCAGGTTTTGGTGTCGGGATGCTCGACCGCCTGGCGGCCGAAGTCGGGCACGTCGATGTCCTGGCCGGCCTCGATGATCGAGCGGCGGATGGCGCGCGTGCGGGTGAAGAGGTCGAACAGCTTTTCGCCGTCGCCCCAGCGGATCGCCCGCTGCAGCGAGGCCAGATCCTCCGAGAAGCGCGCCAGCATTTCCAGGATCGCGTCCTTGTTGTGCAGGCACACGTCGCGCCACATGGTCGGGTCCGAGGCGGCAAGACGGGTGAAGTCGCGGAAGCCGGAAGCGGAATATTTGATGACTTCCGTCTTGGTCACCGATTCCAGGTCGTCGGCGGTGCCGACGATGTTGTAGGCGATAATGTGCGGCAGATGCGAGACGATGGCCAAGGTCATGTCATGATGCTGCGGGTCCATCGTGTCGATGTTGGAGCCGCAACGCCGCCAGAACTCCGACAGCTTCTCCAGCGCCTCCGGATCGGTGTCCGGCAGCGGCGTGAAGATGCACCAGCGATTGTCGAAAAGATCGGCGAAGCCGGCATCCGGCCCCGATTTTTCCGTGCCCGCCAGCGGGTGGCCGGGGATGAAGTGCACGCCCTCCGGCACATGCGGCTCGATCTGCGCGATCACCGAGGCCTTGGTCGAGCCGACATCGGTGAGGATCGCCCCCTTCTTCAGCGCCGGCGCGATCTCGGCGGCGACCTCGCCGGACGATCCGACCGGCACCGAGACGATGATGAGATCGGCATCGCGCGCCGCTTCCTTGGCCTCGGTCGTGTAGGAATCGCCGAGACCGAGTTCCTCGGCTCGTTTGAGCGTCGATTTGCTGCGCGTCGCAATGGCGATGTGGCGCGCCAGGCCTTCGCGGCGGATGACACGGGCGAGCGACGAACCGATCAGGCCGATGCCGACCAGCGCTATTCTTTCGAACATCGGTGATGTCATGGTGCTCTAGCTTTTCAGGAAAGTCGTCAGCGCTTCGACGACGCCGCGATTGGCCTCTTCGGTGCCGATGCTCATGCGCAGCGCGTTGGGAAAGCCGTAGCCGGTGACACGGCGCAGGATATAGCCGCGCGCGCTCAGATAGTCGTCCGCGGCCGCCGCCGAATGCCGCTGGTCGTCGGGAAAATGGATCAGCACGAAATTGCCGACGCTGGGGGTGACGCGCAGCCCGAGCAGGGTCACCTGCTCGCTGACCCAGGCCAGCCATTTCTCGTTGTGTGCCACGCTGCGCTCGACATGGGCGCGGTCGCGGATCGCCGCGATCCCCGCCTCGATCGCGGTCGCGTTGACGTTGAAGGGACCGCGCACCCGGTTGATCGCGTCGACGACATGCGCCGGCCCGTACATCCAGCCGACGCGCGCGCCGCCGAGGCCGAGCTTGGAGAAGGTGCGGGTCATGACGACGTTCTCGGAACTGCTCGCCAGCTCGATGCCGGCTTCGTAGTCGTTGCGCCGCACATATTCGGCATAGGCCGCGTCGAGCACCAGAAGCACGTTCTTCGGCAGCGCCGCGTGCAGCCGGCGCACCTCCTGGAACGGCACGTAGGTGCCGGTCGGATTGTTGGGGTTGGCAAGGAATACGATTTTCGTGCGCGGCGTGACAGCGGCCAGAATCGCGTCGACGTCGGCGCGCTCGTCGGTTTCCTTGACCGACACCGGCTTGGCGCCCGCCGCCTGGATGTAGATCTTGTAGACCATGAAGGCATGTTCGGTGAACACGGCCTCGTCTCCTGGCGCCAGATATGTCTGCGCCAGGAGGCCCAGGATCTCGTCGGAGCCGTTCGAGCAAACGATGTTTGCCGGGTTGAGGCCGTGCACCTCGGCGATCGCCTCGCGCAGCCGGCGGGCGGAGCCGTCGGGATAGACGTCGAGCTTCGCCGCCACCTCACGCGCGGCCTCGATCGCCTTCGGCGAAGGCCCGAGCGGGTTCTCGTTGGACGACAGCTTGTAGACCTTCGCAACGCCTGCCGGCGCGGTGCTCTTGCCCGGCACATAGGCCTCGATGTCCATGATGCCCGCGCGGGGCGTTGGACGTGCCTGATCCTGCTTCATGTCGCCAATCCGTCGAGAGGGCCTCCGTCTGAGGCCGCAGCGGAAATACAGGCCATGGCCCGGAATGTCGAGTGCCGGCGCTTGCGCCAAGACTTGCTGCCATTGACGAAGCGCGGCGCTGGCCCTAGAAGAGCAGCCGGACTTCCCGTGGTGATTTGGCCGGTCGGCTTGCAGCCACGTTAAACAATTCGCTAAAGGGCCGTTTGCAACCTGTAACCGGCTTTGCGAAGGCAAGCCGGTTTTTTGTTGTCCGCTGCCGGCCGGACACCGCGTCGATGGTATCGATGCGGGCTGGATGGGGAATAGAATGGCCGCTCAGCGTGCTGCAAGGACCAACATCGAGGCCGACAATCCGTCGAGCCCTGTGTTGCAGTTCGGACCCGACAAACCGTTGAAGCTCGATGCGGGCACGCTGCTGTCGCCATTCCAGGTCGCTTACCAGACCTACGGCACCCTCAACGACGCCCGTTCCAATGCCATCCTCGTCTGCCACGCGCTGACCGGCGACCAGCATGTCGCCAACACCAATCCGGTGACCGGCAAGCCCGGTTGGTGGGAGGTGCTGATCGGTCCCGGCAAGATCATCGACACCAACCGCTTTTTCGTCATTTGCGCGAACGTCATCGGCGGCTGCCTCGGCTCCACCGGCCCCGCCTCGACCAATCCGGCAACGGGCAAGCCCTACGGGCTCGACCTGCCGATCATCACCATCCGCGACATGGTGCGCGCGCAGCTCATGCTGGTCGACCATTTCGGCATCGAGAAGCTGTTTTGCGTGGTCGGCGGCTCGATGGGCGGCATGCAGGTGCTGGAATGGGCCGCCAGCCATTCGGAGCGTGTGTTTTCCGCGTTGCCGATCGCCACCGGCGCCCGCCATTCCTCGCAGAACATCGCGTTCCACGAAGTCGGGCGGCAGGCCGTCATGGCCGATCCGGACTGGCACGGCGGCAAATATCTCGATTTCGGCAGGCGCCCGGAAAAGGGGCTCGCCGTGGCGCGCATGGCGGCGCATATCACTTACCTCTCGGAAGCAGCGCTGCATCGCAAATTCGGCCGCAACCTGCAGGATCGCGAGGCGCTCACCTTCGGTTTCGATGCCGATTTCCAGATCGAGAGCTATCTGCGCCACCAGGGTATGACCTTCGTCGACCGCTTCGACGCCAACTCCTACCTCTATCTGACCCGCGCGATGGACTATTTCGACCTCGCCGCTGACCACGGCGGACGCCTGGCCGATGCCTTCGCCGGCACGAAGACGCGCTTCTGCCTGGTCTCGTTCACAAGCGACTGGCTGTTCCCGACCGGAGAGAGCCGCTCGGTCGTCCATGCGCTCAATGCTGCCGGTGCCTCCGTCTCCTTCGTCGAGATTGAGACCGATCGCGGCCACGATGCCTTCCTGCTCGACGAGCCGGAACTGTTCGCGGCCATCAACGGCTTCATTGCCTCCGCAGCCCGCGCCAGGGGACTCAGCCTGTGAGCGGCTCGCGATCTATTTGTCTTGGCCGCATTTCCGCGACGCCATCGGCTGCAAATGCTCCAAGGCCGGAGGTATGCTCATGAGCGTCAACCGCGCCCAGCGCGTCGATCTCGACGTCGTCGCCGATCTCATTCCGCCCAATTCGCGCGTGCTCGATGTCGGCTCCGGCGACGGCGTGCTTCTGGAGCTTCTGCAGGAAACCAGGCAAGTCGACGGCCGCGGCATGGAACTGTCGCAGCGCGGCGTCAACGAATGCGTGGCGCGCGGCCTCAGCGTCATCCAGGGCGATGCCGACAAGGATCTCGGATTCTACCCCGACAAGGGCTTCGATTTCGTCGTGCTGTCGCAGACCCTGCAGGCGACCCGCAATCCGAAGCTGGTGCTCGACGAGCTGCTCCGGATCGGCAACCGCGCCATCGTCTCCTTCCCCAATTTCGGCCACTGGCGGGTGCGCTTCTCGCTGCTGATCAAGGGCCGGATGCCGGTCACCAAGGACCTGCCCTATTCCTGGTACGACACGCCGAACATCCACTTCTGCACCATCCGCGACTTCGTCAACCTGTGCGAGGAGCTTGGCGCCACCGTCGAGAAGGCGACCGCGCTCGATGCCAACGGCCAGAAGATCGGCCTGTCGATGCCGTGGTGGTTCTGGAACTTCTTCGGCCAGCAGGCGGTGTTTTTGTTGAGGCGATAGGCTCCATCGTTGACGGCGGGGTCCAGAGCCTTATAGCGATATGGCTCAGGCAAACTGATTGCGCAACGATGGTCGACAAACGTCCAACCTATTCAATTGTCGTAGAGATGGAAAATGCCCAGTTCATAGACTGGGACGAGATGGGCGTCGGGCTGACCGCCTTGGCGCGCGAGATCGCTGTGGTCTCCTCAACCGGCTTCGCCAGACCGAAAGTCGTTATCTCTCATGCCGGACAAAATGCGGACACCTCATCGTTGCAAAGCCGCATCGAGGCAGAAGCGCCGCAGCTGACACAGTTAGCCGAAGTGACCTTCGCGGCCTGTCCCGGTGGGCGATATTACGACCTCAAGAATAATGGCATCTCGGCAACCGACGGAAAACTCGTGGTCTTCATGGACTCTGACACGGTTCCGGAGCCGGGCTGGCTTTCAACCCTCCTGAGCCCATTTCAGGATCCCGAAATCGTCTGCGTAAACGGCTATACATATCTTTTGTGCGACGACTTCTTTTCAAGGACCTTTGCTTTGATCTGGTTCTTCCCAGTGGCCCGGGGAGACCAGAGATTCGCCGAGAAGCGAGCAATCAACGCCAACAACGTGGCTTTTCGGCGCGACTGGATTTTCAGCCACCCCTTTCCGGAAAACAACGGCTTCAAGGTTTCCTGTACCTTGCTGCTGCATCAGCTGCGGCGCGAAGGCCACGAACTTCTCAGCGTCAACGCTCGCGTTCATCATTACTGCCCGCGCGGCTGGCGGTTCTTCTACTGGCGTGCGCTGGTGACCGGCCGAGACGCCGACCGGAAATTCGTCGCGCTGCATGCCCCCAACCGCAGCCAGCGGATCGCGAAGTCGTTCAGCCGCTGGGGGACCATGTCATGGCGCACAATGCGGCGCGTGATACGTCATGCGCCGCAGACAGGCATGCCGCTTTGGCAGATTCCGTTTTCGCTGGCGGTAGGGCTGGCCTTTTATACCTTGGCATTCTTCGGCCAATTCAGCTTGGCAGCCGGTCTCGTTCGCGACGAAATCGAAATCGTGCCTGACTTCGTCGGGCACAGTTGAGAATAAATCGCCAGCAAGTGTTGCTCTCAAACCGCCTGATTTTGGGAAATTCGCTCTGAACTTGGCCACGAAGCGACGCTTCAGGTGACATAAGCGCCGCTTTTCTGTAGCGTTTGTCGAATCCACCGGGGGGCGGACATGGAAGGGCAGGTACGAGATCCATCCGGTCGTCGTTTATCCGCTCCGTGACGAAAGTTAGATGCCGACTGCTTCCGACACGGCCCCGCTGATCACCGTGATCACGCCGACCCACAACCGGCGCAGCCAGGTCGTGCGCGCCGTGGAAAGCGTTCTTGCGCAGACACTTACCCGCTTCGAGCACATTGTCGTCGATGACGGCTCGACCGACGGAACGGCCTTGGCGCTCGCCGAAATTCGCGATCCCAGACTGATCTATGTCGGCGCGAAATGGCGAGGCGCCAATGCGGCGCGCAACGCGGGCATCGAGCGCGCGCGGGCGCCGATCGTGACCTTCCTCGATTCGGACGATGTCTACCTGCCGGACCGCCTGGACCGGACGCTGTCGCAGTTCGAGAGGAACCCTTCGCTCGAAGTGCTGATCAGCTCCTTCATCTCGGTGAAGGGCAATCGCAGCACCAAATGCATCAATCGCCAGGCCTTGCTCGACAAGAGCACGCTGCAGCGCGCGCTGGTCTCGCAGACGATCTTCATCGCCGGCTCGGCGATCACCGCCCGGCACGACTCGCTGCTTGCGATCGGCGGCTTTGACAGCGACATCACGCGCATGCAGGACCGCGAGCTGCTGCTGCGTTTTGCCAACCGCGGCGGCGCCTTGCTGTCGGAGGATATCGACTGGAAGAAGTACAATTCGGAAAATTCGATTTCCGGCCGCCGCGACGGTTATGTCGAGGCCTATGCCAACCTGATCGGCAAACACCCTTACATCGCCGACCGCTATCCCGACGTGCCGCCCTATATGATCGCGCGGCAGATCATCGCCGACATCCTCAAAGGCAGGCTGCCACAGGCCTTTTCCGGCTATCTCGCCAACCGGTCGTCCAAGGCGCTCGGCTACTCGCCGACCGAACTGGTACGTGGCTATGTCGTCGGCCGGCGCTGGCGCCGCGATTGCTATGACGAGTTCCGCGCCAAATATGGCGCCCGGGCGGCCTGAGCGCATGCCGCGATTCCAGCAAAGCTGCGTCGCGGTCGTCCGCCCTGGATTGGCTTAAAAGGTCCTCACCGGTCCAGTTCCGGAAAATACGGATCGGAAAACCGTCGCCGCAGGCGCTCGCCAAGCAGGCAGTCGGTCGGCGCCTCCGCATCGACGCGAATCCTCCTGGCATCGCCGATGCCGCTCACCTCCTGGATCAGCTTGCGGCGGATCGCGGTCGAGAATTCGGACGCCGCATAGATCGGCAGCACGAACGAGCCAGGGCCGCCGGTGACGCAATCGGCGTAGTAGCGATCGAGACGGCTGACGCTCGGCGAAGGACTGATCAGGATCGGCAGGCCGTTGATGATCATGCCCTTGGCTATAGCGGCATCGCGCGTCACGGCGACGGGCAGCCCGGCATTGTTGGGCCCGTCCCCCGATATGTCGATGACCCGGCGCGGCGCCGAAAAGCCGTTTTTCTCCAAAAGCGCGGCGCCGAAGCCGAGAGCGCCCGAGATCGAGGTGCCGCGAAAGCTTCGGAACGGCCGGCCCGCGATCTTGTCGGCAAAGGCGTTGGCGCTGTCCGCGCCGTCGACGATCTGCCAGGCGATCACGCCGTCGTCGCGCACGACGCCCGCCCATTCGAAATAGGCGAGCGCGACGCGGCCGCTTTGCCCCGAACGCACCGCGTTGATGAAGTCGGGATGGCGCAGCGCCTCGACATAGCCGGCGCGCTGCAAGGCGAACTCGCCTTCGTCCATCGATTGCGAGATATCGACAGCCAGCACGAGCTCGACATCGACCGGGGCGCCGTCGTCAATCGCAGGCATTGGCGCAGCCTCGGCGCAGGCAAGGCAGGCAAGCAGGCTGAGCAGCTTCGGCATGGCGAGCTCCGACCACACCCGGATTCTTCCCCGCGATCGCGGCGAAATAAAGCTATTTCTTGCGATGGGCGGCAACTGGTGGAGGTTCGATCGCCCCGGCGCGCAGGCGGGCCGGCTTCAGCGCCGATCCGCCGCTGTCCTTGATGATGGTGAGCGCCCGCGGGAAGAACTGGATGTTGTGCAGGCCACGCCCGATATTGAGGATGGCGGCATCCGGCAGCCGGGCCTGCAGCATCGCCAGCACGCGCCGTAACGTGGCGCCGTCGAACGTATCCAGCGCTTCGTCGATGATCACCCATTTCGGCTTCCTCAGCGCGAGCCGGGCAAAGGCGAGCAGCCGCTGTTCGTCGTCGGCCAGTTCATGTTCCCAGCGCGCCGAACGGTCGAGCTGGGACGACAGGCGCTCCAGGCCGACTTCGCCAAGCACCGCCGAGATCTCGGCATCGTCGATCTTGGCGCCTTCGGCATGGTTGAGCACATCGCGCAGCATGCCGAGCGGGAAATAGGGCGTGCGCGGCACGAAGAACGGCGTCTCCCCGGCCGGCATGCCGATGCGGCCGCATCCCCAAGGCCAGAGGCCGGCGATGGCGCGGAAGAACAGCGTCTTGCCGGCGCGCGGATCGCCGGTGATCATGACGCGCTCTCCGGCCTTTATCTCGACGGCCGTCTCGGCAAGCCTGGTGCAGCCGTCGGGCGACGCGACTTCGAGTTTGTCGAATGTCAGCGTGCCATTCGCGTTCTCGCCCAACTCGATACAGCTTTCCTTGGCATGCAGGATGTCGGTTTCGCCAAGCGCGATGCGGAAGTCGGCGACTCGCATCAGCGTTGCCCGCCAGTCGGCGATGGCGCCGATATTGTTGATGAACCAGCGCAGCGAGGAATTCACCTGGTTGAAGGCACCGACCGCCATCATCAATCCGCCGAAGCTGATGTCGCCCGCGAAATAGACCGGCGCCGCGACAAGGATCGGCGCCACCACGGTGATCCAGCCATAGGCATCGGTGACCCAGGACAGGTTGATCTGGGCGCTGTAGATGCGCCGCATGGCGCCGAGAACGGTGCCGAGATCAAGCTCGATCTGCCGCCTGGCGTCCGCCTCGCCATGGGCGAGCGCGATGGCGTCGACATTCTCGTTGACGCGAACCACGGAGGAGCGCAGCTCCGCCTCGCGCGTGTAGCGATCGCTGTTGAAGCGGATAAGCGGCCTGCCCACCAGCCAGCTCAGCCAGGACGCGATGCCGGCATAGAGGATCGCCGCCCAGACCATGTAGCCGGGTATCGCCAGCGAATGGCCGCCGACATGGAAGACGAACCCGGAGGAAAGTTCCCACAGCACGCCGATGAAGGACACAAGCAGGATGAAGGATTGCAGCAGGCCGACCCCGAGATCGGTCGAAAGGTCGGAGAGATGCCCGGCGTCCTGCTGCATGCGCTGGTCGGGATTGACGCCGATGGCGCCCGCATGGGTGAGCCGGAAGGCGCGCGCCGGCCGCATCCATTCATCGATCAGGTCCAGCGTCAGCGCTTCGCGCAGCCTCAGCCGGATCGTCTGGTTGAGCCAGGTCTGGCCGACATTGAGCACCAGCAGGCTGCCGGCAATTCCGGCAAAGACCATCAGCTGGTGCAGGAAACCCGGCAGGTCGCGCCGCGCCAGGGCGTCGTAGAAAGGCTGGTTCCAGCGATTGAGCAGGACCTGCCCGATCGAGGTCGCGACGATGACGCCGACAATGCCGATCGAGACCCACAGGAGTTGCCTGCGCACCGGCGACGTCTTCAGCGCCTGCCTGATTGTCGCCACCTGGTCGGAGAGGCTGCTGGTCTCGACCGAGAACGCGGCCTGTCCGGTTCCCAGCTTGTCATCCGTTTGGTAGTCCATGTGCGAAATCCCTGCTTCCGGGAATGGTCATCGGCGACGATGCCGCGCCCCGAGCCCGTCCTTGAGATAGGGTGATGATGGCCATGCGATGCAAGGCGTGGCCCCGATCACGAACGCGTCACTCGCCTCGGCGGCACCGGATCGGCAGCCCGGCGCCCGAGCGTCGTCGCGCCCTGCGGCGAGAAGACCGGGACGAAAACGCGACGCGAGGCGCGCTGCGCGGCAGGGACGCCCTGGTAGAGCCGCTTCTGCGCCTCGACGACGATGACGCCGGAAAAGATCGGCCAGAATCGCCGGCCGGCGCGCTCCAGCACATTGTGGAACCGCATCATGAAGCGCCGCGGCGACGGCGGGAAGAACAGCGCGTCGGACCATGCGGCGGGCGTGAAATTCGCTTCGCGCAGCAATTCGGTGAGCTGGCCGCGCGAGAACGGCCGGCCGTTGCCGAAGGGCGTGTGCTCGAAGCGCGCCCAGACGCCACGCCGGTTCGGCACGACGATGACGACCCTGCCCGCGGGCGACAGCACGCGCCAGATCTCGTTCAGCGTCTCGCGCGGGTTCTCGACGTGTTCCAGCGAGTGCACGAGCAGCATGCGGTCGATGCAGGAATCGACCAACGGCAGCTCCTCATCGAAGACCAGCGCCGTCGCCGTCGGTCCGGTCGCCGGCCAGACCACCGCCCCTTGCGTCGCCGGCATGAAGGCGAAGACGCGCTCGGCATCGGCGCCGAACCGCTCCAGCCAGGGCAGCGTGTAGCCCAGGCCGACCAGGCGTTCGTTCGGAACGGTCGCCCATATCGACGACAGCGCCATGGTGATCGCGCGCTCGGCCAGGCGGCCAAGCGTGGTCGAATAGAAGGAGCGAAGGTCGACGATATCGGAATGCATGGCCGGAACGGTAGCCGCGATATCCGACGAGTTCAACAAAGGCGGATGACATCGGCGGCCGGCCGCCCTATGTCTGCGGCGATAACGGAGAGCGACGAGATGCCGGTCGAAATCGAACAGTTCATGTGCCGCACCGACAATTTCGGCGTGCTGGTGCACGACCCCGAAAGCGGGCAGACGGCGATCATCGACGCTCCGGAGGAAGCCCCGATCCTGGCGGCGGTCAAGCGCACCGGCTGGACGCCGACCATGATCCTGACCACGCATCATCATGGCGACCATGTCGAGGCCAATCTGGCCCTGAAGGAGCGCTTCAAGCTCACCATCGTCGGACCGGAGGCGGAAAAGGCAAAGATCCCCGGCATCGACGAGACCGTCAGGCAAGGCTCCGTCATCCGCCTTGGCGAGGAAAGGATCGACGTCATCGAAACGCCGGGCCACACTGTCGGCCACGTCTCTTACCACCTGCCGGCCTCGAAAGTGGCCTTCACCGCCGACACGCTGTTCGCGTTGGGCTGTGGCCGGATCTTCGAGTGCAAGCCGCCCGTGATGTACGAATCGCTGAAGAAGCTTGCCGCTCTTCCGGCCGAGACGGTGATCTATTGCGGCCACGAATACACCTTGGCCAACGCCCGCTTCGCGCTGACCGTCGACCCCACGAATTCGGCCTTGAAGGAGCGCGCCGCCAGGATCGAGGCGCTGCGCGTCGACAACAAGCCGACCCTGCCGACGACGATCGGCGAGGAACTGTCGACGAATCCGTTCCTGCGCTGGCACGATCCGGCAATCCGCAGGCATCTCGGCATGCAGCGGGCGAGCGACGTCGAGGTGTTCGCCGAGATCCGCAAGCGCAAGGACAATTTCTGATGCATGTCGTCCAAAAGTGCGGTTTTGGGATAACGACATGCATCAAGCAAAGACCGGCATGACCAGCGCAGCCGAAATCATCGCAACACTTGATCTCAAGCCGCATCCCGAGGGCGGCTGGTATGCCGAGACTTTTCGCGACGGCTCGGGAGGCCTGCGCGGCCATTCGACCGCGATCTATTTCCTTTTGGAGCAGGGCCAGCTTTCGGCCTGGCACCGGGTGAAGGACGCGGCGGAGGTCTGGCACTTCTATGCCGGCGCGCCGCTGGCGCTCGCCATGCATGAGGAAGGCACCGGCGCCGTCATCGAACAGGTGCTGGGCGCGGCACTTGCCGCGGGTGAGCGGCCGCAGATCGTCGTGCCGGCCGGCTGGTGGCAGTCGGCCCGCAGCCTCGGCGAATGGACGCTGGTCGGCTGCACGGTGGCGCCGGGCTTCGACTTCGCCGCCTTCGAGCTGGCCGAGCCGGGCTGGCAGCCGAGAACCGCTTAACTCAGCAAGAAACCGAGGGTGATTGACAACTGCGCCGCGTAGTACAGCACCCAGACCGCGTAGCGCATCCAGACGCGATGCGGCGAGATCGCAGCAAGCAGGAAGCGCTCCGCCGCCAGCAGCCCGTCCGAGGCCATGAACAGCACCGCGCCGGCGATGACCCAAGGGTAGGTGGTGAGCGCCGAAATTCCCATGGCGAGGATCGCCGCGGCATAGACGGCGATCGGAACACGCAGCGATGGACCGACGCGACGCCAGAGCGCGGCAAGCATCGCGACAACGAACGCCGCCATCGCTAATGCGATCGCGCCGCGCCAGAATTGCGCGGTGAGCAACCCGATCCCGCCGCCTACCTTGAGGAACAGGACGACATAGGCGACATGCGCGACGAGGAAGCTCGCCAACCCGCCAAGGAAGGCCTTTTCGCCGTCGCGCGAGAGGAACGCGTCACCGGCGGCGCTAAGCGCCAGCGCCGCGATGAGCAGCAGCGGACCGCCCTGCATGACGGCGAGCGCCGCCAGCAAGGCGACGGCCAGCGTCTTCGCGGCGGAACGGGCAAGGCGCGGCGACAGCTCGAGCGCAAGGGCATAGATCGCGGCGGCGGCGATCGAAAACAAAAGCGTCGCGTTCGGATTGGCGTCGATGCCGCCCGCAAACGGCATCATGCGCCTGCTCCGCCGGTCGCCGGCTTGCGCAGCAAGAAGGACTTCGCGGCAAGCGCCGCTCCGCCGGTGATGAGCACGCAGGCCGCGAGGATGCGCAGCGACGGTTCGGCGACACCTGCCGCAATCAGCACCAGCGTCGACAAAAGCGGCGCTGCATAGCTCGCCGCCCCCAGCACCTGGATGTTGCCGCGCTTGACGCCGATATCCCAGGCATAGAAGGCGGCCCCCACCGGCATCAGGCCGAGCCCGACGACCGCCAACCACTGCCCCGGACCGTCGGGCAGCACGGTTTTTTCAAGCAAAAGATGGCAGACGAGCGAAAGCACCGACGTGGCGGCACAGAACCACGTGACGATCGAGGTCGGCACCGACGGGAACCGCCGCGACAGGAGCGAATAGGACGACCAGACAAGCGCGCAGACGCCCGCCATCGCATAGCCGAAGGTGTAGCGCGCGTCGAAGGCGAGGCCTCCGCCCTTGGTGACGATCAGGAAAGTGCCCGCAAGGCCCAGCAGCGCGCCGACGACATGGTTCCAGGCCAGCCGTTCGCCCGGCATCAGCGCCGAGCCGAGCACGATGAGCAGCGGCCACAGATAGGCGATCAGGCTCGCCTCGACGGCAGGCGCATTGCGCAGCGCCGTGAAGTAGAAGAAGTGGTAGCCGAACAGGCCCGCAATCCCGATCAGCCACACTTGCGGCGGTATTTTCTGGCGCTTGTCGGGAGCTGGCATAACCAGCCTTGCGGCAAGCCCGACACATGTGCCGATGGCGAAGGTGATGGCGGACAAAAGGAACGGCGGCACCTGCCCGGAGGCGTCGGTGAGCAGCGCGAGCAGCGCCCACATGGCTACCGCCGAGAAACCGATCAGTGTTGCGCGCCCCATACCTGCCCCCCGGCGGCGCGCCGCGGCGCCCTAAAAGCAATTCCAGGAAAAGTGTGTAACGGTTTTTCCGTCCGGAATTGCGTAAAACTATTCGACTGCTTCGAACCGTCTCGCGCTGATGGTCAGCGGACCGATCTGGGTCCCGACCGTGGCGCGGATCGGCGCATATACGCCGGATTGGCCGAGCGGTGCAAACGTCACCATCATGCGGCTCTTGTTCTTGAGGAACTCCAGCGCCTTGCGCCCCTTGCGATAGCCCGCCACGGGCTCGAAGCCCATCTTGCAGGTGACGGTGTCGCCCTTGTAGCCGGGCACCGAGATCGAGCCTTTCGAGGCATAGGTCAGCGACAGGTTGGCGCGCATCTCGCCGTCATAAAATTTGACGGTCCGCCCGCAGACCTTGTCCAGGCTGTCGGCATGGATGACAGTCGCCGCCATCGGATCGAGCACCGACTTCAGGTCGCCGTCGCCGACCGGCACCCAGCTCTTGGGATCGCGCTTTTTCGGCGGCGGAATGACTTCCGTCGAGGCGACACCGCCATTGGCGAAGCGGATGTCGACGACAGACGCCTTCTTGCCGGAGGTATAGTCCGCCCTGAAGGCCCGCGGCTGCATCTGCTGGCCGGAAATCGTGCCTTTCGACGAGATCGTGCCCTTGGTGTCGTCGAACAGCCTGCCGAGGCCGGCGGCCGCGACCGTGCCGTCGATCGCATAGGCGTCGCCCTCGTAGCGGCTCGAAAACGTCGCCCTGGCGATCGAAAGGCCGAGGAACGATACCGTATATTCACCCTTGAAGGCCTGCGGCGAGGCTGCGGCGAAACCTGTCGTCGGGACGGCGAGGGCGAGCAGGGCAACAATTGCGCGGGATGGTCGAAGCATGGCGGGCGGCGAATCCTTGATCCTGGCCGGAAACGCTTTCCTCCAGCCTGGCAATCCCTTCGCGAAGGGCTTATACGGCAAAATCCGGCCTTAATATGGAATATGGAGCGCGTCACGTCACTACGCACGCGCCGGAGCTTGACGCAGTGGCGAAATGCAACTAAGGAACGCCAACTTTTCCAAAGGCCGCCTGACCGAGACCGCGCGCCGACCGGCGCGGGCAGAATGGTTTGGCAGGTTAAGAACTGAAGGTTAGACAAGATGTCCCGCACCTGCGAGCTCACTGCCAAGGCAGTCCAGACCGGCAACAATGTGAGCCATGCCAACAACAAGACCAAGCGCCGCTTCCTGCCGAACCTGGTCAACGTGACGCTGATTTCCGAAGTGTTGAACCAGAACGTGCGCCTGCGCATTTCGGCCAACGCGCTGCGTTCGGTCGAGCATCGCGGCGGCCTCGACGCGTTCCTGGCCAAGGCCGACGCCAAGGAGCTGTCGCAGCGCGCCCGTCTCCTGAAAAAGCAGATCGCCAAGAAGCTGGCCGAACAGCCGGCCGCTTAAAGCGCGCCCTTTTTCAGGCGGGGGACGACCGCCTCGAGCACCGGCCCAACCGGTGCTCGACGACATGAGCGAGCGCTGGACATGGCGCTCGGCTGGTTCCATCACCCAGGATAAAAAAATGAATTTCCTTACACGATACCTGCCTTTCGTGGCCGCCATGTCGCTCGTCGTCGTGGCGTCGAACATCCTCGTCCAGTTCCCGATGCAGGGCCAGATCGGCGGCCTGTCGTTGGCCGACCTGCTCACTTGGGGCGCCTTCACCTATCCCTTCTCCTTCCTCGTCACCGACCTTGCCAATCGCCGCTATGGGCCGGTGGTGGCGCGCAAGGTGGTGTTCGTCGGCTTCATGACGGCGGTGACCTGCTCGATCCTCGTGCCGCCCTTCCTGTTTCGCCACGGCCTGATCGAATTCGAGACCGCCGCCGACCGGCTGGTGCGGATCGCGGCCGCTTCCGGCGCCGCCTTCCTCATCGCGCAACTGCTCGACGTCACCGTGTTCAACCGCCTGCGCCGGCAGAGCTGGTGGCGCGCGCCGATCGTCGGCACGCTGGTCGGTTCGGTGTTCGACACCGCCGTGTTCTTCGGCGTCGCCTTTTCCGCTGCATTTGCCTTTGTCGGGCCGAACGACAGCTTCGCGCTGGAGACGGCGCCGCTAATGGGCGTTCTGCCGGTCGAGACCATGCGCTGGGTCTCCTGGGCGCTCGGCGATCTCTCGGTCAAGCTGATCATCGCCGTTGTCGCGCTGATCCCTTACCGCCTCGTCGCCGCCCGCTGGAACCAGCCGGCACTCGCGGTCTAGAGCATGATCCCAAAAAGTGGGAACCGGTTTTTGGAAAAGATCATGCTCCAACAAAAAGAGAGAGCATGATCCCCTGGGTTCAGCTTGCTTCAGCCCGTACGCCCGACGGCGCTGAGGAGCTTCGTCTGAAGCGGCGCGGCGCTGAATTCTCGATCATGCTGGGCGCCAATGAGCTTATGAACAGCCGCCTCAGCGGCTCCGAGGAGGCACTCGCCAAGCTTTCCTGCGAGCGGATCGCTGGCCGCAAGCAGCCAAATATCCTCATCGGCGGGCTCGGCATGGGCTTCACCTTGCGCGCCGCCCTTGCCGCGCTTGATGGGAACGCTGCTGTTACCGTTGCCGAACTGGTCCCCGAGGTCGTCGCCTGGGCGCGCGGCCCGATGTCCGGGATATTCGCCGGCTGCCTGGACGATCCCCGCGTCACCATTCGCGAGGCTGATGTCGGTCAACTGATAAGGGCGGAAGCGGCCGCTTGGGACGCCATCCTGCTCGACGTCGATAATGGTCCCGAAGGCATCGTCTACAAGGGAAATGACTCGCTCTATAGCGCCGCGGGCCTCGCAGGCGCGCGCGCCGCATTGAAGCCCGGCGGCGTCCTGGCTGTTTGGTCGCAAGGACCGGATAGCGGTTTCACGCGGCGGCTGAAGCAGGCGGGCTTCATTGTCGAGCGCGCCCGCGGCAAACGCGGCGCCCGTCACGTGATCTGGATCGCAGCCAACGGGCGGTGATCCCTATCGGCCGCTCGCCGCTCGGGCCAGCCCGCCATCGCCTGACGATCCCGGCTATCCGCCTCCATCGGCTTTACACTTTGTTACGGCTGTTGGTGCAGGATCGCGAAAACGATCCAGGACATCGCCGCCAGCATGACCATCCAGGACACCGGTTGGAAACATGATTTCCTGCTCGCGCTCTGCGCGACGCTGCTCGTGCTGGCGATCAATGCGATCTCCGGCTTCCCGACGATCGCGGACCTTGGCGCCGACAACGACAGCATGCTGAGGTTGGTCGAAGTCCGCGACCTGCTGGCAGGCCAGAGCTGGTTCGATCTCCACCAGTACCGGATGGGCCTCGCCGGCGGCTTCCTCATGCACTGGTCGCGACTGGTAGATGCGCCGATCGCGCTGATCATCCTCGCCTTCCAGGCGCTGGGCGCCAGCACCGCCGCCGCCGAAAGAGCGGCGCAGATCATCTGGCCGCTCTCGCTTTATGGACTCACCATATTCGTCATCCTGCGCGCTTCGCGGCGCTTTGCTGGTACCGACGTGGCGATGCCGTCGCTGGTCCTGTCGACCGCGGCGCTGTTCTTTCTCGGCATTTTCAACCCCGGCACGCTCGACCACCACAATGTCCAGCTCCTTTTGACGGCAGCCGGCCTCTGGCTTCTGATGGAGGCGCCCTTCTGGCGGCCGGCGGCCCTTCTGTCCGGCCTGTGCGCGGGCCTCACGCTCGCCGTCGGCATGGAGACAGCGCCCTATGTGGCGGCGCTTGGCGCCTGCGCCGCCGTGCTCTTCATCCTCGATGAGAGGGAGCGCCCGACCGCGCGCGACTTCGGCATCGGATTTGCCGTCATAGCCTCGGCGGTCCTTGCTGCCACCATACCGCCACCGGCCTGGGGCGTGGCCCAGTGCGATGCCTTCTCGGCCTTCCAGTTCGTGATCGCGGCGCTGTCCGGCTTCGGCCTGGCGGCGATTGCGGGCTTGCCCGGGCAATCGACGGCCGGGACGCGGCTCGTCTCAATGTCCGCATTGGCCGTCGCTGTCGCGGCCGTCGGGATCGTGTTCTTCCCGCAATGCCTGGCATCGCCCTATGCCGGCATGGACGAGCGCGTTCGCACCTATTGGCTGAACGACGTCGTCGAGGCGCAGCCCTTCCTCAGCGTGGCCGTCAAGCAGCCGAAGCTGATGGCGGCGCGCTATGTGACGCCCTTCATCGCGATGCTGTTGATCGGTCTTCAGCTCCGCAGCCGCCGCCTGCGTCGCGAGGAAGCCCTTGTCGCCGCGCTGCTGGTCGTCGCTTTCGCCTTAAGCCTCTGGCAGGTGCGCGGCTCGACCTTCTCGGTCGCCTTCGCGGTGCTGCCGCTGTCGGCCTGGATCGCCGGGATTCGCCTGCAGGCGAGCGCCGCGCAGCCATGGCGCGTCTCCACCCGCATCGCGGCGGCATGGCTGGTGTCGCTTAACGCGACCTGGGCGGGCGTCGCGGTGGCGGCACAGTCCGTGGTCCACAAGGCCCCCGGAGGGATCAATTCCGACGCGGATCATGCGCTGACCTGCGGCAAGGCCGCGGACTTAGGCGATCTGGCCGCCATGCCGGCAACGACGGTGCTTGCATCCTCCAATCTCGGCTCGGCCATAGTGATGTTTACCGGCCATAGGGCGTTGGCCGGCCCCTACCACCGCAATGTCGACGGCAACCTCGCCATGCTCGACGCCTTCATGCGGACAGCGGACGCCGCCCACGCCATCGTCCAGCGCGAGCATGTCGGGCTGATCGCCATATGCCGCGGCAATTCGGAAGAGCTGTCGCTGGCCGCCGAGGCTCCCGACGGCCTGGCCGCGCGATTGTTGAATCGGGACGTCCCCGAATGGCTGGAATTGGACAGCGCGACGGCGAACAAGCCGGTCGAGATCTACAAAGTCCGCTGAGGATCACGGCAATTCCGGGAAAAATGTGTAGCGGTTCTCCATCCGGAATTGCCTGAAACAAAACCAAGCGCTGCTCAATCCTGGTGCAGGATGAATTCCAGATAGAGATTGCGCTGCAGGATCGAGTGATTGTCGTCCGACATCAGTGAAACCATCAGCGCGCCGTCATCGCGGGTCCAGACGTCGAGCCCTTCCATATTGTCGATCTGGTAGCCCATGTCGGCTTCCATCAGCACCGGTCCGTCGGCGACCGCGCCCTTCTCGACGCTCTCGCCATAGATGCGCCGCAGCCGCATCTTCACCCCGCGCGCCATCGAGAAGCTGCGCTCGAGCAGAAGCAGGTCGCCATCCGGCAGGAAGGCGCCGTCGGTGATGTCGAAATCGCCGTTGCGCTTGATGGTGAAGACGCCCCTCCTCGGTCCCTCGATGAGGGCGGCATAGATGTCGCCGGCCTTGTCGAGGCTCTTTTCCGAGACCACGACCAGGCCGCCCTCGTGCTGGCCGTAGGGATTGGCATGCGTGACCGTCTCGAAGCCGCGGTTCTGGCGCAGCTCCCGGGCCGGAACCAGATAGTCGAGCGTCTTGAAGGGCGCCTTCATGTTGTCCGGGTCGATCTCGAACTGGACGACGCGCTGCTCACGCTCGAAACCGACGGTGGCGATGCCATCCTTGACCGCGAGGCCTTCCGCATCGACTTCCCACTTCTCGTCGATCGGCCGGCCCGAAGCGTCGACCATCTGCTGCATGCGGAAATTCGACACGCCCGAGGGGCGCCTGTCGGCATCGTGGCTGATAGTGCCGAAGAACCAGAAGCCGGTGTCGGCGACGCCGATGAAGTCGCTGCCCGCTTTCAGAAATCGGAAGGCCGACAGCGCGCCGAAATCGCGCGACGACGAGGTCATCTCCAGCCCGCCGACGAATTCGAGCGGTCCGAACAGCTTTTCGTCATGGCCGACGTGGAACTGGCTGATCGGCTGCGCCGAAATCTCGACCGCCTCGACTGCGGCGGGTCCCTCGGCAACGGCTGGCAAAACCGCGGTACAGGCAATCGTGCAAGCGAAAACCGTCCGCCGGAATCCGCCTCGCGAAAAGATCATCCGGCGCGCCGCAAGCCGCCGCGTCGCGTGTCGCGCGCGCTCTCCTCGCCGAACAGCGATGCCAACTGCTCTGTCATGGCGCCGGCCAGTTCCTCCGCATCAACGATGGTGACGGCGCGGCGATAGTAGCGCGTGACGTCGTGGCCGATGCCGATGGCGAGCAATTCGACCGGCGAGCGCGTCTCGATCAGTTCGATCACCGCGCGCAGATGCCGCTCCAGATAGTTGCCGGGATTGACCGAAAGCGTCGAATCGTCGACCGGCGCGCCGTCCGAGATCATCATCAGGATCTTGCGCTGCTCGGGCCGGCCGATCAGCCGGTTGTGCGCCCAAAGCAGCGCCTCGCCGTCGATGTTTTCCTTGAGCAGTCCCTCGCGCATCATCAGGCCGAGATTGCGCCGCGCGCGCCGCCACGGATGGTCGGCGGACTTGTAGATGATATGACGCAGATCGTTGAGCCGGCCCGGATTCGGCGGCTTGCCGTCCTTCAGCCATTTCTCACGCGCCTGCCCGCCTTTCCAGGCGCGCGTGGTGAAGCCGAGGATTTCCACCGAAACGCCGCAGCGCTCCAGCGTGCGCGCCAGAATGTCGGCACAGGTCGCGGCTACCGTGATCGGCCGCCCGCGCATCGAGCCTGAATTGTCGAGCACCAGCGACACCACCGTGTCGCGGAACTTGGTGTCGCGCTCCTGCTTGAAGGACAGCGGCTGCATCGGATCGATGACGACGCGCACCAGCCGCGCCGGATCGAGATAGCCTTCCTCCAGGTCGAAATCCCAGGAGCGGTTCTGCTGCGCCATCAGGCGGCGCTGCAGCCGGTTGGCCAGCCGGCCGACCACGCCGGAGAGATTGGCGAGCTGCTTGTCGAGGAAGGCGCGCAGCCGGTCGAGTTCCTCCTCCTCGCAAAGATCCTCGGCGCCGACCGTCTCGTCGAAGGCCGTGGTGAAGACCTTGTAGTCGATTTCCTTCGGCAGGTTGAGGAACGGATTGTCGTTGCGGCGCGCCTCGCCCGGTGTCTCGGCATCGGAATCGTCCTCGTCGGAGAGGTCGTCCGATGTGGCGTCCGTCGCCTCCGTCTCGGCCGACTCTTCCTCGTCGGCGGACGCCTCGGCATCCTCCGACTGCGACTGATCCGAGCCGGAATCCTCCTCGCCGCCTTCCTCGCTCTGCTCCTCGCCCTGCTGCTCGTTTTCCTCGTTGTCCTCCGTGTCCTCGGTCTCCTGGTCATCGCCGAGTTCCTCGGCCATTTCCATGGAGACGAGCATGTCTCGCACGATGCGCCCGAAAGCCTGTTGGTCGTCGAGCTTCGCCGACAGGCCGTCGAGATCGGTGCTGGCCTTCTCCTCGACCCAGGGGCGCCACAGATCGACAAGCCGCTCGGCGCTCTTCGGCACGGGACGGCCGGTGAGCTTTTCGCGCACCATCAGCGCCACCGCCTCCTCGAGCGGCGCATCGGCCTTGTCCTTGACGTCGACGAGGTTTGCCTTGGCGTATTTGTCCTCGAGCATCGAGCCTATGTTGTCGGCCACGCCCTGCATGGCGCGGCTGCCGATCGCCTCGACGCGCGCTTGTTCGACGGCGTCGAAAATAGCCCGCGCGAGCTTGCCTTCAGGCGCCAGCTTCGTGTGGATGCGCGCGTCGTGGCAGGCCCGCTTCAGCGCCATGGAATCGCCGATGCCGCGGGTGATGGCGATGTCGTTGCGGGAAGCCTTCTTCGGCAGTTCGGGCAGCCGCGCGCGGTTGCCGGCCAGTGCCGGCCGGTCCTTGGCGAAGCCGACCTCGAGGTCCTTGTCGCCGGCGACGGCGCGCATGCAGACGGTGACGGCGCGCTTGAAGCTGTCCGCTTCAGACCCGTTCTTCGGCTTGTTGCGCGTGTTGTCGCCCGGACCCGCCATCGATCATTCCCTGCGCGAAGCCTTCCGGTACGCGCTTACCCCAGCACCACGTTGGCGGCGCTCTCCGGCAGATCCTCGCCGAAGGCGCGCTGATAGAATTCGGCCACCACCGAACGCTCCAACTCGTCGCACTTGTTGAGGAAGGTCAGCCGGAACGCCATGCCGATGTCGCCGAAGATCTCGGCATTCTCAGCCCAGGTGATCACCGTACGCGGGCTCATCACCGTCGAGAGATCGCCATTGATGAAGGCCGAGCGCGTCATGTCGGCGACGCGCACCATCTTGTTGACGATCTCCTTGCCCTTGTTGTCGCGGTAGTGCTTGGCCTTGGCCAGCACGATGTTCACCTCGTTGTCGTGCGGCAGGTAGTTGAGCGTGGTGACGATCGACCAGCGGTCCATCTGCGCCTGGTTGATCTGCTGCGTGCCGTGATAGAGGCCGGTGGTGTCGCCGAGGCCGACCGTGTTGGCGGTGGCGAACAAGCGGAAGGCCGGATGTGGGCGGATGACGCGGCTCTGGTCGAGCAGCGTCAGGCGACCGGACGATTCCAGCACGCGCTGGATGACGAACATCACGTCGGGGCGGCCGGCATCGTACTCGTCGAAGCAGAGCGCCACATTGTGCTGATAGGCCCAGGGCAGGATGCCGTCGCGGAATTCGGTGATCTGCAGGCCTTCCTTGACGACGATGGCATCCTTGCCGACGAGATCGATGCGGCTGACATGGCTGTCGAGGTTGACGCGCACGCATGGCCAGTTGAGGCGGGCGGCGACCTGCTCGATATGCGTCGACTTGCCGGTGCCGTGATAGCCCGACACCATGACGCGGCGGTTGTAGGCAAAGCCGGCGAGGATCGCCAATGTCGTCGCTCTGTCGAACAGATAGTCCGGGTCGATGTCGGGCACATGCTCGGACGACACCGAATAGGCGGGCACCACCATCTTGGAGTCGAAGCCGAATTTCTCCCTTACCGACACCGTCGTGTCGGGCAGGTTGGCGATGTCGCGATCGACCTTGTTCATCACTATCAACGTCTCCACGTGCGAAACGCCGCGTTTCGCCGGCAATCGATTTTGTTCGGGGGCGGTCTTAGAGCCTTTTCCAACCTTATGAAAGTTGGAAAACGACACGGACCGTAGGGCCGCTCAGCACAATCCTGCTTGCTTGAGCACGCGATAGGCCTGCAGCACGTCGCGGAACCGGTCTTCCGAACCCCTGTCGCCACCGTTCGCGTCAGGATGGTGGCGCTTCACGAGTTCCTTATAGCGCGCCTTGATATCCTTGCCAGTCGCCTTTGTATCAAGGCCAAGCGTTTCCAGTGCCTTGGCCTCAAGCGGCTTTGCCTTGCGCTCGCGCACCTCGCGCCCCCCGGCGCCGAACAGATTGAAGGGGTCGCGCATGCGGTTGTAGTAGCCGGCGCGGCCGGAGCGTTGTTGCGCGAAATCCGGCGCCGAACGCATCCCGCCGCCATTGGCGCCCATGCGCCAG
This sequence comes from Mesorhizobium sp., assembly GCA_004020545.1. Classification (GTDB taxonomy): domain Bacteria; phylum Pseudomonadota; class Alphaproteobacteria; order Rhizobiales; family Rhizobiaceae; genus Mesorhizobium. The sequence continues at coordinate 41,802 of SAQE01000024.1, read as the reverse complement.
GTCGGCCGATGGCCGGTCAGCGCCTCCTTCTGGAAGCGGGCGATCTCGCTGTCCGACACGCCCGAGAAGTAATTGAAGCTCTTGTTGTATTCGCGCACATGCTCGAAGCAGAAGCGGAAATACTCGCCCTCCTTCAGCCGTCCGACCGGCGCCCGATGCGTACCGGCCTCCTTGCAGCCATCCCACTGGCAGACCGGCGCGCGCGACTTCAGCTCCGCGTCCTTTTCCGGCCGGATGCGGATTTTCTCGAAATATTTGGGATACGGTTTCATCTCACCCATTTATGGGCTGTTCGCTAGTGCGAAACAAGAATTGACATTTCGCAGATGATCGCCCTAACCGCTGAATCGCGGCTTAAAAGCGGTCGAAAATGCAGATTTTACGGCGGTGCCGTAGATGTGGTGAAGGGAAGCCCCGATGTCCATACAGTCGACGATGGAAAGCAAGCTGAAGGCGGCGTTTTCGCCCGAAAGGCTCATCGTCATCAACGAAAGCCACCTTCATGCCGGCCATCATCATGTCGAGTCCGGTCACCACGCCACCTTCGACGGCACCGGCGAGACGCATTTCCGCGTCCGCATCGTCTCGCCGAATTTTTCCGGCATGAGCCGCGTCGACCGCCACCGCGCCGTCAACGAACTGCTTGCCGACGAGTTGAAGGCCGGCGTGCACGCGCTCGCGATCGAGCCGGCCGCGCCCGGCGAGAAGACCCTCTGGTAGGTGCAGCGAGCCTTATCATCGACGCTTCGGGACAGGCGCGGCAAGCTGAGCCGGCCGTTCGATCGTAAAGTACAGCACGATCGACAGAGCAACTGAAAGCACGCAGGCGGCACCGCCCAGCAGGACCTGCGTGGCGGTTCCCGCGTGGTCCGGCATCAGTTTGACGGCGAGTTGAAGCACGTAAGGGTGCGAGAGGTAGAGCGAATAGGACACGTTCCCCAGCAGAACCATGAACAGGACGATTGGCGTCGGGGCCGGCGCCCATGGCAGGACGGCGGCGACCAGCAGCACCGCCGGAATACCGTAGGCCACCAGCCAATGGATCTCGAGCAACGGCGCGCGCAACGCCATAGCCGCCACAAACATGAGGAATATCGGCAGCGAGCGCCCGTGAAAGATCGCGGGACTGCGCCTGTAAAGAAGGTAAAGGCCGATGCCGAGCACGAATTCGAGCATCAAAGGATTGGTGTAGAACCGCCACGGGACGTAATCCAACTTCACGAGACTCGTGGCGGCGACGAGAAGTATGATGATTGCGGCCGGCACGAGCGCGCTGCGCTGGCCGAGCGCCAGGCACGCGGCATAGATGCCGTAGAAGAACATCTCATAATTCAGCGTCCAACCCAGAAACAGGATCGGCTGCACGGCTCCATTCGCTTTTGCGAACGGGACGAAGAACAGGGACTTGATCAAGGTCTCGCCGTTGATCACGGTCGAATTCAGCAGACCGGGCTTTAGCATGGCCAGGACCGCAATGCCCGCCGTCAGCGTCCAGTAGAGTGGGACGATGCGCATAAGCCGACGCCTGACGAAATACAGCGCGCCTTTTTGGGGATCGGTCGTGTAGGCGATGATGAAGCCGCTGATGACAAAGAAGATGTCGACCCCAACCGCGCCGTTGTGGAAGACGTTGGTCCGGTTTCCAAATTCGATCTGCAAGCTGACGCCAAGATGGAACAGGACCACGAAAAAGGCAGCCGCAAACCGCAGCACCTGCAGGCCGAGCAGTTTAGAATGGATGGTCCGCCCACGCGCCGGCGCGCCGGCGTCTTGCAAGCCAGCCGCGGATGCTGCCTTCATCGGGTTTGCGTCCAGCCGAGGTCCGCCTCGATCCTGTCCTCAAGCTGATTGGCCATGCGTTGCTGGCCGGCCTCGTTGGGATGTCAGTCGCAGCCGCGCAACGACGCCCCAGGCGGTTCGGTGAAGCGGATCATCGCCGTCTTGCTGTCGCCGGCGTCACGCCGCTGCTTGACCACGTCGTCCACCGCCTTGTCCGCCGCAGCGAAGTCCTCGCCCGTTAGCAATGGCCCAAACCCGGCGTAGATCATCGCATCAGGTGCATTGGCACGCAGTTTCGCCAGCAATTCGGCATAGCTGGCGGCAAAATTGGCGGGCCGGGCACCGCCACTGAAATCGTTCATCCCGAGATGAATGATGATGACGTCGGTTTTGGGCAGCGCTTCGCGATCCCGCCGCGAGGGCAGGACCCGGTCGTACAAATCCACCATTGTGCGCCCCTTGGCTCCCTGAAAGTTGCGAACGAGCCCCTTTCCCGAAGCGGCCAAGGTGATTACGTCCGCATCGTAGCGTCGCGCCGTGATCGCGGCATAGGTAAGGTACTGATTTTCCGTATCGGCGCTGAACTTGCACTTCGCGTCCTTGCCCTCGATGCCGTAACCGGCGGAAATCGAATCGCCGATCACTAACAGGCTGCGCTTCTTCGGCTCAGGCCGCAGAAGCGTGCCATCGGTGCGCACATCCTTGAGAGTGGTGGTTCCGAAAAACGCCTCGGTACGGCGCACGAGCCGGACGGAGTGGCGATCCGCACCCTGCGTCGCGACAAGACGGTAGGTGTTGGAGCCTTTCTTCAGATCGATCCGGGACAGTTTGCCGTCGACATCCAGCACCAGGCTGTTCTTGCCGCGATCGTCAAGCACGACGTCCAGCCAACTGCCCGCGAACGCGAACTCGATCGCGCTGCCGGGCCACTCGAAAGCCGCCCGATCGCCGGCGTCGAGAAACCGTCCGATCAGCCGGGCATTCTTCAAGGCTGGCTCGGCAGCATATGTTGGCCAGGCAGCGAACCCGATGACAAGCAACAATGCGGCCATCAGGGTCGCCTGCGCGCGTTTATCAATCATCTCGGGCAGGGCCTTTCAGGGGTGACGTTCAACTAGAACGCGAACGCCCCTTCCCTCCAAAGGTTGCACCGCCTCGCCCACAATTAGTCGCGGCGTGCCTGACCGGTCATCAAGATGGATCGACCAGCATCCGAACCATGCCGTCGAACTCCTCGGCGGAGCTTGACCGATGCTGCCCGAGCCCGCTCGGAGCAATCCCAGGAAAAGTGCGAACGGCTTTCCGTCTGGAATTGCGTTCCGCGAAACGATGAACGGCCCCAGATCACCGCTTCGGCGGGGAACGGCCCGGGCGCGACAGCGCGCTGTCGAGTAGCGCCTCGAAGCGTTCGCATGTGTCGGCGCGGGCCGCTTCCACCGACTTTGACGTGATCCAGTTTCGCCGGCGATCAGGTGACCGTCGCCTTCAGGAAAGCCATGACCGCGGCGGTCAACGCATCGCCGTCCTCGCCGAAGCGCCGGTTGATTGCCATGTGCGAATAGGCGCTGCCGTCGAACAGTGTGACCTTGTTGCCGGCCGTCCGCAGCCTATCCGCGAAGTCATGCGCAGCGGTCGCGCGGATCGGCGGGTTCGAGTAGGCGACGAACACGGGCGGATGCTTGGCCATCCCGATATAGGTCGCGGGTGACAGCGCGCGCCACTGGCCCGGATCCGAAAACGCCTGCGCGTAGATCGGCCGCAGCCTGCCGCCCTGCGCCCTGGCCAGAGCCTCGATGTCATAGGCTTCGGTATCGTCGAGCACCAGCGCGGCGACGCCGGGCAAGCCGCCGCGAAGCCCCGTCAGTGCCGCCAGATGGCAGCCGGCCGAGTGACCCATCACCACGATGCGGTCCGGATCGCCGCCATAGCTGGCGATATTGGCGCGCACATAGGCATAGGCCTTTTCCACGTCGCCCGCCTGGGCGGCGACGTCGGCCTTGGGCAGCATGCGGTAATCGATCGATACGAACAGGAAGCCCCTGGCGAGCAGGAAGCCTGGCTTGGCGTTGACGTTGTTGCGGTTGCCGATCCGCCAGGCGCCGCCATGGATGAAGAAGACGACCGGATCGCCCTTGGCGCCTTCGCGTGCGTAGATATCGAGCTTGGCCGGCCCGTAGTCGACGGTTTGCGGCGCCGGCTGGCGCAGCCGCCAGGCTGCCGACGCCCCTGCCGGCAGCAGCGCGGCAACGGACGCAAGGACAAAACGCCGCCGATCGATCATCGTCATCTCCTGGCCACCCAGCTCTGATCGCCCTCGGCAAAGAGTGCACGCGAGCGCGGCAGGCGTCCAGTTAAGGATTGGTCAGGGGCTGCAAGAGGTTGGCTCGCCAACAGTGGACCCGCACCCCTCCCGCGCCATCGAAATGCGCGGGCGCTCGACTCGGCCGCGTGAACAAGATCATGGAACATTTTCCCTGGTCTGGCAGTTTGCTTGACGGCCCGGTTCTGGAGGAAGCCCTCATCCATGCCGGGCGGATTGTTAGCCAGACCGGAGAGCCGATGCCCCCGACCGGCGCCTCCGAGGGGTGACCACCCATGAAGACGACGTATCGAGTTCCAGCCGGGCATGGCAATGGGCGCTCAGGCAGTTTGCAGCCTCTGCGGCTGTTTCCGGCGATAGCCTTGGCGGCCTTCCTCTCGGCTCCGGCCGCCGCGCATCAGGCGCCCAAGGGCTGGCAGTACGACAGCTCATGCTGCGCGGGGTTGGACTGCTATCAAGCGCCCACAGCCGATGTGAAGGAAACCAAGTATGGATACCAGCTCTCCACCGGGGAGGTCATTCCCTACACCGACAGGCGGATCAAGCGTTCGCGCGACGAGTTCTTTCACGAGTGCAAGCCCGGCGGCGACGTAAACTCTCAGCATTCGTTCTGTCTCTACGTTCCCGACCACGACATGTAGGTGCGAAAAACGAATACGAGATCCTTCCTTGAAGCTCTTAGACAGCATTCTGTCCGCATAGGGCGCTTTGCCGCCTCGATGCCCGATCGAGCGTCCGCTGCGCTGGCTCGCGCGCCGCAAGGCGGTCGATGCAGCGGCAGTCAGTACCACTGCCGGTTACCTTGCGGCGACATCACACCGCAGCGTCGACGCTTCTGTTTTGTGTTGGCAAATGGGTCGACCGAGCGCACACTGATCTTGGCTGTCGATTCGGGGTGGGCGACTAGAGTTCACATCGGGATGCGCGACGCGGCGCTTCTTTTCGGCCACGCGGAGTGGTTCCCTCACACCTCGGTGATCGAAGCTGACGATTAGCGTTTGTCGGGAACAAACAGCGCTTTCCGGCAGTTGAAGAGACGATGAGCCGATTGGCAGCCTATCGGCTCCGAGGCAAAGCATCATGCGCGAGAATCAATCAGACGTCTTCGACCTGTTTTCGGAGATTTACTCGAACGCGGCCCAGGAAGAGATCAGCCTTCAGCAGTATCTGCTTGCCTGCCGTGAAGACAAATCCATGTACGCCTCAGCACCCGAACGCATGGTCGAGGCAATAGGCGAGCCGAACCTGGTCGACACCAGCAAGGACGAGCGGCTCGGGCGTATTTTTTCGAACCGTACGATCAAGATCTATCCCTCCTTCTCGGACTTCTACGGAATGGAGGATACGATCGAGCGCATTGCGGGATATTTCCGCTATGCATCGCAGGGGCTCGAAGAGCGCAAGCAGATCCTCTATCTGCTCGGCCCGGTCGGCGGCGGCAAATCCTCGCTTGCCGAACGGTTGAAGAAACTGATGGAACAGCGCCCGATCTATACGCTGAAGGTCGGCAACCAGATCAGTCCGGTCTTTGAATCGCCACTCGGCCTTTTCAATCCCGATCGCATGGGCGATCTGTTGGAAGACAAATACGGGATCGCCCGCCGCCGGCTCAGCGGATTGATCTCGCCCTGGGCGGCCAAGCGCCTCGACGAACTCTCCGGCGACATTTCCAAATTCAGCGTGGTCAAGCTGGCGCCGTCGCGGCTGCGTCAGATCGCCATCGCCAAGACCGAGCCGGGCGACGAGAACAATCAGGACGTCTCCGCCCTGGTCGGCAAGGTCGACATCAGGCAATTGGAACACTTCAGCCAGTCAGATCCGGATGCCTATTCCTACAGCGGCGGCCTGAACCGGACCACGCAGGGCCTGCTCGAATTCGTCGAGATGTTCAAGGCGCCGATCAAGGTCCTGCACCCCCTGCTGACGGCAACCCAGGAAGGCAGCTACAACGGCACCGAGAATTTCGGCGCCTTCCCCTATCAGGGCATCGTCGTTGCCCACTCCAACGAATCGGAATGGCAGCAGTTCAAGAACAACAAGAACAATGAGGCCTTTCTCGACCGCATCCTCGTGGTCAAGGTTCCGTATTGCCTTCGCATCACCGAAGAAAGGCAAATTTACGAGAAACTTCTGCGCGAGAGCGATCTGGCGAACAGTCCCTGCGCACCTGAAGTGCTGGACATCCTCAGCCGCTTCACCGTTTCGACGCGCCTTGCCGAGCACGAGAACTCGCCGCTCTACACCAAGATGCGCGCCTATGACGGCGAGAACCTCAAGGAGATCGACCCGAAGGCCAAGTCGGTCCAGGAATATCGCGATGCCGCCGGCGTCGACGAAGGCATGACCGGCGTCAGCACGCGCTTCGCCTTCAAGATTCTGTCGCAGACCTTCAACTACGACACCAAGGAGGTGGCCGCCGATCCCGTGCATCTGATCTATATCCTGGAGGAGGCGATCAAGCGCGAACAATTCCCGAAGGAGACGGAAGCTGCCTACCTCGAGTTCATCAAATCGGAGCTCGCGACGCGCTATGCCGAGTTCATCGGTCACGAGATCCAAAAGGCCTATCTGGAATCGTACAGTGAGTACGGCCAGAACCTTTTCGACCGCTATATCGCCTACGCCGATGCCTGGATCGAGGACCAGGACTACAAGGACCCCGATACCGGCCAGATCCTCAACCGCGAGGTCCTGGACAAGGAACTGTCGCAGGTCGAAAAGCCGGCCGGCATCGCCAATCCCAAGGACTTCCGCAACGAAGTGGTCAAATTCACCTTGCGCGCCCGGGCGCGCAACCATGGCCGCAATCCATCCTGGACGAGCTACGAAAAGCTTCGCGAGGTCATCGAGAAGCGCATGTTCGGTCAGGTCGAGGACCTGCTGCCGGTGATCAGCTTCGGCTCCAAGCAGGACAGCGTCACGGAGAAGCGGCACAACGAATTCGTGCAGCGGATGGCGGAACGCGGCTATACTCAGCGGCAGGTGCGCCGACTGGTCGACTGGTACATGCGCGTGAACAAGGCAGGCTGAGCAAAGCTGGAGCGGTTCCATGCCGATCTTCATCGACCGCCGCCTGAACCCGAAGGACAAAAGCCTGGGCAATCGCCAGCGCTTCCTCAAGCGCGCGCATGAAGAGCTCAAGCGCAGCATCCGCGACAAGATCCGGACAAGCGGCATCGCCGAGATAGACCGGGAGCACGCCGTGCCGATGCCTCGGAAAGGCATCAGCGAGCCGACGTTCAGCGACGCCAAGGACAGCGGCCGTCGCCAGCACATCCTGCCCGGAAACAAGACGTTCAGCCCCGGCGACCTGATCCCCAAGCCTGGTGGCGGGGGCGCGGGCTCTTCGGCTCCGGGAAACACGGAATCCGAAGACGACTTCCGCTTTGTGCTGTCGCGCGAGGAGGTGCTCGACCTCTTCTTCGAGGACCTCGAACTGCCCGATCTGGTCAAGCTCAATCTCAAGCAGATATTGAGCTTCAAGCCGAGGCGGGCAGGCTTCGCGGCAACCGGGTCGCCGACCAACATCAATGTCGGGCGCACCATGCGAAACAGCCACGGACGCCGCATCGCGCTGAAGCGGCCCAAGCAAGAGGAATTGGATGCGATAGCCCGGCAGCTCGCCGAGCTGGAATCGAAGCCGTCAAACGCGGCAACGCGCGAGCGCATCGCCATTCTGCGCGAGGAGCTCGAACGGCTCGAGCGCCGGCGAAAGCGGATCGCCTATGTCGATCCGGTCGACATTCGGTTCAGTCGCTTCGACCCCCAGCCCCTGCCGAATGCAAATGCCGTGATGTTCTGTCTGATGGACGTCTCGGGATCGATGGGCGAGCGCGAGAAGGATCTGGCCAAACGCTTTTTCGTGCTGCTGCATCTGTTCCTGACGCGGCGCTACGAACGGACCGAGATCGTCTTTATTCGTCACACCCACGAGGCCAAGGAGGTTGACGAGCACACTTTCTTCTACCACACCCAAAGCGGCGGCACCGTGGTTTCCACGGCGCTCGAGGAAATGCAGCGCATCATCGAGCAGCGCTATCCGGCCGCCGAATGGAACATCTACGCCGCGCAGGCTTCCGACGGCGACAACTTCGCCACCGACTCTGAGCGCTGCATCGAGCTGCTCGACCGCAGGCTCATGCGCCTTTGCCAGTATTTCGCCTATGTGGAGATCATCGACGAGCGGGAAAGCCACATTTTCGGCTCGACCGAGAACGGGACGTCGCTCTGGCGCGCTTACAGCGCCGTGGACGGGAAATGGCCGAATTTCCAGATGAGGCGCATAGCCGCTCCGGCGGACATCTACCCGGTCTTTCGCGAGCTCTTCGCCAGGCAGCCGGCGCTGCGCAAGAGCGCGTGAGGTTGTGGGTCGACAGGACGGGGGCCGATGGTCAGTCAGGCGCGCAAATCCGAACTTTTGTTTTCCGGGTCTGACTGGGATTTCGCGAAACTGTCGCGGGTCTACGACGAGATCGAGGCGATCGGGAAGGAAGAGCTTCGCCTCGACATCTATCCGGTGCAGATGGAGGTCATTTCCTCCGAACAGATGCTCGACGCCTATTCATCGGTCGGCATGCCGCTGATGTATCGCCATTGGTCGTTCGGCAAGCGTTTCCTCTATGACGAGCTTCTCTACCGCAAGGGCGCGCGCGGTTTGGCCTACGAATTGGTCATCAACTCCAATCCCTGCATCGTCTACCTCATGGAAGAGAACACCATGGCATTGCAGGCCCTGGTGACCGCCCATGCGGCACTGGGCCACAACCATTTTTTCAAGAACAATCATCTCTTCCGGCAGTGGACCGACGCCGGGGGCATCCTGAGCTACCTGGATTTTGCCAAGAGCTACATCGCCCGGTGCGAGGAACGGCATGGCCTGGCCCCCGTGGAGGCCATGCTCGATTCCGCCCACGCGCTGATGGAGCAAGGCGTCTTCCGCTACCACCGGCCGCCGAAGCTGTCATCGGAGCAGCAGCGCGAAGGGCTGCGCGAGCGCCTTGAATACGAGGAGCGTTCCTTCAACGATCTCTGGCGGACGTTGCCGCCCTCCCAGGGAAAGAACAAGCCGGAAGCAGAGGACGAGAGCCTCGCGGAGCGGAAGAAATCGCTCAATCTGCCCGAGGAGAACCTGCTGTACTTTCTCGAGAAGAACAGCCTCGTCCTTCAGCCTTGGCAGCGCGAGATTGTCAGGATCGTGCGTGTCATTGCGCAGTATTTTTACCCGCAGCGGCAAACCCAGGTGATGAACGAGGGCTGCGCCACCTTCGTGCATTACACGCTCATGAACATGCTTTTCGATCGCGGCCGCATCAGTGAAGGCGCCATGCTCGAAATCTTGCGCAACCATTCGAACGTGGTCTTCCAGCCGGCCTTCGACGACCCGCGTTTTTCCGGCATCAATCCCTACGCGCTGGGTCTCGACATGATGCAGGATATCCAGCGCATCTCAACCGAACCGACCGCGGAGGACCGCGACTGGTTCCCGGACATCGCCGGCCGCGGCGACTGGCGCGACACCCTGCTCGATGCCTGGGCCAACCACCGTGACGAATCCTTCATTCGCCAGTATCTGAGCCCGGCCCTGATCCGGAAATGGCGGCTCTTCGTGCTGGCCGACGGCGCCGACGAGCCGCATTTCGAAGTCGCGTCGATCCACAATGAGCGTGGCTATAGCAAGATACGGTCCGCGCTGGCCCAAAGCTACGACGTGGGGGCGAGACGACCCGACATCCAGGTGGTTGATGTGGACCTCCTGGGAAACCGGCATCTGCGGCTGCAGCACAACGTCAAGGACGGCATCCTGCTCGAGGAGGAAAGTCGCGACGCGACCCTGCGCCATATCCGAAGCCTGTGGGGCTACGACGTCAGCCTGGCGGCTGTCGATGCTGAAACGGGTGCGATGCTCAGCGAGCGCTCGACGAAGGAAATTTGAGTCAAGATACCTAAGCGCGTCGCGATCTTTCAGATTCGCTCCGTGCGCTTTAGGTTTTTGATTTTACGCATGTCTTGGTCCCTAAACCGGTTCCCACTTTCGGGAGACATGCTTTAGCCCTCGCCGGCGGGCCGGATCCTCAGCCTCGCAATGCGGTTCTTGTCGCGCTTCATCACCACGAAGCGCTTGCCGTGGAAGGTGAAGGCCTGCTTCTCCTCGGGGATCGTCTGCGTTTCGTGGATGACGAGGCCGGCGATCGTCGTGGCCTCCTCGTCCGGCAGATCCCAGTCGAGCGCCCGGTTGAGATCGCGGATCGGCACCATGCCGTCGACGACGACCGACCCGTCCGCCTCCTGCTTGACGCCTTGCATGTCGACGTCGTGCTCGTCGGCGATCTCGCCGACGATCTCTTCGATGATGTCTTCCAGCGTCACCAGCCCTTCCATCTCGCCATATTCGTCGACGACGATGGCGAAATGCGCCTTGCGGCGCAGGAAGGCGTTGAGCTGGTCCTGCAAGGTGGTGGTGTCGGGCACGAACCATGGCTTCGACGCGATCTTCATCACGTCGATCTTGGAAAAATCGTTGCCGACTTCGTTGAGCGCCCTCAGCAGATCCTTGGCGTGCAGCACGCCGACGATGTTGTCGAGCGAGCCTTTCCACAGCGGCATGCGCGTATGCGGGCTCTGCAGGATCTCGCGCACCACCATTTCCGGCGGATCGTCGGCATTGACCGAGCGCATGTTGGTTCGGTGGACCATCACATCCGACACTTCGAGTTCCTCGAGATCGAACAGTGCGCTCAGCCGGTCGCGGTCCTCGCGCGCCTGCCCGTTGCGGCGGGTATCGTCGCCGGCCTCGTCCGATTCATCGTCCTCGGGCGCCATCGGCTCGACTGGCCGCAGCGTGTAGCCGAACGCGGCAAGCAGTCGTGTGCGGAACAAAAGCGCCAGCACGACGATGGCGGCAAGGACGGCTGCGGCAATCCAGCCGGCGTCGATCATCTGGAATGGCTCATCTTGAGCCATTCGGGATGGCTCGCCTTGAGGAAGGACAGCACTTCCGAGGGCGGCACGTCCTTGGCGATGAAGGCCTGGCCGATACCACGCGTCAGGATGAAGGTGAGCGCGCCGCGCGAAACCTTCTTGTCCTGGGTGATGAAGCCAAGCAGCGCCTCGGCGTCCGGCAATTCGCCTGATATGTCGGCCATCCGCCAGGGCAGGCCGACGGCGCGAAGATGCGCTTCGACACGGCTTGCGTCGTCCGGGCTCGCCAGATTGAGGCGCGCGGAAAAACGGTGCGCCAGGGCCATACCGATGGCGACGCCCTCGCCGTGGACGAGGCGGGCGCCGTCATAATTGGTGGCGGCTTCGAGCGCATGGCCGAATGTATGGCCGAGATTGAGCAACGCACGATCGCCGGTCTCGAACTCGTCGCGGGCAACCACATCGGCCTTGGCGCGGCAGGCCTCGGCGATGGCTTCGGTCCGCTCCGGGCCGCCGGCGAACACCTTTTGCCAGTTCTCCTCCAGCCAGGCGAAGAAGCCGGGGCGGTCGATCAGCCCGTATTTGGCGAGCTCGGCATAGCCGGCGCGGAACTCGCGGATCGGCAGCGTGTCGAGCACGCCGGTGTCGGCCAGCACCAGCTTGGGCTGGTTGAAGACCCCGACCAGGTTCTTGCCGCGGGCGCTGTTGATGCCGGTCTTGCCGCCGACGGAAGAATCGACCTGCGCCAGCAGCGATGTCGGCACCTGCACGAAATTCATCCCGCGCCGCACGATGCCGGCTGCGAAGCCGGCAAGGTCTCCGATGACGCCGCCGCCGAGAGCCACGACAACGTCGCGGCGTTCGAGCTTGGCGGCGAGCACGCCGTCGACCACCTCTTCGAGGCGGGCAAAACTCTTGGTCTTCTCGCCGGCCGGCAACGTGATGACGGCCGCCTGGATGCCGCCTTTTTCCAGGCCGGCCTTCAGCGTTTCGAGATGCGCGGCGGCGACGGTCTCGTCGGTGACGATGGCCGCGCGGGTGCCGGGAAGGCGGTCCGCGATTTCGGTTCCGGCGCCGGAAAGCAGGCCCGGCCCGATCAAAATGTCATAGGCACGGTCGCCGAGCCCAACCTCGACCTTAACCGGTTCTGTATGGCTCACGGCTCCACCTCGTCGCTGGTGGTGATCGCGGCGACACCGAGGTAGGCGCAAAGCGCGCACACCACCTCGCCGGCGATGACTTCCTTGCGGTCGTCGCGGGTCGGAACGGTGATGTCGGCCGTGGCATAGACCGGATAGCGCTCGCTCATCAGCCGCTCCAGCACGCCGCGCGGATCGGGATTCTTCAGGAGCGGCCGGTTCTGCTTCTTCGAGACCCGCTCCATCAGGAGACCGAGATCGGCCTTCAGCCAGACCGATACGCCATGGCTCGCGATCGCCTCGCGCGTCTGCGCGTTCATGAAGGCGCCGCCGCCGGTCGACAGCACCTGCGGGCCGTTCTCGAGCAGCCGCAGGATCACCCGTTGCTCCAGCGCCCGGAACTCGGGCTCGCCATAGCGCTCGAACAGTTCCGGCACGGTCATGCGCGATACGCTCTCGATCTCCTGGTCGCTGTCGATGAAGGGCAGCGAAAGCATCGCCGCCACCTTGCGGCCGATCGCCGTCTTGCCGGCACCCATCAGGCCGACAAAGACGACCGAACGGCTGCCGAGCGTTTCGAGCAGCGCGATACGGCCTTCATCCGGCGGATTTGCTGGCAGCGCGTTCATGCGGAACCTCTTTTGCGCCGTATCGACATCAAAAGCCTGTTTGCGTCAAGCATGGCGCCGCAAGCGGACAGGATCGTGCGGCTTTCCAACGGAACCTTCGCCGACAAAATCCTTCGTCCTTGAATTGGTCGGATTGGCGTCCCATAAGGGCACAGGGTTTGGAAAAGACGGGCGAAATCTGAATGCCGACATTGTTTCGCTTTGTCGTGACGCTGGCGGTTCTTGCAGGCATTGCCTATGGCGCGATGTTCGCGCTGGCGATGTTCGTCGAACCGAAGAAGGCGGAAATGAGCGTGCGCATTCCGGCGGAAAAGCTCAATCCGAAGAAGAACTGATCCCGGCCAGATGAACAGCGCCGCCCGCATCGAAGCCTTCCTGGAGATGATGAGCGCCGAGCGGGGGGCGGCCGAGAACACGCTTTCCTCCTATCGCCGCGACCTGGAAGACGCTTCCGCCTCGATCGGCGGCGGGCTGGCGGCAGCGGGAGCGGCCGATATCCGAGCCTATCTCGACGACATCGCGGCCAGAGGCTTCGCGCCGACCTCGCAGGCGCGAAAATTATCGGCGATCCGCCAGTTCTTCAAATTCCTCTATGCCGAGGGCCTGCGCGGCGACGACCCGACCGGCACGCTGGACGGCCCAAAGAAGGGCCGGCCGCTGCCGAAGACGATGACCGAAGCCGAGACCAGCCGCCTGCTCGACCGCGCGGCCGAGGAAGCGGGCGGTGCCGCGCCGGACGGCGACCGGCTGGCGGCGCTGCGCCTGCATGCGCTGGTCGAGGTGCTCTATGCCACTGGCCTGCGCGTTTCCGAGCTGGTCGGCCTGCCGGTGACGGTGGCGCAGCGCGACGACCGTTTTTTCATGGTGCGCGGCAAGGGCGACAAGGAACGCATGGTGCCGCTGTCGGCCAAGGCGCGCGACGCGATGCGGGCATGGCTTGCAACAAGGGCCGAACGACCGGCCTTTGCCGAGAGCCCCTATCTGTTTCCGGCTTCCTCCGACAGCGGCCATCTCCCCCGGCAGGTTTTCGCCCGCGATCTCAAAGGGTTGGCGGCCCGGGCCGGCATCGCCTCGGCGAAGATCTCGCCGCATGTGCTTCGCCATGCCTTTGCCAGCCATCTCTTACAGAACGGCGCCGATCTCAGGGCCGTGCAGCAACTGCTTGGCCACGCCGATATCTCCACCACGCAGATCTATACCCATGTGCTGGAGGAGCGGCTGGTGCGGCTGGTCAACGATCATCATCCGCTTGCCGACTAGGCCTCATATCGCTATGTGATGGCGACGTTCCACCGCCCGGAGCCAGCATTTCCAGGGTTCCGCCAGCCATTGCCTTCCGACGGATCGGCCCGCCCAAGCATGTACAATTACCTCGATTTCGAAAAGCCGGTGCAGGATCTTGAGCTCAAGATCCTCGAGCTGAAGAAGCTTGCGGAGAACGGCGAGGCAGTCGATGTCGCCGACGAAATCAACAGGCTGGAGAAGCGCTCGCGCGACGCGCTGCGCGATCTCTACAAGGCGCTCACCCCCTGGCAGAAGGTGCAGGTGGCGCGCCACCCCGACAGGCCGCACTGCATCGACTACATCAAGGGTTTGTTCAGCGATTTCACGCCTTTGGCCGGAGACCGCAATTTCGGCGAGGACCAGGCGATCGTCGGCGGTTTCGCCCGCTTTCGCGGCGAGCCGGTTGCGGTGATCGGCCAGGAAAAGGGCTCGGACACGGCGAGCCGCCTGAAGCATAATTTCGGTTCGGTGCGTCCCGAAGGCTACCGCAAGGCGGTGCGGCTGATGGAGCTTGCCGATCGCTTCAAGATCCCGCTTCTGACGCTGGTGGATACTGCCGGCGCCTATCCCGGCGTCGGCGCGGAGGAGCGCGGCCAGGCAGAGGCCATAGCGCGCTCGACCTCGGCCTGCCTGGCGCTCAAGGTGCCGTCGATCTCGGTCGTCATCGGCGAAGGCGGCTCCGGCGGCGCTATAGCCATCGCCACCGCCAACCGCGTCTACATGCTGGAACATGCCATCTATTCGGTGATTTCGCCCGAGGGCGCGGCCTCGATCCTGTGGCGCGACACCACCCGCTCCAAGGACGCGGCGACCAACATGAAGATCACCGCCCAGGATCTTCTCGAGATGAAGATCATCGACGCCATCGTTCCCGAGCCGATGGGCGGCGCCCAGCGGGCGCCGGAAACGGTGATTGCCGCCACCGGCGACCTGATCGCCAAGACGATGAAGGACTTTGCCGGCGCCAACACCGACTTCCGCGAGCAGCGCCGCGAGAAATACCTGGCCATGGGCCGCAGCCTCTGATCCTGCATTCAACTGTGGCCATGATGACGAATTTCGCCACAAAAATGCCGCCGGATTCGGCTCAATGGAAATCGCCGTGAGGGGTTGGCTGAGGCTTGCGGTAAGGAATTTTCAAGGTTAACGGGTTTACGGTCCATTGGTGTTCAGCCTGCGGACCTGGCCATGCCGAAGCCATTGGCCGAGAGAAGAGACGTAGCCGTACCGATGTTTGCCAAGCTAGCCCGCTCCGGAGTCCTGATCGCCTCGATAGGCATTGCCGGCTGCAATAATTCGTCGATGAAGGATTTCGCGCCGGAGGCCAACAAGCCGCTGCCGGACAAGATCCTCGCCGACATGAAGGCCAAGGGCATGGTCCGCACCTCCTCGGTGATGGCACGCATCTTCAAGGAAGAAGGCAAGCTGGAGATCTGGAAGGCCAAGACCAACGGCCGCTACGATCTCGTCGCCAGCTACGACATCTGCAAGTGGTCGGGCAAGCTCGGCCCCAAATACACCGAGGGCGACCGCCAGGCGCCGGAAGGCTTCTACACGGTACGTCCGTCGCAGATGAACCCGCGCTCGAACTATCATCTGTCGTTCAACATCGGCTATCCCAACGCCTATGACCGCGCCAACGGCCGCAGCGGCACCAATCTCATGGTGCACGGCGCCTGCTCTTCGTCCGGCTGCTATTCGATGACCGACGCGCAGATCGAGCAGATCTACGCCTTCGGCCGCGACGCCTTCCAGGGCGGCCAGACCGAGTTCCAGATCCAGGCCTTCCCGTTCCGCATGACCGCCGCCAACATGGCGCGCTACCGCAACGACCCGAACTACGACTTCTGGAAGATGCTGAAGGTCGGATACGACAATTTCGAGATCACCAAGGTGCCGCCGAAGGTCGACGTCTGCGAGAAACGCTACGTCTTCAACCAGGTCGCGCCCGAAGGCACGACCTTCGACCCGACAGGCCCCTGCCCGGCGACCGCCCAGCCGGATTCGTTGAAGACGGCCTATGCCGATTACGAGAAGCGTTATGACGCGGCCTACAGCGCGGCCGTGAACTCGAGCACCCCGGCGCCGAAGCCGACCATTGCCGGCATCAAGGAAGCCAGCATCGTTTCCGACTGGTCGAAGCGCCGCGCCCGCGGCGAGCGCGTGCCGATCGACCCGCCATCGATGAATGCCGACGGCTCGGTGACCGAGACGGTGCGCATGGGCCGCATCGATTCGCCGCTTGGCCGCAAGATGGCGGCGCTCGATGCAGAGAAGGAAGCCAAGCGCAAGGCCGAGGAACAGCGGCTGGCGGCGATCGAGGCGGCCAAGGCCGCCAAGGAAGCTGCCAAGGCGCAGGCTTTGGCCGAGAAGGAAGCCGCCAAGCAGGCAGCGCAACAGCAGGTTGTCACTGCGGGCGTCGAGGTGGCGCCGGCCCAGCCGGCGGCTGAGACACAGGCGGCCAGCGCTGACGAAGGCACCGTGTCCAAGCTGAAGAAGAAGCTGCTCGGCATGTTCGGCGGCTGAGATCTTTCAGCTTGGCAAAGCACGCCACCACCTACGATCTCAAGGGCCTGAACTGTCCGCTGCCGGTGCTCAAGGCCCGCAAGCGTCTGGCCGCGATGCGGCCGGGCAGCCGTCTGTGGCTGGAGACCACCGATCCGCTCGCCGTGATCGACATTCCGGCCTTCTGCGCCGATGCCGGCCATCAGTTGATCGAAACGGCAGCGGTAGCCGGAGGCCATCGCTTCCTGGTCGAGCGCGGCGGCGCGGCTTAACTAGTAGCGGGCTTTCCAATCACAGCCCGGCGATCGCCAGCGGATTGGCTTCGAGCGCCGCCCGGTCCGGCGTGTCGATCGACGGCCGATTGGTGAAGGCGGCGAACAGCCGCTGGACATAGTCTTCAGGCATATCGAGCGTGATCAGCACCAGTCGGGTGCCGCGCTGGCCGTCCGGCCAGGCCGGCAGCCTTGCCGGCGGGTGCAGGATCTTCTGCACGCCATGGATGACCAACGGCCTCGACGGATCTTCCGCGAGCTCGATGACGCCCTTCATGCGCAACAGCTTCTCACCATGCGTCGAGCGCAAGAGATCGAGGAACGTCTCGATCGCCGAGAACGGCACCGGTCCGTCATGGACGAGCGAGTGGCAGTGCACGCGGGCATCGTGGCGGCGGTCGTGATGATGATGGCCGCGGTCATGGTCATCGTCGTGGTGGTGATGGTCGTGGCCATGCGTTGCCTCTTCGCCGAGCCAGCGCCGAACATCGGCGCTCTTGGTTTCGGGATTGTAGAGGCCGCAATCGAACAATGACGCGGTGCCCGTGCCGGGATCGTTGACGTCGAGCAGCACGGCGTTCGGGTTTATCTGACGAAGCCGCGCCCGCAGAGCCTCGACATCCCCCGCCTCGGCAAGGTCGGTCTTGGTCAGCACGATGCGGTCGGCGACCGCCGCCTGCTTCACCGCCTCGACATGGGCATCGAGGGTCGCCTCGCCGTTGACGGCGTCGACCAGCGTGATGACGCCGTCGAGCCGGAAAGCCCGCACCAGCGCCGGATGCGCCATGATCGACTGCAGCACCGGCGCGGGGTCCGCAAGGCCGGTGGTTTCGACCACGACGCGGGCAAGCCGGGCGATGCGGCCGGTCTGCAGCCGGTCGACGAGGTCGGCCAGCGTATCGACGAGATCGCCGCGCACCGTGCAGCAGAGGCAGCCGTCCGAAAGCTGGATGATGCCGTCCGAGGCCTGCTCGACCAGAAGATGGTCGATCGCCACCTCGCCGAACTCATTGATGATCACCGCCGTGTCGGTAAGCTGCGGCTCCTTGAGCAGCCGGTTGAGCAGCGTCGTCTTGCCGGCGCCGAGAAAGCCGGTGACTACCGAGACGGGAATGGGGAAGCCGCTGCTCATCGCTTGCTCACCCGCTAGTTGGCGGCCTTGGCCGGCTGGTCGCCCTGCACGGCGGCAGCGGCCGTTCCTGTCGCGGCGGGCGCGGCGTCGGCCGGCAGCGGCTTGTCCGGCCGCCAGGTCGGCAGCGGCACATCGGCGTAGTTCTGATCGGTTTGGTCGACGAAAGCCTTTGGCGCCGGACCGGTGGCGCCGCCGAGGCCGACCGCGATCAGCGTCGGGTGGTCGAGTTTCACCTGGTAAGGCGATTTCGGCTTGTTCTTGGCGTCAACGGTAGGTGCCGCCTCGGATTGCTCTTCTTTCGTCTTCTTCTTGCAGATCTCGTCATGCAGATCGTTGGGCGACAGCGTGTCGCCATAGGGCTTGAGCGCCGCGAGCGTCGTCGAGCCGGCGGCCGGCGTATCAAAACCCTGGTCGAGCAGCTTCGCAGCGGCTTCGGCGCGGCTGATGGCGGATTTTTCGCCAAGCACCACGGCAACCAGCGTGCGGCCATTGCGCGTCGCCGAACCGATCATGTTGAAGCCCGAGGAGCAGACGAAGCCGGTCTTCATGCCGTCGGCGCCCGGGTAGCGGCCGATCAGGAGATTGTAGTTGGGAAGCGCCTTCTTGCCGACGGCAAGTCCCTCGATGGAGAACCATGGCGCATATTGCGGGAAGTCGTTGCGCAGCGCCGTCACCAGGACGGCGAGGTCGCGCGCGGTCGTGTACTGGTCCGGCGAATAGAGCCCGTTCGGGTTGACGAAATGCGTGCCGGTCATGCCGAGCCTGGCGGCCTCGGCGTTCATACGGTCGGCAAAGGCCTCCTGCGAACCGCCGATGTTCTCGCCGACGGCCATGGCGATGTCGTTGGCCGACTTGACCAGCATCATCTTCAGCGCATTGTCGAGCCGCATCACCGAGCCTGGCTTGAAGCCCATCTTGCTCGGCGGCTCGCCGGCCGAGTGTTTCGTCACCTTGATCGGCGAATCGAGCGCCACCTCGCCGGCGCCGATCGCCCGGAACGTGACATAGGCCGTCATCAGCTTGCTGAGCGAGGCCGGATACCAGCGCTTGAAGGCATCCTGATGCTCCAGCACCTTGCCGCTCTTCAAGTCAAAGAGAACCACCGGATTGGCGCGCGCGGCGCCACAGAGCATCGGCAGCGCCAGCCCGCCCGCAAGCAATAGGTTGAGGAAATGCCCTTGCCGCATGATCTATTCCGAAATCGCCTCTTGCCGTAGTCGCCGCTGGCTCCGTAAGATTTCGTTACGCGATAGCCAGCATGGTGCGGACCGACCCTCGACCCAGGACCGCATCGTTGCGTGCTATTTACCCTATGTGACGCCAAAATGGCAAAGCGCCAGGCAATCACAATTGCCGGGCAGCGGACCTGAACCGTCTGCCCCAACAAAGAGATGGACCGATTATGCCAATTCTCAACCGTGCCGCGGAAATGCAGGAAGAAGTCGCCGGCTGGCGGCGCCATCTGCACCGGACGCCTGAGTTGAACTTCGACGTCTTCCAGACCGCCGGCTTCGTCACCGACAAGCTGATGGCCTTCGGCTGCGACGAGGTCGTGACGGGGCTCGGCAAAACCGGTGTCGTCGGCATCATTCGCGGCCGCAAGGGCGAGGGTCCGACCATCGGGCTGCGCGCCGACATGGACGCGTTGCCGATCAATGAGATCACCGGCAAGCCCTATGCGTCGACAGTCCCCGGCAAGATGCATGCCTGCGGCCATGACGGCCACACCGCCATGCTGCTCGGCGCCGCCAAATACCTGGCCGAGACGCGCAATTTCGCCGGTTCCGTGGCGGTGATCTTCCAGCCGGCCGAGGAAGGCGGCGGCGGCGGCAATGAAATGGTCAAGGACGGCATGATGGAGCGCTTCGGCATCTCGAAGGTGTTCGGCATGCACAACATGCCCGGCCTTCCCGTCGGCGAGTTCGCCATCAAGCCCGGCCCGATCATGGCGGCGACCGCCGAATTCACCATCACCGTCAAGGGGCACGGCGGCCATGCGGCCATGCCGCACGGCACGATCGACCCGATCGTCGTCGCCAGCCAGTTGGTCAGCGCTCTGCAGACCATTGCCTCGCGCAACACCGATCCGGTCGAGGCCGTCGTGGTGTCGGTGACGAAATTCCACGCCGGCGATGCCTACAACGTCATTCCGGAACAGGCCGAGATCGCCGGCACGGTGCGTACGCTGAAGAAAGAGGTGGCCAGGAAAGCGGAAGAACGCATGCGCACCATCTGTGCCGGCCTTGCGTCGGCCTTCGGCGCGACGATCGAGGTCGACTACGACGCCAACTATCCCGTCACCTTCAACCATGCGGAAGAGACGGTGTTCGCCAGCGATATCGCGGCCGACGTCGCCGGCGACGCGCATGTCCACCGCGCCATCCAGCCGGTGATGGGCGGCGAGGATTTTTCCTACATGCTGGAGGCGCGCCCCGGCGCCTTCATCTTCATCGGCAATGGCGACAGCGCCGGCCTGCACCATCCGGCCTATGATTTCAACGACGAGGTCATCCCGCATGGCATGAGCTATTGGGTGAGGCTGGCGGAGACCGCGTTGGCCGCCTGACCGCCTTTGCGGCACGGCAGCGAGGTGGCCCGCCGCCGCCCGGCCGGCGCCGTGGAGCAAGGTGTTGCTCGGCAAGCCAGCAACACCTCTTGGCGAACCGGCCCGAAGCGGCTATGTGTCTGGCCGCGTGGTCCCGTAGCTCAGTAGGATAGAGCGGCAGATTCCTAATCTGTAGGTCACAGGTTCGATTCCTGTCGGGATCACCACTCAGTCACTGCAATTTTGGCGCTGTCGAACGGTCTCGGAATTGGGTCGAGATTTCTGTAGGTTAGCGAGGAGGCTCCCCTGACTGTTGGCTGAGCCCTGGCCGAAAGTCTCCGCGCGATTTGGCGCTACCAACCTGTCGGTAGGACCTAGCAGCGGCTCCCGGCAGGACGATGGTCCCGGTTCACGCAACGCTCAGAGCTCTCCAGCGCATCTATCGCGCAGCCTGCCTGCTTCAGCTCGGATCGTAAATTCTCCCGGCCTTGATGCCGATCAAGGGGGCGCGCGGCCTTCTTCGCTATCAAATCGTGATGATCGAGAACTCAGCCTCCCCAACGTGGCGCGGCGTGGGCGAGCCCTACTGGTCGCGACCGGCTATCGAGGTGCTGCAGGAATGCCGCTCTCGGCCTACCGGGCTGACTTCGACCGAGGCGCGCAACGGGCTTTCGCGCCACGGGCCAAACACGTTCGCCGATCATTGGCGAGAACAAGCGCTGGCGGTCCTGTTGCGGCAGTTTCGCAATCCGCTGGTTCCGATCCTGATCGTCGCGGCGATCGTTTCCGGTGTTGTCGGTGAAGGCCGCGAGGCCGTCATCATCGGAGCAATCATCCTAGCGAGTTACGGTCTCGGCTTCAGGCGCGCAAGGCATGGCCGAGCGACAGTCCCGGGCCTGATTGAGGATGCCCGTTCAGCTGGTCACCGACAGGGTACGTTGCCCTTGTCGGCTGGACCGGAAATGGAGGCGACGGAGGCGCACCGAAGGTGAGCGGAATTTTCGCGACAATTGCGCGGCGCTTCGCCCCGTTTGAGCCCATGGCCGACGCGATGCGCCCTGGCGAGAAGTTTCCCAGTTTTGTCCGGCGCGTCAGCGGCATGCATCAGGTCTATGTCAGCGTGATCGCAATTTCGGTTGCCTTGGCCAACTTTATCCCCATCGACCTGCAGAGACGGGTCGTCGATGTGGCGATTGCCGACAAGAACGTACGGGCGCTCCTGATGCTCGGCGGCCTTTATCTTGCGGCTATACTCCTGCATGCGGGGCTGAAATACGCACTGATCGTCTATCAGGGCTGGGTCGGAGAGAGCGTGGTGAAGACGGCCCGCGACCAACTCGCTCTCGTCGCCACGCAAAGGTCCGCGCGCGAGCACGCAAGGAGTGGTCAGACCGCCGGCATCATCGGCAACGAGATCGACTATGTTGGCGGATTTGTCGGCACCAGCATCTCTGATTGCGTAGTCAACGTCACGCTGATGATCTCCGTCGCATCTTACATGATCTACATGCAGCCGGTGATCGCTCTGGTCAGCGGCGTGTCACTCCTGCCGCAAATCCTGCTTGCGCTTTACATGCAGAAGGACCTGAACACACTCGTGGAACGGCAGGTCGTGCTGGTCCGAAAGCTTGGCAACCAAGCAGTCAATTCCTTCGCCAGCCACTCGACGAAGCGCCGAGCAGCCTTTCGCACCATACGCACGATCTTCAGCACTCGCATTGAATTCTATTTGTTGAAATTCGGGCTGAAGACGTTGCTGAATATAGCCAACGCGGTGGGGTCCCTGATGGTCCTGATCGTTGGCGGCTATCTTGTGATCCGCGGGCAGACGACGATCGGCACGGTCGTCGCCTTCATTTCGGGCTTCCAACGCTTGTCGGAACCCACGGGAGAACTTCTCGACTTCTATCGCGCGTATTCGCAAGCGAAAGTGCAATTCCGGATGATCGTCCAGTGGGTCGACGGCGATCATCCCGCGCAAACCGGACATTCAGCGCACAGCCAGAATTGATCGATAATCTTGCCAGCCTGTTGCCGGAACTGATGCTCCGCTTAGGGTAAAGCCACTAGGACAGCTTCAGGCGGAGCTGTCCCCTTGAGCACCGCTTCGCGTTGCACCGCTGGCTGGAGACGCCACTGGTTGAGGGGCACGGCCGGCCTTCGCCTTACGGCTGCACCAACCGCGATCCGAACGGACGAAGGCTTCCAGCATGTGCGGAATCAGGGCTGCGGTGTCTACGGGCTCGTGCAGCCGGCTGTGTTTAGCCGCATTCTGAATAGGCGCAACCGTGTAACGATCGGCATTGGGAAACAGCGGGAAAGACCGTCTGACAAATTCCTAATCTGTAGGTCGCAGGTTCGATTCCTGCCGGGATCACCATGTTTTCAACGACTTAGCGATACCGACGCCGTACTTTTTTCTGCGGATTAGTACGGCAAATTCTGCTCATCCTGCGGTTTCTGGCACGGGTCAGCGATGGCCGCGCGGCTGGAGGTTGGAAAGTTCGTTGGGACGAAAATGCAAGCCGGATTGCGGTCAGCGATCTGAATCCCAGCATTGCCTTAGCCATCGAGGCGGCGGTCAGCACCGCTGGCGGCATGCTGCTTCAATGCAGACCGGGACCATGAAGTGCAGTCACCTGGCCAACATTCCGACATGAGCAGCAAGGGACGGAAGTCACGCCGAGCGCTGGATCAGCAGGAACGCCGCGTTTGCCAGACGATGACCCACTCACGATGGATTTATTAAAACCGCACGAGCATACTATGGTCCGGACGTCCAGCGATTGAAAATGGTCGCGCCGCGCTATGTTACTTGTAAGCTGCACGGTTTCCTTTCGCTCTCGTTTGTGGGCAATTCGGCCGGAAGCGATTGCGAAAATGGGCAGCTCTGAACCACCAAAAGGGACATCCTTGTGTCATTGGTTTTAAGTCTTTGAGACCGGCGGCGGGCCTATCATTTTGTCCGCTCGCCGAACAGGGAGGAAGACAATGGACGGAGAATCGCGTTCCCAATCAAGGCGAAGATTTCTAAAGACGAGCGGACTTGTCGCTGGGCTGACGGCGACGGCGGTTACCGCTCCCTGGGTTCGAAGGGCAGGGGCCGCTGACACAATCACCTGGAAAATTCAAACGTCGTGGCCGGCAGGTGTCGGACTTGAAACTTTCCAGAACTGGTGTGGCACCATCAAGGAAAAGACCGGAGGACAACTCGAATTTCAGCCGTTCAAGGCGAAGGACATCGTTGGCGACTTCGAACTCCTCGACGGGGTGAAGAACGGCGTTCTGGAGGCGATGAACTCGTTTTCACTTTACTGGGCCGGAAAGCTTCCCGCCGCAGCGTTCCTGTCCTCTTACACGATGGGGCTGCGCTATCCGCACGAATGGGACATCTTTTTCTATTCAAAAGGTGGTCTGCAGGCCGCGCGCGACCTTTATGCGAAACAAGGTCTTTACTACGTCAACCGCATTCAACACGGCCCGAACATCATCCACTCCAAGACACCGATCCGCTCGATCGAGGATTTCAGGGATCTGAAGCTGCGTGTACCGGGCGGCATGATCGCCGAAACCTTTGCGAAAGCCGGCGCCAAGACGACGCTGCTGCCGGGCGGCGAGGTGTTCTCAGCGCTGGAGAAAGGCACGATCGATGCGGCCGACTACACGGGCCCGGCGGTAAACTGGGCGCTCGGCTTCCAGCAGGTGACCAAATACATTTCCATGGGGCCGCCTGGACTGATGTCGGTGTATCAGCCCGTCGACCTGATGGATTTCGCCGTCAACATGAGTGTCTGGAACCAAATCCCGGACAACCTCAAGAAGTTCGTCGAAGACGAAATCCAAGTCTATTCGAACATCCATTTCGGGGCCATCCAGAAGGCCGACATGGAGGCTTGGCACAAATTCACCGACGCGGGCATTGAAATCAACCGGCTTGGCGCGGAAGACCTCCAGAAGTTCCAGGAAATCGCGGTGCCGATCTGGTTCGAATGGGCCAACAAGGACAAGGACGCGGCGCGCATCTTCAAGCTGCAGCTTGAGGTGATGGAGAACCCGACTCTCGGCTACGTAACGCCGGACATGTATCAGGGGCTGTCGATCAACCTCTGAGGCTCTCCGCGCCCGTCCTGTCCGGGCGGGCGCACTCTCCTTCAAGAGGCAGTCGCCGATGCCCTCACTCACATTTGTGCTGCCGCACTGGCTCTACTGGTCGAGCCTCGTGGTCTTTCCGCTTGCCGCGGTCTTCTTCGTCTATCGCGAGCGGGCTCGACGCGACGCCGGCCGAGCCAATTTGTTCCTCGCCTATTTCTTCCTGGTCACTGCCGGTTTTCTCGGCATGCACCGTTTCTACCTGAAGAGCCGCTGGGGGTTCTTGTTCATCCCGTTCTTCGTCGCTGTTCTCTGGACCAGTGCCCAGGTGCGGGATGGGCGCGAAGCATTGTCGCTGGCTCGATCCCAAGCGGAGCATGCCGAAAGGGTCCTGACGCAAACCAGGGCCGATGTCACATCCGGCAAGAGCGGTGCCGCCGGTCGCCTTGCGAAGGCCGAGGCGGATGCGGTGACGGCTCACGGCAATGACGCTGCTGCCATTGCTGGACTCGCCCGCTCGAACACCCTTGCCCGAATTGCCGGAATTCTCCTCGGCCTTGTTCTCGCGGGCGACGTCTTTCTGATGCCGGGCCTGGTTCGCCGCGCTCGCCAACGTGAGGTCCAACCGGCCCCAACCGACACCCATCCGCTGGTGACTGACGTACCCGCCTCGCCGGTCAAAGCTCCGCTCGCTGTTTTCCGGCCCGTTGATCGGCTGGCAAGAGTGACGGGCGAGTTGGTCGCCTACTGGTCAGTCCTCGCGGTCATCGCCTATTATTACGAGGTCGTGGCCCGTTACGTCTTCAACTCGCCGACGAACTGGGTGCATGAGAGCATGTTTCTCATGTTCGGCATGCAGTACATGCTGGCAGGAGCCTATGCCTATCGCGACGAAACCCATGTGAGGGTCGACATCGTCTATAGCCACCTCTCCGAACGCGGTCGGGCTATCTGCGACATCATCACCTCGGCCTTCTTTTTCCTGTTCACCGGCACCATGCTGGTCACAGGATGGCGGTTTGCGAGTGATGCCATGGCGGTTGGCGAACGCTCGTTCACCGAATGGGGCATTCAATACTGGCCGGTAAAGCTCGCGATCCCCGCCGGGGCGGCGCTCCTGTTGCTTCAGGGTCTGTCCCGGCTGATGCGAGACATCGCGACTGCATTCGGAAGGATTGGCTGAGCGATGGGTCTCGAGCTTCCGATCCTGTGGCTCAGCATATTGATGTTCGGGGGTCTGGGCGTCCTTTTGCTGCTCGGATTGCCGATGGCCTTTTGCACCGGCAGCCTTGCCGTGCTTTTCCTCTTTCTGTTCGGCAATTCGGCCATGCTGAACATGCTGCCGTCTCGGGTCTTCCCGTTCATGACGGATTATCAGCTCTCGGCGGTGCCGCTTTTCATCTTCATGGCCGCGATTCTCGAGAAGGCGGGTATCATCGAGGAACTGTTCGACGTCGTCTACAAATGGCTGGGTGGACTGAAAGGCGGGCTCGCCTCGGCCACGGTCGTCTCCTGCACGCTGCTGGCCGCGATGGTCGGCGTGGTCGGAGCGACGGAAGTGACGATGGGCATGATCGCGCTGCCCGCCATGCTTCGCCGCAACTACGACGCCAAGCTCGCCTGCGGCTCGCTTCTTGCTGGCGGGACCCTTGGCATTCTCATACCCCCTTCCGTCATGGCGATCGTCTATGCGGTGGTGGCGCAGCAGTCGCTGGGCGAGCTTTTGATCGGGTCGGTGTTTCCCGGGCTGCTGCTGTCCGGGATGTACGTCGCCTACGTGACGGCGCGCTGTTACATCAACCCCAAGCTCGGCCCGGCGTTGCCACCGAACGAGCGCATTGCCTTCATCCAAAAACTCAAGCTTTTGCGCCGCACGTTCATGCCGATACTGCTGATCCTGCTTGTGCTCGGGGTCATCTTCATGGGCATTGCCACGCCGGTCGAGGCCGCCGGCATCGGCACGTTCGGTGCTTTCATCGTCTGCGCCGCGCATCGGCGCCTGACCTGGGACACGATCCGGGAAGCCAGTGTCGCGACGCTCAAGGCCACGGCGATGGTCATGTGGATATTCTTCGGTGCCACCATGTTCGTCGGCTTCTTTATCTTAAAGGGTGGGCAGAACTTCGTTGCCGAATCCATACTCGGAACAGGCTTGGCGCCTTATGGCATTCTTGTCCTGATGATGATCATCCTGTTCGTCCTGGGCATGTTTCTGGACTGGGTGGGCATTCTCCTTCTCACCGTACCGATATTTCTACCCATCCTTAAGTCACTCGAATTCGGCGGCACGTTCGGCTTGGCCGGTGTGGCTCCTGAAGACGTGCCGCTGTGGTATGGCGTTATTTTCATGGTCAACATGCAGATGGCGTTCCTGAGCCCACCGTTCGGCTATTCGCTGTTTTACCTGAAGAGTGTTGCGCCGCCGGAGATATCGATGGCGACGATCTTCCGATCCGCGGTCCCCTTCTTGTGCCTGCAGGCGATCGGAGTAGGACTGTGCATCGTGTTCCCCTCGATCGTCATATGGCTGCCGAGGGTCATGTACGGAGGCGATTGACCGCATGCGTCTTTGGCGGTTCGACGCCGACGCAACAATTGAATTTGATAGTTCTGCGCTTTTAGAGGCGCCACTCCTTTTGCATTCCTTTACGCGCCGTGACAAATCGTCCTTTGTCGACACTGTAGCGCAGCTGCTCCGGGGCCTTGGACGGAGAATCCAAACGGCCGCCTCGCTGCGGGAGGCGTTTCTTGGCCAACGCCAGCGGCAGCCGCTCTAACGCGAAGCAACCCGCAGCCCGGCGCAATCGAAGAGGTGCATCCGCTCCGTCGGCAGAGTGAGGTTGATCGGCTGGCCTTGCGTTTGAACGTCCTGGCGCTTGAGCACCGCTACCAGTTTGTTGTCGCCGGCGATGATGGCGTGGACGACCGTTTCCGGTCCCAGCGCTTCGGCCAGCGTCACCCGCGCTTCGACCGATCCCTTGCTGTCGTCCGAAAGTTCGATGTCATGTGGCCGTATGCCAAGCGTCGCCTCGTCTCCGGGCCTCAGCGCAGTCCCGTCGGCCGCAATTGTGGCCGAAAGCCCACCCGGACCTTCGACGTGCACTTGCGTGCCGCTGGCGGAGCGCACCTTGACCGGCAAAAGGTTCATACGCGGCGCGCCGATGAAGCCCGCGACGAACAGGTTTGCCGGTGCGTTGTAGAGATCCAGCGGCCGGCCAACCTGCTCGATCCGCCCCGATCGCATCACCACGATGCGGTCCGCCAGCGTCATCGCCTCGACCTGATCGTGGGTCACGTAGATCATCGTGGTTGCCAGCCGCTTGTGCAGCGCAGCCAATTCGGCGCGCGTCGAGATGCGCAGTTCAGCGTCGAGATTGGACAGCGGTTCATCGAGCAGGAAAGCGGTCGGATTGCGCACCACCGCACGGCCAATCGCTACGCGCTGCTTCTGCCCGCCCGACAGTTGACCGGGCCGGCGATCGAGATAGGGCGCAATGTCCAGCATGCGCGCCGCTTCCGCGATGCGCGCGTCGATCTCGGCTTTCGCCATGCGAATGTTCTCGAGCCCGAAGGCAAGGTTCTGCCGCACGCTCATGTGCGGGTAGAGCGCATAGGACTGGAACACCATCGCCAGTCCGCGCCGCGCGGCCGAAACCTCTGTGACGTCGGCGCCGTCGATCTCGATCCTGCCGCCGGTCGGCCGGTCGAGCCCGGCGATCAGGCGCAGCAGCGTGGACTTGCCGCAACCCGACGGGCCGACGAGCACCAGCATCTCGCCGTCGCCGACGTCGAGATTGATGTTGTGCAGGATCTTTATCTTGCCGTAGGCGCGATCGATGTCGGTCAGCGTTATCCGTCCCATGACACCCCTCACTTCAGCCCGGTGCCGGCAATGCCGGACGTGATGTAGCGCTGCAGGAAGACGAAGACGAGGACGACGGGGATCATGGTCACCACGGTCATCGCCAGGATGTAATGCCACTGCACATTGAGCTGGCCGGCATAGGTGTTGAGCCCGACCTGGAGCGTGTAGAGCTCCTTGCGCGACAGAACCACCAGCGGCCAAAGGAAGTCGTTCCAGCGCCAGACGACCGAAAAGATCGCGAGCACCGCGAGCGCCGGCGCGGCAAGAGGCAACACGATACGCCAGTAGATTTGCCATTCGGACGCATTATCCATGCGCGCCGCGTCCAAGAGCTCGTCCGGGATGGTCAGCATATATTGACGCAACAGGAATACGCCGGTCGGCGTCGCCACCGTCGGCAGGATCACGCCCCACAGTGAATCGAGCAGGCCGACGGCGCTCACCACCGAATAGAGCGGCACCAGGATGACCGACAGCGGCACCATCAGAGTACCGACGATCAACAGCATGGTAAGGTCGCGGCCGCGAAACCTGTATTTCGACAGGGCGAAGGCGGCCATCGAATTGGTAAGCAGCGTGATCAGCGTCGCCATTGCCGTCACGAAAACCGAATTGCGCAGATAGCGCAGGAAGTCGAAATGGACGAACGGCTCGGTGTAGTTCTCCGTCGCGAAGCCTATTTCGCGCACCGGTTCACGGCTGGCGATGTTGACCTTCACGATATCGTTCGGCGCCTTCGGGTCCACCATCTGCGCCACGGTGCCGATGCGGCGCAGCTCGGCCAGCACCTTGGTCGAACCGTCCGGCAGCTTCACCCTGTAGAGAGTGAGCGGCTTGTCGTGACCTTCTACCGTCGCCTGCTGGCTGACATAGGGCAGGATGGTCGGCGGGAACTCGGCAAGCTGCGCCGGCGTCTTGAACGACGAGCCCACCAGCCAGATGGCCGGGCCGAACATGACGACCAGGCCGCCGATGAGCCACAGCCAGCTCACGATGTCCGTCCAATGCCAGAAGCGGCCGCCGCGCCGGCGGGTCAGGAATGACACGACGCCGCTCATTCGCGCGCCCCCTTCCGTTCGCCCCTACGTCCGACCTGCAGCTGAAGCAGGGTGAGCACGACCAACACCAGCCCCATCAGGATGGAAGCCGCCGAAGCCAGCCCCGGATTGCGCAGCAGAGAGGCGAAGCCGATCTCATAGATGTACTGCGTGAGATAGAGCGTGGAGGTCCCCGGCCCTCCTCCGGTCAGCACATAGACCTCGTCGAATATTTGCACGGCCCGGATCAGTGCCAGCACGATGACGACAAGCAGGTTCGGCATCAAGAGCGGCAGCGTGATGCGCCAGAATACCCGCGCCGGTTTGGTGCCGTCCATCTCGGCAGCCTCGTAAAGGTCGCGTGGGATCGCCTGCAGGCCGGCAAGCAGGATGAGCGTGTAGAAGCCCATATGGGCCCAGACCGAAACGCTGACAGCGGCGGTGAAAGCCCAGAAACGATCGGTCAGCCAGTTGTACGGCTCGCCTCCCATGTCGTGGACGATCAGGTTCAGCAGGCCCTGGCGTTGCAGGATCCAGCGCCAGATCAGGCCGGTGACGACGGGCGACAGCAGCACTGGAAAGAAGAACACCGCGCGCCAGAAGCTGCGCCCCACGATCTCGCGGTTGAGGATCAGCGCGGTTGCGATCGACACGATCGTCATCATCGCCACCTGCACGACGACGAACAGGCCCGTATTGTGCACGGCCTTCCAGAAGAGATCCTCGCGGCAGGTGGCAGTATCCAGATAGCTGCCGCAGTCGAGCAGGCGCTGATATTGCTCCAGCCCGACATAGGTGCGATCCTGCAGGAAGTAGGCCGTTCCGGACGTGGCCGAATAGAAGAAGTTGATGACCAGCGGCACCAGCACGAAGATGCCGAAGATCGCCATGTTCGGGGCAAGGAAGAAGGCGGCCATGCCGCCGGTGCCCGTCGCACGCTGCCAGGACTTGAGCGGCACGTTGACGATCGATGCCAGCCAGACGACAGGCGCAGCGAGAGCGGCGCCTGTCCATGTCTTGAGTGTCGCGGCGGCGGTCACTTGGCCTCTGCGACCTTGTCGGCGATGTCCTGGTCGACCTTGCCCCAGGCGTCGTCGAGCGTGAGCTCGCCGGCCATCACCTGGCTGACACGGGTTACCAGCGCCGCGTAATAGGCGTTGGCCCACTTCCACGGCGGCAGCGCGTCGGCCGCCGGCAGCGTCTCACCTGCGGCCTTGACGAACTTGTCGAGCGCCGGACCGACATTCTTGTCGGTCGAAACCCACTTCAGTCCGCCTTTCTCGATCACGCCCTTGTGCGCCGGCAGGAACAGCGTGCGTTCGCTGAACTCTTTCACGACATCTTCGCGGGCCAGATATTCCATGACCTTGGCGACATCCTTGGGGTTCTTCGTGTATTTGATGGCGACCAGGGCCGCGCCGCCTTTCACGCCCGAGCAGCCGGCGGTGCCGCAAGGCGAACCGGTCGCCACCCAGTCGAAGCTGTCGCCGATCTTGGTCGACAAATTGGCGACCTGCCAGCTTCCCGAATAGTAGAATGGGATCTGGGCATTGACGAAATCGTCGGCGGCCGCGCGATAGGTCGAGCCTGCCGCCGAGACCCAGGTATCCTTCAGCATCAGTCCCTTGGCGGTCCAGTCGACGAGCTTGCCGACGAATGCCTTGGTGCCGTCGTCCACCTTCGCCGGCGTGCTATCGGGTCCGATATAGTTTGCGCCGTAGGAGATGTTGGCGCCAGAAATGCGATGGCCAGAGCGGTCGATCGCGAAGGCGGCTGGAAGCTGCTGGCTCTTCGCCACCTCGGCGGCGGCGTTGATCCAGTCATCCCAGCTTGCCTTGTCGCCCGGCAATGCCACGCCGGCCTGTTCGAACAGCGTCTTGTTGGCGAAGCCGCCGGTAAGCGTAAGCTGGGTCATGAAACCGGGAATGGCTTTGGAGCCGTCGGGTCGCATCCAGTCGAGCGTGTCGCCGAAATTGTCGTCCCAGTATTTCGGATCGGTCACAAGCGGCCTGAGGTCGAGCCAGTGCTGGGCGAGTTCCTTGATGTTGGTGACGCGGGCGATATCCGGTCCCTGACCGGCTTCGAGCTGGATGGGCAGTTGCTCCTGGATGACCTTGTAGGCAACGTTGTCGAGCGTGACGTGTATATCCGGGTTGTCCTTCATGAAGCGGTTTAGTAGGTCCTGGATGACATCCCCTTCGACACCGTCCGAGTACCACATGATGCGCACGTCGCCGGCAAACGCGCTGGTCGATGCGAGCAGGCTGACCGATATCGCGGCCAGCACAGTGCGGGTCTTGGTCATGCTTCGTCTCCTCCTTTGTCCGGGGCCGCGCCCCGACCGTCCAAGCCGCCCCGCCCTCTCCTCTTGAGGGCCGCAGCCGATTTCCTCCCTACTCCTGGCGTTTCATGCGCGTCGCGTCGCCGCGCACGGTCCAGTTGGCCGGATCGAGCATCCGCCCCTCAGCCACGACCCTCGCGTCGGCGAGGAAACGCACGGTGCCGTAATCCGGATCTTCGACGATCAGTTCGCCGTCGGAACCCGACCGCACCGACAGGTCCGCGAAGGCGGCCGCCCAAGCGTCGAGCGTTTGCAGATCGACGGTCCGGTCGCCGAGGCGAACGATCCATGTCGCCCTGCGGCCTGCAGCCCGCAACTCGTTGCCGGCCGTCGGACCGGTCTTGACCGGCGTCAGCGGCACATCGGTTTTCAGCATGGCGAAAGCATCGCCCGATTGCGCGAACGCCAGGTGGCCATCCACGCGCACGGTCTCGAAGACACTCGCCGGAAACCAGGCGTGCGTGAAGTCAGGCTGCTCATCCGAGCAGGTGAAGCTGACGACGGCGAGGTCGCGGTATTGGTGAACCCGCGGCAAGGTGCCGGAGCCGCCCCAATAGGACGGCCTGCCATATCCCGACTGCAGGACTTCGCCCGGATGGTTGATCCAGATCTGTGCATCCGGATCTCTGCCCAGCCGGGCATGGATCACGGTTTCCTGGTAGCCCCATTGGTTCCAGCGATAGCTGGCCGCGCTGCCCATCGCATGGTCACGCGTCTTGTGGTGATAGAGCCGCGCGAAGCGGTCCTGCCCCTGCGCGAACGTCCATTCCCAGGCCGTATCGTCGGTGACGGAGGCGATCGCCGCCAGCTCGGCTGGAACGCTCATGCCGTGGTCGCGCAGGCAAAGCGCCAGTTGCGGCAACGCGTGGAAGCGCATGCCGTAGTTGCCCTTGCCCCAAACCATACGACAAATGCCCGATAGCTCAAGCGAGCGCGCGGCGCGCAGCGTGTGCTCATAGGAACGGCCTTGCGCGCCGGTGAGGATGCCGTGATGGGCCGAGCGGGCGACGATCTCCAGCAGGCGTATCACCGCGTTGCCGGCACGTTCGGCGATGTCCTTGTCGGGAGCCAGCGCGTAGAGCGCGCACAGACCCTTGAGGTCGATCGGGAAGTAGGGCGCCGAATTGAACTCGGCCATTTCCCATGCCTCGAAATGATCGAGCCAGGCCCGCACCCGCGCGGCGCCCACGGCGGACTGCTCGCGGCCAAGGCGGCCCGACCGCACGAAGCATGCTTCCGGCAGAAGGGCGCCGGCAATATAGGCTGCGGTGTGAAAGAGCAGCGCGTGGTTCTCGGAGAAATACCACTGCACGTCATTGCCGGGCTCGTCCATCCAATAGTGGTAGCCGAGGATGGCCATGTCGACACGCGCGCGCAGATCTGCTTCCAGCCGATCGCCATAGGCCTTGCGGCACCACAGCAGCGGCACCAGGATGAAATCGGCGCAATCGTGACAATCCTCGATCGCAGGCAGAGCCCCGGAGACCATGGCGTCCGTCTCGGCGCCCGCCTGCCCGATCGCCAGCCGTGCCAGCGCGCGCACCGTGTCGGCCTCGGCATGATCGGCGACTTCAACGAGCGCCTCGTCGATGCGCGCGGCAAGCGTTTCCGGCGCGGCGGCCTGGCGGCGCGCGTGGCAGATCTCCACGCCGAAGACGCGCGATACGGCATGGCCTCCGATCGCCAGCGTCACCTTGAAATGACGAAAGTCGGCAGGCAGTTGCTCGGTATCGCCAATTGGCAGGCGCTTCTGGCCAGCGGGCAGATCGAAGGCAAAGCGCACCGGCGCCTCGATCGACATGAAATCGCCCTCGATCTCGACAGCGACCGCGGCGTCGCGCGGCAACGCCACGCCGGTGACCAACGCTACCTCGCCGCGGTCATAAGCGGGACGCTCGAAACGCATGTCGTCGAGCGCCGCCTCCATCGCATCCGCAACCGCACCCTCGACCTCGATTGGCAACGCGACCGCAGCGGTTGGACCTGACAGATAGTCGAGTTGGAAATAGTAGCGGGCGTCGCGCTCGGCGAGATCGTCGAACCATATCCGGATTTCGTTGCGACCGGCCTTGAGCGCAATTCTGAAGTTCTCGGCGGTTTCCAGGTTGCGGCCGTAGGGCGCCATCCAGCCGACCTCCTCGCCGTTGGCGAAGAGTATGGCGCCGCCGCATGTGCGCAGCCGCACCAGCGCCTTGCCGGCCGAAGCAGCATCGATCATCGTCTCGGCCCAGGTTCCAAGCACCGTCGGCCGGAACCAGAAACCCGACAGGTCGATACGCGGCGAGGCGAAGGGCAGCCAGATGCGCCCGGCGCTGAATTCGGAGCTGACCAGAGGCCGCTTGCCGCGACGTTCCGCTGCGAATTGCGTGCGGCACGGATATTCATGCGGGATGAAATTCTTGTGCTTGGTCAGGAAGAAGAAGGGATCCATCTCGCCCTTCATGGGCTGATCGGCCACGTCGTAGCGCTGCTCGGTGACAGGTCCGAGCCGCCAGTGGGCGATCGGCCGCCCGGCCGCAAGCGGCCTGCGCAGCGTGAAATCGGTCTGAACGCTTTGCGCGGCCACGCTCATCGCAAATCCTTCACGGCAACCGGGTCGACATCGGTGTAGGCCTGGTTCTCCCCTGTCATGCCCCAGACAAAGCCGTAGGGACCGGTGCCCGCGCCCATATGGATCGACCAGGCCGGCGACAGGACAACATTGCCGTCGGCGACCATCAGATGGCGGGTATTGTCGGGCCGGCCCATCAGATGGACGACCCGGTCCGCAGCGGCGAGGTCGAAATAGCAATAGGCCTCCATGCGCCGCTCATGCAGATGCGGCGGCGTGGTGTTCCACACGCTGCCTGGCGCGAGGTCGGTGATGCCCATCAGCAGAAGGCATGACGGGGCCACTTCGGGGTGGATATACATGCGCAGCGTGCGCTTGTTGGCGCGCGCCTCCTCGCCCAGGACCAGCGGCTTGGCTTCACTCCTGGAGATGAGACGGTGGGGAATGTCGGCGCCGGCCGGCACCGAGTTCATGTAGAAGCGCGCCGGCCTCTCCGGATCGTCGCTCTCCAGCGTCACCTCGCGCGCGCCACGTCCGATATAGGCGATGTCGCGGTTGGCCAGGGTAAAGCGCCTGCCGTCCACGGCGACCGTGCCGCTGCCGCCAAGATTGGCGATGCCCATCTCACGCGCCGTGAAGAAGAGCTCCGTGCCGACATCGGCCCCGTTGCCGAACATCAGCGGCTTGGCGACGGGAACCGCACCGCCGATGATCATGCGGTCGACATGGGTATAGACGAATTCGATCGCGTCCGGCCGGAACAGGCGGTCGACCAGGAATTCGGACCTCAGCCGCTCCGTATCCATGCCGGCAATGTCCGCCGGCGATGTGCCGTAGAGCGTTCGCATCATGCCGCTTCCACCTTCGATTGCAGATGCAGTGCCCCTTCGGTCAGGCACAGGATAGCGAGCGCCTGCCCATAGCCGGTCGGATGGATGGGGATGTCACGGTAGAACTGCAGGTCATGGCCCATGCGTGTGCCGTAGGAGACATTCGCCACAACCCCTTTGTCGTCGATGTTGGCCACCACCGCCTCCAGGGCGCGGAGACCGGCGGCCCTGCATTGCGCCGGACCGATTCCCAGCCGTGCGGCCTTCAGCAGCCCATAGCCAAAGCCGGCCGTAGCGGAGATCTCTTTGTAGGAGCTCGGATCGTCGAGCAAGGTGTGCCATGCGCCCGACTCCGACTGGAGTCCGAGCAGCGCCTTGATCTGCGTCTCTAGGATGCCGAGCAAATAGCCCTGCACCGAGGGCGTAATCTCGGCCAACTCCACCAGATCGAGAATACCGACCGTGATCCAGGCATTGCCCCTGCCCCAAAGCGCGCGGGCGAAATTGTGCCGGCCGTCGAAACTCCAGCCGTGGAACCACAGCCCCGACACCGGATCGGCGAGATAACGGGCGTGGACGAGGAACTGCCGTTCCGCCTCCTCGACGAAGCGGCGCTGGCCGGCGGCCTGGCCGTAGGATGCAAGAAACAGCGCCACCATGAACAAGGTGTCGTCCCACAATTCGTCGTCGTTGACCCGGTCCGAAACATTGTGCTGGAAGCCGCCTTCGGGCGTCCGCGGCATCGCGGTGACCACCCGCTCGGCCCAGTCGCGCAAGACCGGCTCGAAGCGCGGCTGGCGCCGGCGCCGCCACAATTCGCTCAGCGCCAGCAGAGGCGCGGTGGTGTTGACGTTCATCGCAGGCAGTCCGGCCGCGATGCGCCGGTCGTACCAGGCCTCGATCGTCTGCAGCAGCCGATCCTCGCCGGTCTGCGCCCACAGCCGGACCAGGCCATAGAGTCCGACGCCCTGCGGCCATTCCCAGCTGTCGAAGCTGACATAGTCTCCCGGCGTCCCGTCGAGATTGGGCTCATCGAAGCGCCCGTCATGGCGCAAGCCGGTCATGCCGGCCACGAGGCTCGTAAGCGCGGAATTCAGGCGTTCGGCCGAAAGCGGCATCACTCCTCCCGTTTCTCCCGCCTCACGCGAACTGTTTCACAGGGATTTTTCTTGCGCAATGTGAAAATTTTTTGCAGATTTGGACGATTTTGCCGGAGGCGCGGGAACCTATGACGATCCAGGGCAAGCGCGGCCGCCCCAGCCGCCGTGTTCGACTGGAAGAGATCGCGGCGCGGTGCGGCGTCTCCGTCAGCACCGCCTCCCGCGCGCTGAGCGGCGTCGGCGGCGTCAAGGATGACCTTCGCGCCACGATCATCGAGACGGCGAAGTCGATGAATTACGCCATCCCGGCCTCGGTTGCCGGCCGCAAGGTCATCCTGGCTGCAAGCAGCGTGGCCATGGTCGACAGCGCCCGCAACCAGTTCACCTATCACGTCCTCGACGGGCTCAACGAACGCGCCCGACTGCTGGGCGTCGAGCTGGTGACCCGGCCGGTCGCGACGCCCGAGGACGAAATCGCCCTCCTGCGCGAATCCGAACGCGATGACAGCGTCGCCGGCTGTCTCTTTCTGACGCTGGATGATGCTGACGTGCTGACGCTGACGGCCGGCTTTTCCAAGCCGATCGTGCTCGTCAACGGCGACGATCCCTCGATGCGCCATTCGAGCGTGACGCCCTGCAACCGCTCCGCCGCCATGCTCGCCGCGCGGCACCTCATCGGTCTTGGCCACCGCCGCATCCTGTTCCTGATGCGGCGCGGCCGACGCACCATCGAGCGCCGTTACGAAGGCTGGCGCGACGCGCTGATGGCGGGCGGCATCACCGGCTTCGACGACCTCGTGGTCGAGGTTGAAGACTGGCTTCCGGAGCTTGCAAGCAAGGCCGTCACCGCCCGCATCGCGGATCGCGGCCTCGATTTCACGGCCGTGCTGACGGCGGGCGACAGTTTGGCCTTCGGCGCCATCGCCGGCATCCAGGAGGCCGGATACTCGGTGCCGGCCGATGTCTCGGTCGTCGGCATGGACGACCTGCCGCAGGCAGCCTTCTGCAACCCGCCGCTGACGACGATGCACATTCCCATGCGCGAGATCGGCTCGGCAGCGCTCAGCCTCCTGCTCGACGACATGGCCCATTCGATGCTGCCGCCGCGCCGCGTCGAGCTCGCCTGCCACCTGGTGGTGCGCCGGTCGACCGCACCAGCTCCGGCCGGCGCCGAGCCTCATCCGCCGTCGCCTTGAGGACGGGACTTGCCGCCGGCAAAGAGCAGCGGCAGACCTTCCTGCGTTTCCAGTTCAAGAACGCGTCCAAGCAGGATCATATGGTCGCCCGCCGGGAAGCGGTCCGCGACGCTGCATTCGAACCGCGCCAGCGCCCGCGGCAGCAGCGGCACGCCGTGCCCGTTCCACGTCAATTCGAGGCCGGCAAAATCGGTCCCTGACTTCGAAAAGCGCCAGCAAAGTTCGATCTGATCGTCCGCCAGCACGTGAATGGCATAGTACGCGGCATTGGCGAAGGCGTCGAACCGGCGTGAATGGCGGCCGATCGACCAGAGCACCAGCGGCGGATCGAGCGAGACGGACGAGAAGCTGTTGGCGGTGATGGCGAC
This sequence comes from Mesorhizobium sp., assembly GCA_004020545.1. GTDB lineage: Bacteria > Pseudomonadota > Alphaproteobacteria > Rhizobiales > Rhizobiaceae > Mesorhizobium. The sequence continues at coordinate 3,902 of SAQE01000024.1, read as the reverse complement.
CGGGCCGTCGGCCGTGCCGGTGGTGACGACCGTGACACCGGTGGCGAAGCGCCCGAATGCGTTGCGCAACAGACGTGGGTCGCACACGAAATGCTCCATCAGTGGCGCTCCCCCCTTCCCAATGGTGTTGCCGGAACCCGGTCCGGCACACGCCCGTAGGCATGCGGCAACGAGCACGTCTTGAGCTGAGGAAGCACCTTGGTGCCGAAATGCCGCGCTTCGTCGAGATGCGGATAGCCGGAGAAGATGAAGGCTCGGATGCCCAACTTCATATATGCCTCGATTTCCGACAGCACCTGATCGGCTGAGCCCACCAGCGCTGCGCCGCAGCCCGAGCGCGCCCGCCCGACGCCGGTCCACAGATGCGGCTCGACATAACCTTCCGCGTCGGCGATCTCGCGCGCCTTGGCCTGATGCGATACGCCAAGCGATCGGGCATCGAGCGCCCGCTCGCGGATCGCCCTGCCCTGCTCGTCATCCAGCTTCGAAACCAGCTCGCGGGCATAGTCCTTCGCTTCGGCTTCGGTGTCGCGCACGATCATGTGGACACGCAATCCGTAGTCGAGGGTGCGCCCATGGCGCGCGGCCCGCTCGTGCACCGATTTCATGCGGCCGGCGAGTTCCTCCTTCGTCTCCGGCCACATCAGGTAGACGTCGCACTGTTCGGCGCAAAGATCGAGCGCATCGGGCGAATAGCCGCCGAAATAGAGCAACGGCCCTCCATTCTGCTGGTAGGGCTTTGCCGGCGCCGTCGGGACGCCCTTGAAACGATAGACCTCGCCCTCGAAATCGATCGCATCTTGGGTCCAGGCCTGGCGCAGGATCTGCACCACCTCCCGCGAGCGCTGATAGCGGTAGGTGCTGTCGGCCGTTTCGCCGGGAAAGTCCGACGAGATGATGTTCACCGTCAGCCGGCCTTCAAGCATGTGGTCCAGCGTCGCGATGGTGCGTGCAAGCATGATCGGCTGCATCTCGCCGCAACGCACGGCCGCGAGCAGATTGATCCTCGAGGTGATCGGCGCGCAGCCGGCGACGAAGCTCAACGTGTCCTGCCCGACCTGATAGGACGACGGGCACAGGATGTTGCGGAAGCCGAGCTCCTCGGAGGTCCTCACGATCTCGGAGCAGTGCGCCCAGCTCGAGCGCAGTGCGCCGTCGGGCACGCCGAGATAGCGATAGTCGTCCGAACAGAGCGCGGCGAACCAGGCGACCTCAGCCGCATCCAGATCCGGTGAGGTAATGGGGACGACAGTCATTGCTCGTCCTTCAAGAGTTCGTTGCGTTGGCGGCGAATGGGGCTTGCGTAGCATTCGATTTGATGTAGATCAATACTGTATCAATTTTCTGAGGCCGCAGGAAAAGGTGGACATGCAGCTAACGAGAACCGAGCGCGGCCACCGATCCAGCCAGATGCGCGGTCCTCTACCCGTGCATTTGCAGATCAGCGAAATGCTGATCCGCGAAATCGCGGCCGGACGGCTGGCCGACGGGGCGCGGCTTCCGCCGGAACGCGAGATGGCCGCGAGCCTCGGGATTGCCGTCGGCACGCTGAGGCGCGCGCTGGCCGACCTCACCGAAAAAGGCCTGCTCGACCGCGTCCAGGGATCGGGCAACTATGTGCGGGCGCGCGGCGACCTGCTCGGGGTCTACGCCTTCTTTAGGCTGGAGCGCATCGACGGCGGCGGACTCCCGACCGCCGAGGTGCTGTCGGTCGAACGGCTACCCAAGCCGTCCGATCTGCCGGAGTTCGGCAGCGCCCTTGATGCCTACCGCATCCGTCGGCTGCGTCGGCTCGACGGCGAACCGGCAGCGGCCGAGGAGATCTGGCTCGATGCCAGCCGAGCCGAGCGGCTCGAGCGCGATGACCTGTCGGAATCGCTCTATCTCCACTACCGGCTGGCCCTCGGCTTTTCGATCGTTCGCGCCGAGGATCGTGTCGGCGTCGCGCCCGCCCCGGGCTGGGCCCCGGCCGATTTCAGACCTCGGCCGGGCGAGGTCGTGGGGTTCATCGAACGCATTGCCTGGGCCGGGGACGGAGACAGTGTGGAATATTCCCGCAGTTGGTTCGATCCGGACGCGGCGCGTTACGTGACTCGTTTCAAATAAGAGATGGAAGGCGCCGAGTGACCAAATCATCGATCGGCTACGGCATTGTCGGCTGCGGTATGATGGGCCAGGAGCATATCCGCAACATCGCACTGTTGCCTGATGCGCATGTGGCCGCCATCTTCGAGCCCGACCCCGGCATGATGGCAGCGTCATTGGGCCTGGCGCCGGATGCACGACCGGCGGTGTCGATCGCCGAATTGCTGGCCACGGAAGGGGTCGACTGCGTTCTGATCGCCAGCCCCAACCATCGCCACCTCAGCCAGTTGGAGGAGATCGCCGCGCAGCGGCCGCTACCGGTCCTGGTGGAAAAACCGCTTTTCACGGCCGCCGACGACGAGACGCGCATCGCGGCGCTGAAGGCAAGGCTTCCGCTGGTGTGGGTGGCGATGGAATACCGCTACATGCCGCCTGTCGCCGCTTTCGTCGAACAGGCCGGCGGCGTCACCGGCGGCATTCGCATGCTGACCATTCGCGAGCACCGTTTTCCCTTCCTGGCCAAGGTCGGCGACTGGAACCGCTTCAACCGCAATACCGGCGGCACCTTCGTCGAGAAGTGCTGCCACTTCTTCGACCTGATGCGGCTGATCCTCAGATCCGATCCTGTCCGCGTGATGGCGAGCGCGGGGCAGGCCAGAAACCATCTTGAGGAACGTTATGGCGGCGAGACGCCGGATATTCTCGACCATGGCTATGTGCTGGTCGATTTCGCGAGCGGTGCGCGCGCTATGCTAGAGCTGTGCATGTTCGCCGAGGGCAGTCGATACCAGGAGGAACTCTGTGCGATCGGTGGCAGCGGCAAGATCGAATGCCGGGTTCCGGGACCGGGTCGCTTCTGGCCGCGGCATCTGGGCGCCGCGCCCGTGTCGGAGCTGATCGTCAGTCCGCGCAATCCGCCGGGGCCGCGCCTGCTGGAGATTCCGGTCGATGTCCGACTGCTCGAGGCAGGCGATCACAATGGCTCGACCTATTTCGAGCACCTCCGCTTTGTCGCCGCAGTGCGCGGGCAAGGCAATGTCGAGGTGACCTTGCAAGACGGCTGGTGGGCCGTCGTCATGGGCCTCGCCGCCCAGCGATCAGCCCGCGAGGGCCGCGCTGTCGATCTCGCCAGTGAGTTCGCGATGCCGGACTAGCCGACGGTCGCAGACTTTCGATATCCGCCCATTGCTGACGTCAGCTTTGGTCAGGCTGCCATTTGCGTCAGCCAACCGTGCCGCCGAAAGTGAACCAGCCACGATCCCGGCGTCAAAGGCATGCGGATTCTGTTCCGCCGGTCCGGTGGCGGCGCGTCGGCTGCTGCTTGCCCGAGCAAAGAACTGCCCACAGTAGCCGACAATGTTGGCTTTCGATGGATGGTCAAGTAGGCAGCAATGACTGACGTGAGCGCACAACGGAAGCTCCTCAGGCGCAATCGATGAAGACTGTAAAAGGCCGCTTCGACCGCCGACCGTCCTAGACGTCATGTTCCGGGGCTGAGATCGGTGGCCCGCCCTTTCGTGCGATTAAGAGACGAGGGTTGCTCGGATGGGCCGAGCCGATCCTCACGCACGGAGGGCGAGCCATGGGAGAGTATAGCGAAGCATTTGTCGCGTTTGATGTAGCCAAGAAGAAGCACGCGGTTGCGATCGCGGAGGGCGGCCGCACCGGCGAGGTCCGGTTTGTCGGCGAGGTTGAGAATAGTCCTGCGGCGATCGAGCGGACGATCAAGAGGCTGGGAAGAAAGTATGATCGGCTGCACGTCTGCTTCGAGGCTGGGCCGACGGGTTATGGGTTGTGCCGGCAGGTTCGCGATCTCG
>SAQE01000023.1 GCA_004020545.1 Mesorhizobium sp. | reverse complement strand
GGCAGGAACACGGCGGCGACAAGTCAGGCACAGGCACCGCCGCCGTGTTCCTGCCGGCGCTGATCGTCGACCTGTTTCCGAACCCGCCGGCAAATGCGGCACCGGTAACCCCTTCGAACGGAGCGTCGCCGTCAGCCGGCCTGACAAACACGCCGCCACCCGCGCCCCCACCGAGCGGGCCCGTCACCCCGCCCACGGGCCTCAATCTCGCCGCGCCGCCGCGCGCAGTCAGCGGGGAGTTCGTGCCGGACGAGGTGCTGGTGACGGTGACCGGCGATGCCGGCGCGGTGCAGCAGATCGCCACCGCCTTCGGCCTCCAGGTGCGCTCGCAGCGCCAGTCGCGGCTGCTCGGCTCGACGCTGGTGCGCTTTGGCATTCCCGATGGGCGCCCGGTCGGCGTGGTGCTGGCGCAGCTTGCCGCCGACGGCCGCACGCAGCGGCGCGAACCCAACCACATCTATTCGCTGCAGCAGGCGGCAGGCATCGTGAACTATGCCTTCGACCGCATAGCGCTCGATTCGAAACAGGCGAGCGGCGAGAATGTGCGCGTCGCCGTCATCGACACCGGCATCGACGACACCAACCCGGCGCTCGCCGGCGTCATCGCCGCCCAGTACGATGCCATGCCGAACGTGCCGATCGAAAAACGCGACCACGGCACCTCGGTCGATGGGCTGATCGCCGGGGTCGGCGCGCTGGAAGGCATGGCGCCCGGCGCCAGGATCTACCACGCGCGCGCCTTCGAGGGCGGCAAGTCGACCATGGACGTCATCCTCTCCGCCCTCGACTGGGCGGCGGAACAGGATGTCCGCATCATCAATATGAGCTTCGTCGGCCCGAAGAACGACCTTCTCGGCACCGCCTGCCGCAATGCGCGCGCGCTCGGCATGGTGCTGGTCGCCGCCGCCGGCAACAACGGCCCGAAGGCGCCCTATGGCTATCCTGCGGCCTTCGGCGGCGTCATCGCGGTGACGGCCACCGACGCCAAGGACGGGCTGATGCCGCAGGCCAATCGCGGCGCCTACGTCTTCATCTCGGCGCCCGGCGTCGAAATGGTGGCGCCGAGCGGCGCCGGCTCCGACGTCGTCACCGGCACCTCCTTCGCCGCCGCGATCGTCAGCGGCGCCATCGCCAACCTGATCCATGCCGCGCCCGATCGTTCGGCCGACGACATAGAGAAGGCGCTGGCAGCCACGGCCAAGGATCTCGGCCCGAAGGGGCGGGACAATGACTTCGGCTACGGCCTGCTGAACATCAAGGCTGCTGGGGTGGCGAAGGAATAGGTCCTGCGCCTCCGCTCTCTCGCGGGCGGCGCCATGGGTTACCTCTCGGTCAGACCATGCTATTGCCATGGAGATCGCTCTCAGCAATCGGCTGCCGGACCTCCCAGTGCTCGACGAGCTTATTGGCGGAAAGGCGGAAGATGTCCACGATGGCAAGGCCCGCCTCCTCCGGATCCCTCTTGGCCAGCATGTGGACGATGACATAGTCCCCTTCCGCGACGATCCGCTTCACCTCGCCGCGGACGTCAGGGAATGTCTGCCGAAGCTGCCGGACGTAGCTGCGGAAACCCTCAACCCCGTCCGGGATATTCGGATTGTGCTGGATGTAGGCGTCGCCGAAATGCGCGGAAGCTGCATCGATATTTCCTTGATTGACTGCCTGCTCAATGAAGTCGAGCACGATCGCCTTGTTGCGCGCGAGGTTGCTGTCGGCGGAACTGCGTGGAGCTGTCTTTTCCTGATCGTTCACGGTTTCGGGGTCCTTTGAGTCTTCCGCACGCGGCCGGAGCTGAAACGAGGCATCGTGCCGTCGTCGAATGAACCTAGGGACATCGCATGAGACATTCGATGGTTCATACTTGCAATCTCTTATCCAAGCGTCTCACATGCGGGCGGGAACAGAGATAAGATGATATGGACGCTTTATCGGAGATTCTTTCCTCAGTCCGGCTCGGGAGCGCGGTGATCGGCTACGCGCGCCTCGCACTGCCGTGGGGTGTCGCGGTAGATCCGGCTCGCGGCGCGGCTATCCATCTCGTGCAGAACGGCAATTGCTGGCTGCGCCTGCCCGACGCAGAAGCGCCGATCAATGTGTCCGAGGGCGACATCATCCTCGTCGCCAGTGGTGTAGCCCACGCCCTTAGTAACCCGGCCGATGCGCCCCTGGCACCGATTGCTGCCATGCTCTCGAAGGCGGCCGCCGGCAACGGCTACTCCAATGGCATCGAAGCGACAACGCTCCTCTGCGCGAAGTTTTCGCTGGATGAGGGGGCGCCCCATCCGATGATCTCGCTGCTGCCACCCCTGATTCACCTGACCCGCGAACAGGTCGAGGCAAATCCGCCTTTGCATCTGGTGGCCGAGCTTTTGCGCCTCGAGGCCGCCAAGGACATGACGGGCCATGACATTGTGGCGCCAAGGCTCCTCGACAGCGCGCTCGTCTTCCTCCTGCGCGCTTGGCTCGACAGCCAGCCTCTCGGGGGAGGCGGATGGTTTGATGCCTTGCGTGACAACGGTATCGCACGGGTGCTCCGACTTATCCATGAGGCTCCTACAGAACCTTGGACTGTCAACGAGTTAGCCAAGCGTGCGCAACAGTCCCGGGCGACCTTCGCGAGGCGGTTCACCCGGCTCGTGGGGGTGCCGCCGCTGACTTATGTTGCGCGATGGCGGATGAACCTCGCTGCGCGGGCGTTGCGGGAGACGAACCAGACGGTTGAAGGCATCGCGCACACCGTCGGCTATGAATCGGCATCGTCATTTTCGCAAGCCTTCAACCGGATTGTCGGTCAGGCGCCGGGCGCATACAGAAGTAGGTCCAGAATGGCGGAAAGGGATGCGACGCGACCGTCGCCAAGGACGGATTGATGCCGCAAGCCAATCGCAGCGCTTCATCCCGGCGCCGAGCGTGGAGATGGTGGCGCCCAGCGGTGCCGGCTCGGATGTGGTGACCGGCACCTCTTTCGCCGCGGCGATCGTTTCGGGCGCCATCGCCAACCTGATCCATGCCGCGCCCGACCGTTCGGCCGACGAGATCGAGAAGGCGCTGGCCGCAACGGCAAAGGATCTCGGGCCGAAAGGGCGGGATAATGACTTCGGCTATGGCCTGCTGGACATCAAGGCTGCTGGGGCGGCCAAGGAGTGAGTTTAGCCATCTTCGTCAGGATCAAACTCAATCGACCGGCTGCCGCACATGGCCGAGATGGGATGGAAACGATCATTGCGGCGCGGATTTGAGCCATAGGCGGATTCGCTCGGCGTTTATTTCGGGCGGCGTCGGGTCGTATCGAGATGCAGGGAAAAGTCGGCATCCTCGCCAGGCAGCGTCTTTGATCTCGGCTGCCGGGCAACTCGTCACCCGTTATACGAGGACAACAGTCTTGGGTTGAGCTAGCGTGCCGCCACGCGGGTGACGGGCTGGCGCGGGACCGCAACGAAGCGGTCCGTCCGCATCCATCCCGGTGCTTCCCGGCCGCGGTCGCGCCATCGCCGACATCTGCCGAAATCCGAAATCCCCATAGCTCACCGCCTGTGGCCCGCGGGTTCCTTCCTCGGGGACTTTCGTACGCCTGCCGGCGCCCGAAACTCATCACGATAGCAGCCCGTCCGCTCTCGATGGCGCGGATGCAAAAACAGACATCGTTGGTGATGATCCGGCCAGGCCATCAAGTGGCGATCATTCCTGACTCAGCCCCTGTGGCGGTGAATCTTTCCACTACCCAGTCGATGAACAGCCGCACGCGCGGTGAGAGCTGGCGATTGCGTGGATAGAGCACGGAGACCGGAGCAGCGGGAAGCGCATGGTCGGCCAAGATTCGCACCAGCCGACCTTCCGCCAAGTCACGCTCGATGTGAAACACCGGCATCTGCGCGAGGCCGAGCCCCAGGAGAACGGCGTCGCGGAAGCTCTCGGTTCCGGTGACCGAAAAAGGGGAAGCCACCTCGATCCGTGCCAAGCCCTCGTCAAGCAGGAATTCGAAGGGCCGAAGCGCACCAGTCGTGATCGACCGGAGGCAAACGGCACGATGGTGGACGAGGTCTTCCGGCGTTTTCGGTACGCCGTGGCGTTCGAAATAAGCCGGTGCCGCGCAGGTGATCCGTGGCAGCGTCGCGACGCTCCGGGCAACGAGATCGCTGTCCGGAAGGGCACCGTAGCGAAGCACGCAATCGACGCCTTCGCGCACGACGTCGACCCAGCGTTCACCTTCGCTCATCGAGATCTCGATGGCCGGGTAGCGCTCGAGGAATTGCGGCAGGCCTGGCAGCAGGAAGTGACGGGCGATCGTGCCCTGGACCTCGACCCGCAGCATGCCCTTGGGAACCGCCCCACGGAAAGCGCCTTCAGCATCCTCCACGTCATCGAGGATGCTGAGGCAGCGGCGGTAATAGGCCTCGCCGTCGAGCGTCGGTCTGACGGTGCGGGTCGTGCGTTGAAACAGGCGGACGCCCAACCGCTCTTCCAGTTGCCGGATCACCTGAGTGGCCGTTGAGCGCGGAATGCCCAGATCGTGCGCGGCCTGTGTGAAGCTTCGCCGGTCCACAACCCGGGTGAACAGCCGCATCGAATCGAGTCGGTCCATGGCTGATTGTTCCAATATTACGAACAGTATTGCTGCTTCTAGGCTGATTATCTTCGCGTTGCCAGAGGGCATTTAGTCGGCATCCGCTCATCATGGGCAGGAAGCGAAGGGAAGAACGGCAATGAATCAGGATTCGAACAAAGTTGCGATCGTCACCGGCGCCTCGCGGGGCATCGGTGCTGCGGTCGCGGAACGGCTGGCGGCGGACGGCTTCACCGTCGTCGTCAACTACGCGGGCAGCTCGACGGAGGCCGAAGCGCTGGTCACGAAGATCGAAGCGGCCGGCGGCAAGGCGATCCCGGCTCAGGCCGACGTCAGCGACCCAGGCGCGGTAGCGCGCATGTTCGACGCGGCACAAGCGGCATTCGGCGGCATCGACGTGCTGGTCAACAACGCCGGCATCATGAAGCTGGCGAGCCTCGCCGAAAGTGACGATGCGCTGTTCGACAGCCAAGTGGCGATTAACCTCAAGGGCGTGTTCAACACGCTGCGCGAGGCGGCGAAGCGGCTGCGCGAGGGCGGCAGGATCATCAATCTCTCGTCAAGCGTGGTCGGACTCACCCCGGTGACCTACGGCGTCTACGCCGCCACCAAGGCAGGCGTCGAGGCGATGACCCATGTGCTCACCAAGGAGCTGCGTGGCCGCAACGTCACGGTCAACGCGATCGCTCCGGGACCGACTGCGACCGCGCTGTTCCTCGACGGCAAAGCGCAGGCGGTGATCGATAACCTCGCCAAGGCAGCCCCACTCGAACGGCTCGGCCGGCCCGAGGACATCGCCGGCGCAGTCGCCTTCCTCGCCGGACCCGACGGTGCCTGGATCAACGGCCAGGTGCTGCGTGCCAATGGCGGGATCATCTGATCCCGCGCCCCTTCTCACGAAAGGAATTCATCATGTCGAAGAAAATCATCCTCATCACCGGCGCTTCCAGCGGCTTCGGCCGCCTGACCGCCGAGGCCCTCGCGCGCGCGGGCCACACCGTCTACGCCTCGATGCGCGACGTCGCCGGACGCAACGCCAACAATGCCGCCGCACTGGCCGCACTTGCGGGCACAGACATCCGCCCGATCGAGCTCGACGTCCAGTCAGACGCCTCGACCAATGATGCGGTCACGAAGATCATCGCCGAGAGCGGCCGGATTGATGTGCTTGTCCACAATGCAGGGCATATGATGTTCGGTCCGGCCGAGGCCTTCACACCCGAGCAGTTCGCGCAGCAGTATGACGTCAATGTGCTCGGCACACAGCGCGTCAATCGCGCTGCCCTGCCGCACATGCGGACACGGAAGCAGGGCCTGCTGGTCTGGGTATCGAGCTCGAGCTCGGCGGGCGGCACGCCGCCCTATCTCTCGCCTTACTTCGCGGCAAAAGCGGCGATGGATGCGCTGGCGGTGCAGTATGCCCGCGAGCTTTCCCGCTGGGGCATCGAGACCACGATCGTGGTCCCGGGTGCTTTCACAAAGGGGACAAACCACTTCGCCCATTCGGGCAGCCCGGCTGACCCCGCCCGCCTCGCCGAATATGAGGCCGGTCCGTACGAGGGCTTCGGCGAGCAGATTCAGAAGGCATTCGCGGCGATCGTGCCCGATGACGCCGATCCCGCCGGAGTCGCGGATCGGATTGTCGAGGCGGTCGGCCTGCCTTTTGGCAAGCGCCCCTTCCGCATCCACTATGACCCGAGCCAGGACGGCGCGGATGTGGGCTTCGCGGTGCTCGACCGGCTGCGCGCGGAAATGCTCCACCGGGTCGGCATGTCGGATCTGCTACGCCCGGCGAAACTCGCCTGAGCTAACGACCTCAGGGACCCGCCAAGAACGGGCCCCTTTGCTGTGCGTCTGCTTACAGGCGGGCTAATGTGACCGTCGAATAGCCGGGACTAAGGCGCAAAGCTGCCATTCGCGTCGGACATCGGCTTATTCCGTTGCTCAGAGCAACTGATTATTGATCTCTACACCGGCGCCCCGGCAACCGATCCCCTGACCACCAGGTCCACCGGCCAGACCTCGCCGCGCGCCCCTTCTTCCAGCCCCGATATCCGCGCCGCCAGGCGTTCGGCGACGCGGGCGCCGGCGAGGCGGATCGAGGAGCGCGTCGTCGACAGCGGCACCGGAAAATTTTCGGGCCGCAGCCAGGGGAAGACGTCGTCATGGGCGACCAGAGACAGGTCGCCGGGAATGGTGAGATCCAGATCGCGCACGGCGCGCACCACGCCCAGCGCCATGATCAGACTGGAGCAGACGATCGCGGTGGGTGCCTCGCTTTGCTCGAGCAGGCGGCGGGCGGCGCGGTAGCCGTTCTCCTCGGTCATGGTCAGCGAGCAGATGTGGCGCTCGCCAAGCGTCAGGCCGCTGGCGGCAAGCGCCCGGCGAACGCCGCGCTCGCGGTGGATGGCGAAGGTCTCGCGGTCGTCGCCGTTGATCAGCGCCAGACGCTTGTGGCCGAGCTGCACGAGTATCCTGGCCGCCTCGTGGAAGGCGCCTTCATTGTCGATGTCGAGATAGGGATAGTCGAAATCAAAACCCTCGCTGCGGCCATGGACGATGAAAGGGATGCCCAGCGTGTTGACCAGCGCCAGCCGCCGGTCGGCGGGACGCGGCGAAGAGATGTAGACCGCGTCGACCTGCCGGTTGGCGACGATGCGGCGGTAGGTGGTTTCCTGGTCGTCGGCATCGGCTGGCGACAGCACGAGATCGAGTTCGTGCGAGCGGGCATAGTCGCCGAGACCGGAGAGGAACTCGACGAAATGCGGATCGATGTCGACGGCGTTGCCGGTCGGCAGCACATAGCCGATCATGCCCGATTTGCCGGTGGCCAGCCGCCGCGCGCTGGGGTTCGGCCGATAGCCATGGCGCTTGGCGGCATCCATCACGCGGCGCCGCGTCTCCTCGTTGACCTCCGGGTAGCCGTTCAGCGCCCGGCTGACCGTGGTTTGCGAAAGCGACAGCATGTGCGAGAGTTGCTTGAGGTTCATCGGAGGCCTCCAGCCTCAAAGCGCTTTAAATTTGAATCGATCCGATGATGGCTGACGACATCGCCAGACGGGACGACATTAGTAGCGGCTCAAGGCAGTTTGAAGCAAAAATTGCTGCTGCAGTGCCAAAAAAGCATGCTGCGGCGCACTTTCTGGCTGATGGAGTAGGATTTTAAATCGATTAGCACAGTGACCTCTTGACTTCCGGGCAATTCAATGGCGAGATCGAAAAACCCAAAGCGCTTTGGAAGACTCTCCGAAAGGTTGCGGTTGCCTTCTCGCTGAGTCACAGTTCCGCGGGCGTCGGCGGACGAGATGGAGGTCTCGCCCGAACTGTTTGTGACCACTGGGAGGAATTGCGATGAAGAAAATGCTTCTCTTGGGCGCCGCTTTCGCCGCGCTCGCCTTTAGCCTGCCGGCGCAAGCCGAACTGAAGTTCAAGCCGGGCGAGGACCCGCGCTTCCACTGGGCGAATTACGACGACCTCAAGAAAGTCGACCTCAAGGGCGAGACGCTGACCATCTTCGGGCCGTGGCGCGGCGAGGACGAGGGCCTGGTGCGCACCGTTCTCGAATACTTCCAGGAAGCCACTGGCGCCGAGATCAAGTATTCCTCCTCGGAGAATTACGAACAGCAGATCGTCATCGACACCCAGGCCGGCAGCCCGCCCAACATCGCCGTGCTGCCTCAGCCCGGCCTGATCCAGGACCTGGCTTCCAAGGGCCTGCTCACTCCGCTCGGCGACGACACCGCCAAATGGGTGAAGGACAATTACGGCGCCGGCCAGTCATGGGTCGACCTCGGCACCTTCAAGGACAAGGACGGCAAGCCCGGCTTCTTCGCCTTCCCCTACAAGGCGGACGTGAAGTCGCTGGTCTGGTACTCGCCGGACAATTTCGAGGAAGCTGGCTACAAGGTGCCGAAGACGCAGGAAGAGCTCGCCGATCTCGAGAAGAAGATCATCGCCGACGGCGGCAAGCCCTGGTGCATCGGGCTCGGCTCCGGCGGCGCCACCGGCTGGCCGGCGACCGACTGGGTCGAGGACATCATGCTGCGCACGCAGACCCCCGACGTCTACGACAAGTGGGTGAAGAACGAGATTCCGTTCAACGACCCGGCGGTGGTCAACGCCATCGATATCTTCGGCAAGATCGCCACCGACGACAAGATGGTCGATGGCGGCGCCAAGGCGGTGGCCGCGACTGACTTCCGCGACAGCCCGAAGGGCCTCTTCTCGGTGCCGCCGAAATGCTACATGCACAAGCAGGCATCCTTCATCCCGACCTTCTTCCCGGAAGGCACCAAGATCGGTCAGGACGCCGATTTCTTCTACTATCCGCCCTATGCCTCCAAGCCCGATCTCGGCACGCCCGTGCTCGGCGCCGGCACGCTGGTCATGATCACCAAGGATAGCAAGGGCGCGCGTGCCTTCATCGACTTCCTCAAGATGCCGCTGGCGCATGAGATCTGGATGGCCCAGGGCGGCTTCGTGACGCCCTACAAGGCGGTCAACAAGGAAGCCTATGCCAGCGAGGCGCTGAAGAAGCAGGGCGATATCCTGGCCAACGCCTCGACCTTCCGCTTCGACGGCTCGGACCTGATGCCCGGCAAGATCGGTGCCGGTTCCTTCTGGACCGGCATGATCGACCTGGTCGGCGGCAAGTCCGCCCAGGACGTCGCCACCGACATCCAGAAGAGCTGGGATGCCATCAAGTAAGCCGCCTGTCGCGGCTCAAGTCAGACCTTCCTGATCCTCCTACTGGATCCGGGCCACGGCCCGGATCCGACCCGGCGGCAAACGCCGGAAGCCTTCGCGTCTCGATTGTTCCGAAAACTCACAAGTCGGTGCATCCGATCGCCAGCACGGTCTGGCCGGTCATGCGCAGGGAGAGGGACCCATGGCGGCTCAGATTTTCTCGGCCATATTCGTCATCATCATCGGCGTCGGCGGCTGTGTCGCCTATTTCTGGGGCGCCAACAAACTGCTCGACGTCATCTTCCCGTCGCGCGGGGTTTCCGGCACGGCCGCCGTCGACAATCTGCGCCGGCAGGGGCTGGTGCGGCCGTGGCTGTTCGTCGGCCCGGCCATGATCATCCTCACCATCTACCTGATCTACCCGGTTATCGAGACGCTCAGGCTCTCCTTTCTCGACAGGGGCGGCGCGAGCTTCGTTGGTCTTGCCAATTATGAGTGGGCGTTCGGCGACCACGATTTCCGTAATTCGATCCTGAACAATGTGCTTTGGCTGGCGGTGGTGCCCGCTGCCTGCACCTTCCTCGGGCTGATCATCGCCGTGCTCACCGACAAGATCTGGTGGGGAACGATCGCCAAGAGCCTGATCTTCCTGCCGCTGGCGATCTCCTTCGTCGGCGCCAGCGTGATCTGGAAGTTCATCTACGAGTATCGCGGCGAAGGCCAGGTCCAGATCGGTCTGCTCAACGCCATCATCCAGTTTTTCGGCGGCCAGCCGCAGGTGTGGATATCGCTGCCGTTCTGGAACAACTTCTTCCTGATGGTGATCCTGATCTGGATCCAGACCGGCTTTGCCATGGTGATCCTGTCTTCGGCGCTACGCGGCATTCCGGAGGAAACGCTCGAAGCCGCGGTCATCGACGGCGCCAACCCGTTCCAGATCTTCTGGAAGATCATGGTGCCGCAGATTTGGGGCACGATCGCCGTCGTCTGGACCACCATCACCATCCTGGTGCTGAAGGTGTTCGACATCGTGCTGACGATGACCAACGGCCAATGGAACAGCCAGGTGCTCGCCAACTTGATGTTCGACTGGATGTTCCGCGGCGGCGGCGACTTCGGCCGCGGCGCAACCATCGCCATCATCATCATGATTGCCGTCATTCCGATCATGGTCTGGAACATCCGCCAGGCCAACAAAGAGACGGGAGGGCACTGAGATGACCGCCAAGACCGGAAAGTCCTTTGCCAGCCGCTTTGGCGTCCACATCGCGGTGCTTGTCTTCGTGGCGATCTGGACCATCCCCACGCTCGGCATTCTTGTCTCGTCGCTGCGCGACAAGGACCAGATCATTGCTTCGGGCTGGTGGAACTCCTTCGCCAGTTCCAGCCAGACCGAGGCCGGACGGCTGCCGGCGGCTTCCGCGCAGACGCAGAAGGACGGCAAATACGTCATCGAGGGCAACATCTTCGGCGACGGCGCCAAGCGCGAGATCAGCGCCTTCGGCGTCAAGTCGGCGGCGCCGACGCAATACCCCGCCGGCACGGCGGCCGATCTCGGCGACGGCGTCAGCCTGCAGGTCAACGCCGACGGCACTTTCGTCCTGTCCTCGCCGAAGGCATTCGAAGGCGAGCGCGGCCAGCGTGTCTATTTCGCCTCGTCGGCGCCACCGAAGTTCACCACCGACAATTACCGGACGGTGCTGTTCTCGGAAGGCATCGGCCGCTCCTTCATGAACTCGCTGACCGTCACCATTCCATCGACCGTCATTCCGATCCTGATTGCCGCCTTCGCGGCCTATGCGCTGGCCTGGATGCGCTTTCCCGGCCGGGCGCTCTTGATCGCCGTCATCATCGGCCTGCTGGTCGTGCCGCTGCAGATGTCGCTGATCCCGCTGTTGAAACTCTACAATGGCGTCGGCAGCTTCTTCGGCGTGCCGTCGAAGACCTATCTCGGCATCTGGCTGGCGCATACCGGCTTCGGCCTGCCCTTCGCCATCTATCTGCTCAGGAGCTACATTGCCGGCCTGCCGCGCGAGATCATGGAGTCTGCCCGCATCGACGGCGCCAGTGATTTCGAGATCTTCGTCAAGATCGTGCTGCCGCTGTCCTTCCCGGTGCTTGCCTCCTTCGCCATCTTCCAATTCCTGTGGGTTTGGAACGATCTCTTGGTGGCGATGGTTTTCCTCGGCACAGAGGCCGATCAGATCGTGCTGACGGCCAAGCTCAATGCGCTGCTCGGCTCGCGCGGCGGCGACTGGGAGATCCTGACGACATCGGCCTTCGTGACCATCATCGTGCCGCTGATCGTGTTCTTCTCGCTGCAGCGCTATTTCGTCCGCGGGCTGCTTGCCGGCTCGGTGAAAGGAGGTTGATAACATGCAATCGGCTTTGAAGGCGACTTCGAGACCAGACCCCGCCCTCGACCGCGATTGGTGGCGGGGCGCGGTGATCTACCAGATCTATCCGCGTTCCTATCAGGACTCGAACGGCGACGGCATCGGCGACCTGAAGGGCATAGTGCGGCGGCTGCCCTACATCGCCTCGCTCGGCGTCGACGCCATCTGGATCTCGCCCTTCTTCAAATCGCCGATGAAGGATTTCGGCTACGACGTGTCGGACTATTGCGACGTCGACCCGATGTTCGGCACGCTGGCCGATTTCGATGCGCTTGTCGCGGAAGCCCACCGGTTGGGCCTCAAGGTGATGATCGACGAGGTGCTGTCGCACACCGCCGACATCCACCCCTGGTTCAAGGAAAGCCGCTCCAGCCGGACCAATCCAAAAGCGGACTGGTATGTGTGGGCGGACGCCAGGCCCGACGGCACGCCGCCCAACAACTGGCTGTCGATCTTCGGCGGCTCCGCCTGGCAATGGGACACCAGCCGCCAGCAATATTACATGCACAATTTCCTCGCCGAGCAGCCCGATCTCAACTTCCACAACGCGCAAGTCCAGGACGCGCTGCTCGACGTCACCCGCTTCTGGCTGGAGCGCGGCGTCGACGGCTTCCGGCTCGACACCATCAATTTCTACTTCCACAGCCAGGGGCTGGAGGACAACCCGCCGCTGCCGCCGGAAGAGCGCAACGACCAGACGGCGCCGGCGGTCAATCCCTACAACTACCAGGACCATATCTACGACAAGAGCCGGCCGGAAAACCTCGGGTTCCTCGAGCGCTTCCGCGCGCTGCTCGACGAATATCCGGCGCAGGCCGCCGTCGGCGAGGTTGGCGATTCGCAGCGCGGGCTGGAAGTGGTGGCCGCCTACACCGCCGGCGCCAGACGCGTGCATATGTGCTATTCCTTCGACTTCCTGGCACCGGAGAAGATCAGCGCCGCCAAGGTGCGCGCGGTGCTGGAAGCTTTCGGCCGGGTCGCCAGCGACGGCTGGTCCTGCTGGGCCTACTCCAACCACGACGTAATGCGTCCGGCCTCGCGCTGGGCCGCCGACGAGGCCGATCCGGTCGCCTATCTCAAGGTGATCTCGGCGCTCTTGATGTCGCTGCGCGGCTCGGTCTGCATCTATCAGGGCGAGGAACTCGGCCTCGCCGAGGCGGAGCTCAAGTTCGAGGACCTTCAGGACCCCTACGGCATCCGTTTCTGGCCCGAGTTCAAGGGGCGCGACGGCTGCCGCACGCCGATGGTGTGGGAAGCGGCGGCCGAGAATGGCGGCTTCTCGACCGCCAAGCCCTGGCTGCCGGTGCCGGGCAAGCATCTCTCGCAAGCGGTGAACGTGCAGCAGGGCGACCCGAACTCGCTGCTCGAGCACTACCGCCGCTTTCTCGCCTTCCGGCGCCAGCATCCGGCACTGGCCAAGGGCGATATCGATTTCATCGAAAGTGCCGGCGACACCGTCGCCTTCACGCGCCGCGAAGGCAATGAGCGCATCGCCTGCGTCTTCAATCTCGGCAGCAAGCCTGCCGAGATCGATCTCGGCAAAGGCTCGCCGCAGCCCTTGCCGGGGCATGGCTTTTCGGGACAAGCTGGCACCAGGTCCATCCGCCTCGGCGGCTATGGCGCCTGGTTCGGGCGTATCGACTGAGTTTGCAACGGACAATCACTGGGAGAGAAAACCATGGCCGATGTCACGCTGAACCAGGTGAGGAAATCATACGGCAACCTCAACATTCTCCACGGCATCGACCTCGACATCAAATCGGGCGAGTTCATCGTTTTTGTCGGGCCCTCCGGCTGCGGCAAGTCGACCTTGCTGCGGTCGATCGCCGGCCTCGAGGAGATCACGTCCGGCGTGCTCAAGATCGACGGCGAGGTGGTCAACGACGTGCCGCCGTCGAAGCGCGGCATCGCCATGGTGTTCCAGTCCTACGCGCTCTATCCGCATATGACGGTCTACGACAACATGGCCTTCTCGATGAAGATCGGCAAGGAAAGCAAGGCCGAGATCGACAAGCGGGTGCGCCAGGCGGCCGAGATCCTGCAGCTCACCAAATATCTCGACCGCCTGCCCAAGGCGATGTCGGGCGGCCAGCGCCAGCGCGTCGCCATCGGCCGCGCCATCGTGCGCAATCCGAAGGTGTTCCTGTTCGACGAGCCGCTGTCGAACCTCGATGCCGCATTGCGCGTCGCCACCCGCATCGAGATCGCCAAGCTGAAGGAGCAGATGCCCAACACGACGATGATCTACGTCACGCACGACCAGGTCGAGGCGATGACGCTGGCGGACCGCATCGTGGTGTTGAAGGAAGGCGTTGTCGAGCAGGTCGGCACGCCGATGGAGCTCTACAAGCGGCCGGGCAATCTGTTCGTCGCTCAGTTCATCGGCTCGCCCGCCATGAACATATTGCCGGCGAAGGTCGAGAAGGCCGGCAACCCGACCGTGGTCAGCCATGTCGGCGACCGCAAGGCGACCGTGCCGATCGCAACGCCGGCCTCGGCGAATGGCGCGGCGGTGAGCTTCGGGGTCAGGCCGGAGGATCTCGCGATCGCCACCGGCACCGACTATCTGTTCGAAGGCAAGGTGGATTACATCGAGCAGCTTGGCGAGGTGCAACTCGTCTATGTCGATATCGGCCGCGCCGACCTGCCGCTGGTGGCCAAGCTGCCGGGCAACGTCGAGGTCAAGCGCGGCGAGACCTTGCGGCTGAACGCCAGCGCCGGCGACCTGCACATCTTCGACGCTGACGGCCATTCCTTCACGCTGCATCGCGAAGAGGCGAAGGCGGCCTGAGGCCGGCGTCCCTCCGCTCCGGCAAACAAAAAGGCGGCGAGCCAGGCTCGCCGCCTTTTTTCAACTGCCTGCGGCTGTCAGCGGCCGAACAGGTTGCGGTCGCTGCCCTGCGGGGCCGACTTCTGTGCATCATTCGACGAGTTCAGCAACTTGTAGACCGGCGAGTCGGTGCTGGTCGACGAGGTGCGGGTCGTGTCGACGGCGGGAGCCGGCTGGTTGACGCCGCTGTTGCCGTAGTTGTCGCTGCCCGCGAAAGCGGCGCTGGAAAGGGCCAAAACGGCCGCAGTGGCAAGAACAATCTTCTTCATTTCAATTACTCCTGAATTCTGGGCGGCGGCGGGCGGCCCCGCCGTCCGTCTCCTGTCGACCATGGCGGCCCCTCATTTCCGGATCATGGTCGGGTTCGGCTGTTAGTTGTTGCCGAAGAGGTTGCGGTCGGCGCCCTGGGTGACGGGCTTCTGTGCGGCCGCATCCGACTTGGTCGAAGCCGTGTAGGAGGTGTCGACCGCGGCAGCCGGCTGATTGGCACCGTTCGAACCATAGTTGTCGCTAGCAGCGAAGGCGCTGCCGGAAATGGCCAGAACGGCGGCGGCAGTGAGAACAATCTTTTTCATTTTTGGTACTCCAGTATCTTTATTTCCGTCCGTCTAGCGGCGTGTCTTGGGAATGGAAATCGCGTCGTTCGGACAGCGCCGATGTGGGTAAGCCGGCTGCCGGATTCCAATCACGAAGTTGTTCCGCCTGGACCATGAATCCACATCTTGAAATTGCGCAGACCGTTCCTAGCACAAGATTTTTCCATAGCTGAATCAAATGCTTATGCCATTTCACCGTTTAGCTCACCAAGTGTGTCCGACCACCAATGTTCACCCCATCCTGCACGCACCGTCAACAGAAACGAACCGTTCGGTTCGATTTTAGAATCTCCTAATAGTCACTTTTCGATACTCTTAACCATTTCGAGGCTGATCGGGACCCTGATTCGGGTGCATTTGCCGGCCTCAGGTTGCCAAGCCGTCGCTGCCTATGGCGTCTTTGGCGGCCTTCTTCCGGTCAGGAGAGATTGCGCACATTCACACCCCGTAACGCTCGGTGCGGATCAGCCCTGAGGGAACGCCGGCATCGATCAGGGCCTCGGCGGCGGCCGACACGAACGCGTTCGAGCCGCAGACATAGGCGAGCCTCGGCGCCTTTGGCAGCCGCTCCATGGCTTGGGCCATCATCTTTGCGTCGACGCGCCGGGAGTAGTCGGCGGGGCGGCGGGCCTGCTCGCGCGTCAGCGTCAGCACAAGATCGAAGCCGTCGCGGCGGTCGTCGAGGCCGATCAATTCGTCGCGAAAGATCACTTCGTCCCAGACCCTCGCCGACAACACCAGTGCGATCGGCGCAGCCGATTTTTGCGAGGCGCGATGGCGCACCATCGCCATCAGCGGCACCACGCCGGAGCCGCCGCCGACCAGAAGGATCGGCCCGCCGTCACTCACCTCCCAGATGAAATGGCCGCCGAGCGGCCCACGCAATTCGATCTCGTCGCCGACCTCCGCCACATCGTGGAAGAAGGGTGAGACCTCGCCGTCGTCGAGCCGCTCGATCGCCAGTTCGACGCCGGCGCCTGCCTCCGGCGCCGAGGCGATGGAATAGGAACGGCGTGCCTGATAGCCGTCCGGCGCCGTCAGCCTGACGTCGACATGCTGCCCCGCCAGATGGGTGAACGGACGCGACGGCTGGAACCAGAAGCTGGTGACGCGCGGCGTGCGCTTTTCGACGCGGCTGATCGTGGCCGTCTGCCACGGCGATTGCGGCTGCGGTTCGGCGCTCATGGATAGCCACTCACGGTCGCCACTTACGGATCGCTTGAATAGCGCTGCTCACGCCACGGGTCGCCATACATGTGATAGCCGCGCAGCTCCCAGAAACCCGGCTCGTCGCGCTCGGTGAACTGCAGGCCGTTCACCCATTTGGCCGACTTCCAGAAATAGAGATGCGGCACCAGAAGCCGCGCCGGGCCGCCATGGTC
Organism: Mesorhizobium sp.; assembly: GCA_004020545.1. Lineage (GTDB taxonomy): Bacteria > Pseudomonadota > Alphaproteobacteria > Rhizobiales > Rhizobiaceae > Mesorhizobium. Next base: position 68,430 of record SAQE01000023.1, on the reverse strand, counting down.
GGCGGGGATCGGTTTGCCCTCGTAAAGCAGCGCCACCATCGCCTTGCCGGTGACGAGGTCCTTGGTCGGCACATTGGTGGAATAGCCGTCGAAGGAGAGCGCCAGCGTGAACGCGGTCGGTGGCTCGATGCCGGCATCGGCGAAGATGTCGTCGATCAGCACGCCTTGCCAGGGCGTGTTGAACTTGGTCCATGCCGTCACGCAATGGATGTCGCGGGTCATCTTGCTCTGCGGCAGGGCGTTGAATTCGGCCCAGTTCCACTTCTTGACCGGGCGCGGCCCGTGCTTGAGCGTGAACGACCAGTCCTCCGTGCGCACGCGCGGCGTCGGCCCGGCCGAGAGAACCGGAAAACCCTGTTCCAGATATTGTCCCGGCGGGATGCGCGCGTCTATGTCGGAAGGAGGACGCCGTCCGGAAAAGAAGCCGCGGGTGACCAATGAGATGCCTCCTGTGACCAGGCCGCTTGCCGGCGCATGGCAGTGTTCTCGAAGACGTCCCCGCGGGCAACCGAAATCTTGTCGCCGGAGCCTGCCGGAGAGGCCGACAGGCTCCAGGCAAGTTTCTCAGCCGGCGGCGAAGGGCACGGCGACGAAGATCTGCACGTCGCCACGGTCGACCAGCAAAAGCACCGACTTCCTGCCGGACTTGCCGGCCTCGGCGATCGCCTGGTTTGCCTGCCTGGCACTCTTGACCGGCGTGCGGTCGACCGCAACGATGACATCGCCCGGCTCAAGGCCGGCGGCCGAGGCCGCCTTGTCCGGATTGACACGCTCGACCACGGCGCCGCGCTGGTTGTCGGCGAGGTTGAGCTGCTCGCGAATGTCGGGCGTGAGATCGGTCAGGCCAAGGCCGAGCGACGGTACGCGCAGGCCCTGTTCGGCCGATGGCTTGCCGCCTTCTCCATTCGACGCGGTCTTCTGGTCTTCGGTGTTGCGGCCGACATCGGCCGATATCTGCATCGTCTTGCCGTTGCGCCAGACATTCAGCGTTTCCTTGTTGCCGGGCGAGACGTCGGCGACGGCGCGCGAAAGATCCTTGGGATCCTTGATCTCCTGGCCGGCGAAGCCGGTGATGACATCGCCTGTTTCGATGCCGGCCTTGGCCGCGGGCGACCCGTCGGTGACTGCCGCGACCAGCGCGCCGCCCGGGTGATCGAGGCCTATGGCGCTGGCGACATCCTGCGTGACAGGCTGGATCTGCACGCCGAGATAGCCGTATTCGATATTGCCGCCTTTCATCAGCTTGGCGACGACCTTCTGAGCCTGGTTCGATGGGATGGCGAAGCCGACGCCGACGCTGCCGCCATTGGGCGAATAGATCGCGGTGTCGATGCCGATGACATTGCCGGCGACGTCGACCAGCGGGCCGCCGGAGTTGCCGTGGTTGATCGGCGCGTCGATCTGGATGAAATCGTCGAACGGCCCGCTATGCAGGTCGCGGCCGCGCGCCGAAACGATGCCGGCGGTGACCGTGGTGCCGATGCCGAACGGATTGCCGATCGCCAGCACCTGGTCGCCGGTCATCAGCCTGTCGGAATCGCCCCATTTCACGGTCGGCAGCGGCTTGCTCGCCTTGATCTTGAGCACCGCCAGATCGTTCTTGGCGTCGTGGCCGACGAGCTTGGCGGAAAGTTCGGTCCCGTCGTCCAGCGTCACCTTGATCGAGGTGGCGCCGTCGACGACGTGGTTGTTGGTGACGATGGTGCCGTCCGAGCCGACGATGAAGCCGGAGCCCAAAGCCTCCTGCCGCGGCGATTGCTGCTGTGGCGGCGTCTTCGGCATCGGGATGCCCTGGTCGCCGAAGAACTGCTGGAAATATTGGTCGAAGGGCGAATTGCCGTCGAAGGGCGAGCCATCGCTCATGCCCCCGGGCTGCGCTTTCATCATGGTCGTCACGGTCACGACAGCCGGCTTGGCGATGGCGACGACCGGCGCGAACGAGCCGTTCGGCGCGGTGATGCCTGCGACCGGCGTCTGCGTCGTCGCGACCGCATTGCTCAGACCGGCATTGCCGGTGTTTTGCGCGAAGGAAACCACGACGGGAGAGATGATCAGCGCAGCGCCCAGCAGGGCCGCGACGCGATGTCTGCGAAGAATGCTTAATGGTGACATGGTCGTTCTGTCCGGGCGAGAGTTGATCCGGCGCCGCGGGCTGTCAAAGAGCGCGCCCGTCGGCGTGTCGACGACCGGGATTGCCTGTCTCGCCATGCATGGCAGCCGGCCGGATCGACAGCCAGACATCTAGAGTGCCGATCGGCCCGAATTAGGGTTTTGAGACGACCTTACGAAGATTTAATTCAGAGAGCGCTCACGAAGCGCTCTCTTCGGCGCAGATAGGAAGAGGCGATCTCACGCATCCGTTCGCCGTTGAAACTCGGGCCATGGCCGCCATGGCCGATGCGTATCGGCAGGTCGAGCAGACGCTGCATGGTGCGGCAATAGGCAGCACGGTCCGAATCCGGCAGGTCGTCGATCAGCATGCCGTCATAGATGGCGTCGCCGGCGAAGAACAGGCCGTCGGCCTCGTCGAACAGCGCGATCGAATCCGGCGAATGTCCGGGCAGATGCAGCACGCGGAATTTCCGGTCGCCGAGATCGACGATATCGCCCTCGTCGAGCGCGCGGGTCAGCGGCGCCGGTGGAATCCGATAGTTGGCCGCCTCCCAGCCGGGCGCGGGCAATTTGGACACCGCGCCATCGAGATTGTGGAACATGTAAGCGTAGGTGACGGCATCATCCATGCTGTCGAACCGCGCTGCGCTCGCCTTCGGCCCCATCCGCAATGGAAATTCGTGCAGCGAGCCGACATGATCGAGGTGGATGTGGGTGGCGACGACGATCAGCGGCTTGCCCGCCGGCGTGTCGATCTCGGGCGCCAGCCGGCAGATGCCCATGCCGGTATCGACCAAAAGGTCGGCGTCGCGGCCCTTGAGATGCCAGATGTTGGCGCGCACGAAATCATGCACGAACGGCTCGGTCAGTATCGTCGTCTGGGCGTCGATGACGGCCTTGCCGAACCAGTCGCCGACCACGAGGTCGCCCATCAGACGAAAGGCTTTCCGACCTTGTATTTTTCCGGCACCAGCCGCTTCAGATAGGCCATGCCGGCCTCCGAAAGCTGGTTGACGTCCGGTTTCATGAAATCGTCCGGCATGTGGCGCGTCTTGCCGGCGACCGCCTTCAGCGGCACCTTCTTCAGCACTGTCTTTGCGCCGTCATATTGCAGCGCCACCGAGCCGCCGCCTTCTTCAGCGACCGCAACCGCGAAGGCGCCGGCATCGAAGGCTTCTTGCGCGTCGACGGCGCTGATCGCGCCGACATAGCCGCGCGGCATGTAGCCCAGAGCGTCGACCCGCGCCCGCTTGCCCGGCAGGCCCTCGGCCAAGGCCCTTTCGAGCGCCGCCGGCAGATCGCTGCCCGACAATTTGACGTTGCCGTGCTGGTCGCGCTCGAGCTTTTCCGGCGGCACCAGGCTTTCTACCAGCGCCTTGCCGTCGGCGGTGCTGACGCCTTCCGAGACGGCGACGATGCAGCGCTTGTGGCGGTCGAGCGTCCTGCGGACATCGTCGATGAAGCGTTCGGCCGAGAAGGCGCGCTCCGGCACATAGACGAGATGCGGGCCGCTGTCGGGGTCGAGCTGCCAGGCCGCCGCGGCGGCGGTGAGGAAGCCGGCATGCCGGCCCATGACGATGCCGACATAGATGCCGGGCAGCGCGCGGAAATCCAGATCGACGGAGAGGAAGGCGCCGGCGACGAACTCGGCCGCCGAGATGAAGCCCGGCGTGTGGTCGTTCTCCTCGAGGTCGTTGTCGATGGTTTTCGGCGCGTGCACGAAGGCCATCGTGCCGCCCGCGGCATCGGTCAGGATCTGCTGCGTGCCCGACGTGTCGTTGCCGCCGATATAGATGAAGGCGTCGGCGCCGGCCTTCTTCAGGCCGTTGAGGATCACCTCGCAATAGGCGGCGTCAGGCTTGTCGCGGGTCGAACCCAGCGCCGCGCTCGGCGTGCCGGCGATCAGCCGCAGCCGGTCTTCGGGGATGGCGGAGAGATCGACATAGTTGCCGTCGCGGATGCCGCGCACGCCATGGATCGAGCCCAGGACCTTGGCGCCGGGATGCCGCTTGCGGATTTCCAGCGTGGCGCCGACGACCGTCTGGTTGATGACGGCGGTCGGGCCGCCGCCCTGCGCGATGACGAAAGTTCCGGCCATGCTTTTTCTCTCCCGAGGCGAAAGTTTTCAGGGCACCTTCGCCTGTCTTGCAGCATCGCGCAACGAAAGAAACGGGAGCATGATCCCGAAAAGTGGCGGCCGCACGGGCCGCCCCCCAAAAGATCAGACGACGACGACCGGGTTCTTCTTCGACACGCGGCTGTAGAGGTCGATGATGTCCTGGTTGATCAGCCGCACGCACCCCGACGACATTGCCTGGCCGATGCTCCACCATTCCGGCGAGCCGTGGATGCGGTATCCGGTATCCTTGCCGTTCTGGTAGATGTAGAGCGCCCGCGCTCCCAGCGGGTTGGTGAGGCCGCCGGGCTGGCCGCCCTGCCATTTCACCAGCTCCGGCTTGCGCTGGATCATTTCCGGCGGCGGCGTCCAGACCGGCCATTCGCGGCCGTACTGGATATTGGCGCGGCCCGACCAGCGGAAGCCGTCCTTGCCGATGCCGACACCGTAGCGGATGGCGTCGCCGCCCGGCTGGACCAGATAGAGCATGCGCTCCTGCAGATGTACGACGATGGTGCCGGGCGCCTCGCCGGTCTTGTCGACGACGATCTGGCGGCGGAACTCCGGCTTGACCTTCTGCCAGGGCACGGCAGGCACCTGGAAGCCGCCGTCGGCGAGGGAAGCATACATCACGTCCGGGCCGGTGATGTTCTTGTCGACGCTGATCGCCGGACGCATAGGATGCACCGAGCCGGTCGTGGTGTCGTCGATCTGCAATTGTGGCAGGTCGAGCGTGTCGGTGGTGCTACATCCGGCGATGCCGAGCAGCGCCAGGGCCCCTGCGCCGGAAAGCATGGCGCGGCGGGAAAGCTGAATTTCGGTTTCGATTGTGTCGCCGTTCGAAGGCGGCGTCAGACTTTGCGGCAACTCGCGCATACACCAAACCCTACGCTGTCGGCGGGAAGCACGGTCCGGCCGGATGGGGGCATTTTCATCGGTCATGGTTGAAAAAGGATGAAGAGGCTGGAGCCGGGCTTAACCCTAACGGCCCGTTACCCGGTTGCAGGAAAGACACCAGACAGGTGCTGAAGATTCTCAGCACGCCCTCTTTACAATCGCGACGACCCCGGGATTTATCCTGTTCTTTGCGCTCAAGGAGTAAGGAAATGTCCTTCGAAAACTGGGCTGCGTTCGCCGCCGCCTCCACCATTCTTCTCGTCATCCCGGGCCCGACGATCCTCCTGGTCGTCTCCTATGCGCTTGGCCAGGGCTGGCGCACCGCGTTGCCGATGGCGGTCGGCGTCGCGCTCGGCGACTTCACCGCAATGACGCTGTCGATGCTGGGCATCGGCGCGCTGCTCGCCGCCTCGGCCACCGTGTTCACGATGCTCAAGGTGATCGGCGCCGGCTATCTGATCTATCTCGGCATCAAACTGTTCCGCGCCGGCGGCGCCCTCAAGGCCGAACCGCGCACCGATGTGGTGTCGGCGGCAAGGATGATGGCGCATGCCTGGCTGGTCACCGCGCTCAACCCGAAGAGCATCACCTTCTTCGTCGCCTTCCTGCCGCAGTTCCTCGACCGCCACGCCGATTTCTGGACGCAGATGCTGATCTTCGAGACGACTTTCCTGGCGCTCGCCTTCACCAACGCCTTCGGCTATGCGCTGGTGGCATCCAGGGCCCGCGCGATCGTGCGCAACCCGAAGGCTATCGGCATCTTCAACCGCACCGGCGGAACGTTGCTGGTCGGCGCCGGCATCGCCACGGTGGCGATGCGCTCGGGGAATTGAGGCCGTGCGCATAGCGCGGTAGCTACGAAGTCGTGTCGTCCACGGTTGGCGGGTTGGTTGGCGATGCTCTAGGATCACAGTCCGAACAGTAAAGTCGCGATCAGCGAGGACATGGCATGGCGCTGAAGGACGCATTCGGCCTGACCTATTCAGGCGCGACCGAAGCCGGGTTTCCGTCCTACGCCAGAGCCATCCGTGAGCTGCAGTGCTTCATCGGCGATCCGGTCGCTGCAATCGACCGCGCGATCGCCGACGACCCCGGCTTCGTCATGGCGCATGTGTTCAAGGGCTATCTGTTCGGGCTCGCCACCGAACGGGAGGCAACGGCTGTCGCGCGAACCTGCCACGAAGCGGCGCTGCCGCTTGTCGCCACCACGCGCGAGCAGGCGCATGTCGCAGCTCTCGGCCATCTTGCCGGCGGACGCTGGCACGAGGCCGCCCGCATCGTGGAGGACATCGCGATCGACAACCCGCTTGACGCGCTGGCGCTGCAGGTCGGACACCAGATCGATTTCTTCACCGGCAATGCCCGCATGCTGCGCGACCGCATCGGCCGGGCGCTGCCGGCCTGGCAAAGGGGCATGCCGGGCTATCACGCCATTCTCGGCATGCAGGCCTTTGGCCTGGAGGAGATGGGCGACTATGCCCGTGCCGAGAGCTTCGGCCGGCAGGCGGTCGAGATCGAGCCGCGCGACGGCTGGGCGCAGCACGCGGTGGCGCATGTCATGGAAATGCAGAGCCGGCAAAAGGACGGCATCGCCTGGATGCGCGCCAACCCGGAGGCTTGGACGAAGGACAGCTTCCTCAAGATCCACAATTGGTGGCATCTGGCGCTGTTTCACTACGACCTCGGCGAGATCGACGAGGTGCTGCGGCTCTATGACGGGCCGATCTACGGCGACCGCTCGACATTGGCGCTCAACATGGTCGATGCCTCGGCGATCCTGTGGCGTCTCAATCTCGGTGGCGTCGACGTCGGCGACCGCTGGGCGGTGCTCGCCGCGAACTGGGCGCCTAAGGCCGCCGCCGGCAATTACGCCTTCAACGACGCGCATGCGATGATGGCCTTTGTCGGCGCCGGGCTGGAGGGACCGGCGCAGACCTTGATCGAAGCGCAGCGCGACGCGATGCATGGCAATGACGACAATGCCGCTTTCACGCGTGACGTCGGCCATCCCCTGACCATGGCCATCAAGGCATTCGGCGCGGGCAGCTATGACGAAGCGGTGCGCCTGATCCGGCCGATCCGCTCGATTGCCCATCGCTTCGGCGGCAGCCACGCGCAGCGCGACGTGATCGACCTGACGCTGATCGAGGCCGCGCTTCACGCCGGTGATCGCGCACTGGCGCGGGCGTTGACCGCCGAGCGCCAGCTGGCACGGCCGGACAGCCCGCTGTCGGCGCTGTTCTCGCGACGCGCGGCCGATTTGTCAGAGAATTGACCCGAGGCGGATCTTGTCATAAGAACTGGCCAAGCCAGATTTTTTCGAGTTCCGAAAAAATTAATGGCAGTGGGAGGACATTATGTATCTCGGCCTCGACCTGGGCACATCGGGCGTCAAGGCGCTGCTGATCGATGATCGCCAGAATGTCATCGCCTCCGGCCATGGCTCGCTCGAGGTCTCGCGCCCGCATCCCGGCTGGTCCGAGCAGGATCCGGCGCACTGGATCGAGGCCTGCGAGACGGCGATTGCCGAGCTCAAGGCTTCCCATCCGAAGGAACTTGCGGCGGCCAGGGGCATCGGCCTTTCCGGCCAGATGCATGGCGCCACCCTGCTCGATGCCTCGGACAAGGTGCTGCGCCCCTGCATCCTGTGGAACGACACGCGCAGCCATGTCGAGGCGGCCGCGCTCGACGCCGACCCGCGCTTCCGCAGGCTCACCGGCAACATCGTGTTTCCGGGCTTCACGGCGCCAAAGCTCAGCTGGGTGAAGAACAACGAGCCGGCAATCTTCGCCAAGGTGGCCAAGGTGCTGTTGCCAAAAGACTATCTGCGCCTCTGGCTGACCGGCGAGCATATTTCGGAAATGTCGGATTCGGCCGGCACCTCCTGGCTCGATGTCGGCAAGCGCCGCTGGTCGCCCGAGCTGCTGGCAGCGACATCGCTCGACGAGAAGCATATGCCGTCGCTGGTCGAAGGCACGGCGAAGGCCGGCGGCTTGCGCACCGAGCTCGCGGCGAAATGGGGTGTCGCGGACGGCATTCCGGTTGCCGGCGGCGCCGGCGACAATGCGGCTTCGGCCTGCGGCATGGGCACGGTCGGCGCCGGCCACGCCTTCGTGTCGCTCGGCACGTCGGGGGTGCTGTTCGCCGCCAATGCGTCCTATCTGCCCAATCCGGAAAGCGCGGTGCACACGTTCTGCCATGCGCTGCCCGCCACCTGGCACCAGATGGGCGTCATTCTGTCGGCCACCGATTCGCTCAACTGGCTGTCGGAGATCACCGGCAAAGGCGCCGGCGACCTGACCGGCGAGCTCGGCGACACACTCAAGGCGCCGACGGGCGTCACCTTCCTGCCTTATCTCTCGGGTGAGCGCACGCCGCACAACGATTCCGCCATCCGCGGGTCGTTCACCGGGCTGGCGCATCAATCGAGCCGCGCGGTGCTGACGCAGGCCGTGCTCGAAGGCGTCGCCTTCGCCTTCCGCGACAGTCTCGAAGCGCTGAAGACGGCCGGCACGACGCTTAGCCGAGTGACCGCGATCGGCGGCGGCTCGCGTTCGCGCTACTGGCTGAAGGCGATCGCCACCGCGCTTCAGCTGCCGGTCGACATTCCGGCCGACGGCGATTTCGGCGCCGCCTTCGGCGCGGCGCGCCTCGGCCTGATCGCCGCGACTAGTGCCGATCCGCTTGCCGTCTGCACCGCGCCGGCGACCGACGCCACGATCGAACCGGATGCCGGCCTCGGCGGCGCCTTCGCGGATGCCTATCAGCGCTACCGCGCGCTTTATCCGGCGATCAGGGCGGTAACCGCGTGAGCGGGCGCCAGGTACCCTGTAGTCGCATGAGCGGGCGCGAGGCACCCCCCTCTGCCCTGCCGGGCATCTCCCCCTCTGAGGGGGAGATCAGCAGCTTCGGCGCCGTGCCTCGCATCCCCCTCCCCAAGTTGGCCTCACTGCGCCGGCACCTTGTCGAGGAAGCCGGTGACGCTCTTCAGGCGGCCGTTCTCGATAACGCCGATGTCGGTGCCTTCGATGACGGACTCTGCGCCCTCAGGTCCCAGATTCCACGAGAAGCGGATGCGGTCGGCGAAGCCGTCGGGCTCACCCTTCAGCGAGAAGCGGAACCCGGCGAAGCGCTGCTGCACGCCGTCGATCAGCGCAGCGATACCGTCATGGCCGTCGCCCTGCATGACCGGGTCGCGATAGCTGACATCCTTGGTGAAGGCAGCCTCGAGCAGGGCCTTGCGGCGCGCCGCATCGCTCTCGTTCCAGGCGATGATGTAGTTGCGGGCGATCGTGTTGAGGTCGGTCATTGTCTTTATCCTTCGTTGGATCGTTTCGACATGACCCTTTTCGCCTGGCGAAAGAGCGAAACCAATTACGCCTGAGGTAATCGGGCCGAAGCACCTTGGAGAGGAAGGACCCATGAGCAGCGTATTTTTCGGCGACATCAAGAAGATCAAATATGAGGGGCCGGATTCGACCAATCCGCTGGCCTACCGGTTCTACAACCCGGACGAGGTCGTGGCCGGCAAGCGGCTGGAAGACCATCTGCGCTTCGCCGTCGCCTACTGGCATTCCTTCGCCTGGCAGGGCGGCGACCCGTTCGGCGGCCAGACCTTCGACCGCCCCTGGTTCGCCAAGCCCGGCGGCGTCGACACGATGGACCTGGCGAAGCTCAAGGCCGACGTGGCCTTCGAGATGTTCTCGCTACTCGGCGCCCCCTATTTCTGCTTCCACGACGCCGACGTCCGCCCCGAGGGCAAGGATTTCTCCGAGAGCGCCGCGCGCCTTGACGAGATCGCCGATTATTTTTCGGCCAAGATGAAACAGACCGGCGTCAAGCTGCTCTGGGGCACGGCGAACCTCTTCTCGCATCGCCGCTTCATGTCGGGCGCGGCCACCAATCCCGATCCGGACGTGTTCGCCTATGCGGCGGCGACGGTGAAGAAGTGCATCGATGTGACCAAGAAGCTGAAGGGCGAGAACTATGTGCTGTGGGGCGGGCGCGAAGGCTATGAGACGCTGCTCAATACCGACCTTGCGCGCGAGCAGGAGCAGGCCGGCCGCTTCCTCAACCTCGTCGTCGACTACAAGCACAAAATAGGCTTCAAGGGTACGATTCTGATCGAGCCGAAGCCGCAGGAGCCGACCAAGCACCAGTACGACTACGATGTCGCTACCGTCTACGGCTTCCTTAAGCGCTTCGGGCTGGAGAAGGAGGTCAAGCTCAACATCGAGCAGGGCCACGCCATCCTCGCCGGCCATTCCTTCGAGCACGAACTGGGTTTGGCCAACGCGCTCGGCATCTTCGGCTCGATCGACATGAACCGCAACGACTACCAGTCGGGCTGGGACACCGACCAGTTCCCCAACAACGTGCCGGAAATGGCTTTGGCCTATTACCAGGTCCTGCTGGGCGGCGGCTTCAAGACCGGCGGCACCAATTTCGACGCCAAGCTTCGGCGCCAATCGCTCGACCCCGAAGACCTGCTGATCGGCCATATCGGCGGCATGGACGCCTGCGCGCGCGGCCTCAAGGCGGCCGCGAAAATGATCGAGGACAAGGCGCTGTCCGGCCCGCTCGCCGAACGCTATGCCGGCTGGAACACGGCCGAGGGCAAGGCGATGCTTTCCGGCAAGCGCACGCTGGAGGAGATCGCCGAGCGCGTGGTGAAGAAGAAGATCGAGCCGCAGCCGCGCTCCGGCCGGCAGGAGCTGCTGGAGAACATCGTCAACCGCTACGTGTAAGGGCGCTCGCCCTTACACAGCCGATCGTTCAAGCGGACTCTAAGATAAAACAGCTTTTCGCGGGGCTGAAACTGATGACAAGGTTTTGCCCCGCGCTGCCCCTCAATCGCCCCGCTCTTGCCTTCAAACAGCCGTCACGGATCTCCTATATTGTGGACATGCGGCGGGAAGGAAAGAAGGAGGCGAAACGTATGCAGCACGAACGCGAAATCGACGCCCTGCTCTCTCCGGGCGAGGCTGGATCGATCATCGATCGGCTGATGGCGCTGCCGCATCCGAAGGATGGCGCCCGCAAGACAAATGAATGGGATCGCGCGGTCGCCGCGCGGCTCGAAACGGCGCTGGCCAAGAGCATGCGCTCGCGCATTGTTCGCGAAGGCCGCGACGCCGCCTGATCTCCGCGGCCCGATTTTCCATGGGTCTGTTTTCCGTGGCCCGATTTTCACTGGTTTGACGAACGGAGACTGTTTCTCCATCCTGCGCCGATGATACGCGCGGTGCTGCTCGACCTTGCGGGTGTCGTCTATGACGGCGACACCCCGATACCGGGCGCTGTAGCCGCGGTCGAGCGTTTGCGTGCGGCCGGACTGCCACTCCGCTTCGTCAGCAACACGACACGTTCGCCGCGCCACAGAATCATCGCGCAGCTTGCCGCTCTGGGCGTCGAGCTTGCGGATGAAGAATTGCTGACGCCGGCGCGCGCCGCGGTGGAATGGCTGCGCGGGCATGACCGCCGGCCGCATTTGCTCGTCCATCCCAAGCTCGAAGCCGAGTTTTCCGGCCTGGAGGGCAGCAATGGCTGCGCTGTCGTCGTCGGCGATGCCGGCGAGGCCTTCAACTATGCGAGCCTCAACCGAGCGTTCCGCGAGTTGGTTGCCGGTGCTGATTTTCTGGCGCTTGCCACCAACCGAACCTTCAAGGATGCCGACGGCGAGCTCAGCCTCGACGCCGGCGCCTTCGTGGCGGCCCTCGAATTCGCCAGCGGTCGAAGCCCTGTCGTGCTGGGCAAGCCGTCCCCGGATTTTTTCCATGCGGCGCTCGCCGAGTTGAACTGCCGGGCCGCCGATGCGGTCATGGTCGGCGATGATGCCGAAAGCGACGTCGCCGGCGCGCTCAGCGCCGGACTTGGAGCGGCGCTGCTGGTGCGGACGGGCAAGTATCGCCCAAACGACGAAACACGATTCGATCCCGCTCCCACTGCGGTTATCGATGACCTCGCCGTCGCGACCGACTGGATACTCAGCCGCGCCGCAGCCTGACCGGCGCCTCGCCAAAAGCCCTGGAAAACGCCCGGGAAAACGCGGCTGCGGACGAAAACCCTGTGCGCCCGGCAATGTCAGCCATGGCGATGCGCGTGTCGACCACCAAGCGGCGGGCGGCGCTGAGGCGGAGCCGCAGATAATAGGCGCCCGGCGTCTCGCCGATCGACTTGCGAAAAATGCTCTCCAGCGTTCGCGCCGTCACGCCGGCGCGCTTGGCCACCGCATCGATGGTCAACGGCTGGTCGACATGCGCTTCCATCAGCCGGATCGCCTGCGCCAGCCGCGGATCGTAGCCGTCGAGCCGGCCGAGCGAGACCAGCGGCTGCGCGTCGGTCGCGGCGCGCGCCTGGTCGTAGATGAAGACGCTCGCCACATCGAGAGCGGCGGCCATGCCGAGTCTGGTGCGGACCAGATGCAGCATCAGGTCGAAGGTCGGCGAGGCGCCGCCGGAGGTGAAGACCGGCCCGTCGATGACATAGCGGTCAGGTCGCACGTCGACGCCGGGAAAGGCGGCGGAGAAATCCTCCATGTCTTCCCAATGCGTGGTGGCGCTGCGGCCCTCGAGCAGCCCGGCGCGCGCGACCAGCCAGGTGCCCGCCTCGACACCACCGCAGGCGCGGGCCGCGCGAGCTGCCCTACGCAGACCGGCAAGCAGCGCGGCGGTGGCGTAGTTCTGCGTGCCGAAGCCGGCGACGACAACCAGCATGTCGGTCGGCTCGGCGGCATCGAAGCGCCCGCTGACGGCAACCGGCAGGCCGCATGTTGTCACCGGCGCCTCTCCGGTGACCGAGACCAGCTTGAAATCGAACAGCGTCTCGCCGGAAATGCGGTTTGCGGCGCGCAGCGGATCGACGGCCGAGGCGACGCACATGATCGACGCGCCCGAGAACACCAGGAACGTCACCTTGAGTGTTTCATGCTCGGCACGAAAGATCGTCGGCTTTTCGCTTTTAGTCATGATGGCTTCGTAAAACGCAAAACAGTTTCCGGCAAGTCGGTCATTGTTGGAGTAGTTTCGGTGCATGTCGTTTTCCCAAAACCGGTTCCCAGTTTGGGCGACATGCATGGCTGATCGAATTTGGGAGGAAAGACGATGCCGCTCGCGATGAACCGTGAGGTCTTCATTACCTGTGCCGTGACGGGCTCCGGCGGCACCCAGGACCGCAGCCCGCACGTGCCGCGCTCGCCCAAGCAGATCGCCGATTCGGCGATCGAGGCCGCCAAGGCGGGTGCCGCAATTGTCCATTGCCATGTGCGCGACCCCGAAACCGGCAAGCCGAGGCGCGACGTGCACCTATACCGCGAGGTGACCGAGCGCATCCGTGAGGCGAATGTCGACGTGGTGCTGAACCTCACCGCCGGCATGGGCGGCGACATGGTGTTCGGTTCGCCGGAGGCGCCGCTGCCGCTCAACGAAAAAGGCACCGACATGGGCGGCGCGACCAACCGCATGGAGCACGTCCGCCAGTGCCTGCCGGAGATCTGCACGCTGGATTGCGGCACGATGAACTTCGCCGAGGCCGACTATGTCATGACCAACACGCCCGGCATGCTGCGCGCCATGGGCGGCATGATGACGGCGCTGGGCGTCAAGCCTGAGATCGAAGCCTTCGACACCGGCCATCTGTGGTTCGCCAAGCAACTGGTCGAGGAACAGGTGCTGAAGCCGGACGCGCTGGTGCAGCTCTGCATGGGCGTGCCATGGGGCGCGCCGGACGACCTCAACACCTTCATGGCGATGGTCAACAACGTGCCCTCGACCTGGAACTGGTCGGCCTTCTCGATCGGCCGCAACCAGATGGCCTATGCCGCTGCGGCGGTGCTTGCGGGCGGCAATGTCCGCGTCGGCCTGGAAGACAATCTCTGGCTGGACAAGGGCGTGCTGGCGACCAACGCGCAGCTCGTCGAGCGCGCCGCCAGCATCGTCACCAATCTCGGCGCCAGGATCCTTGGGCCGGAAGAAGTGCGCAAGAAGCTCAACCTCACCAAGCGGGCGCCGATCGCGGCATAAGGCGGGAGCTGACCATGGCTACCGTCAAATTCACCGCGATGAAGGACGGCGACAAGGAAGACTATGAATTCCTGACCGCCCATGAGATCGACTATGCCGCCAAGACCGGCGACCGGCTGCTTGACGCCCTGGTGCAGCTCGATCAGGGTTTATCCGGCTACAAGATCACCCGGCTCGGCCATTCGCTGCAGGCGGCGACACGCGCGTGGCGCGACGGCGCCGACATAGACTGGATCGTCTCGGCGCTGCTGCACGACATTGGCGACATCTACGCGCCTTACAATCACGACGAATATGCCGCCACGATCCTGAAGCCTTTCGTGCGCGAGCAATGCACCTGGGTGGTGGAAAAGCACGGCGACTTCCAGCGCCTCTATTACGCCCACCATCTCGGCGGCAACCGGCATGCCCGCGACCGCTTCGCCGGCCACCTTTATTTCGACGATTGCGACCAGTTCTGCGAGCGCTGGGACCAGTCGAGCTTCGACCCCGACTACGACACGCTGCCGATCGAGTTCTTCCGGCCCTTCGTGCTCGAAGTCTTCGCGCGCAAGGCCTACGACCCCGCGGTGATCCGCGCCGGCGAGCGTGTGCCGCTTACCGATCCCGAAACAGCCAAGACAAGAACCGGAGCCTGACCATGAGCATCATCAACAAGGCGGCCACCATCGGCGGCGGCGTCATCGGCGCCGGCTGGGTGGCCCGCCTGCTCTTGAACGGCATCGATGTGTCGATCTTCGATCCTGATCCCGAGGCCTCCCGCAAGGTCGGCGAGGTGATGAAGGGCGCACGGCGCGCCTACAAGCAGATGCTGCCCGGCGGCCTGCCGAAGGAAGGCAAGCTCACCTTCGCCAAGACCATCGCCGAAGCGGTGGCCGACGCCGACTTCATCCAGGAAAGCGTGCCGGAGCGGCTCGACCTCAAGCACAGGGTGCTTGCCGAGATCGACCTGCACGCGCCGGCCAACGCAATCGTCGGGTCCTCGACCTCCGGCATCAAGCCGACCGACATGCAGGTGGCGATGAAGAAGCATCCGGAGCGGCTGGTCGTCGGTCATCCGTTCAACCCGGTTTATCTCTTGCCGCTGGTCGAGATCGTCGGCGGCCAGCAGACCTTCCCGGAGGCGATCGAGGTCGCCAAGGAGCTCTACGCCTCGATCGGCATGAAGCCGGTGGTGGTGCGCAAGGAGATCGAGGCCTTCGTCGGCGATCGTCTGCTGGAGGCCGCCTGGCGCGAGGCGTTGTGGCTGGTCAAAGATGGCATCTGCACCGTCGAGGAACTCGACGACATCATGCGCTATTCCTTCGGCTTGCGCTGGGCGCAGATGGGCATGTTCCAGGTCTATCGCGTCGCCGGCGGCGAAGCCGGCATGCGCCACTTCATGGCGCAGTTCGGGCCCTGCCTGAAGTGGCCGTGGACCAAGCTGATGGACGTGCCGGAGTTCAACGACGAGCTGGTCGACCTGATCGCCACGCAGTCGGACGAGCAGGCGAACGGGCTGTCGATCCGCGAGCTGGAAAAGATCCGCGACGACAATCTGGTCGCGATCATGGAAGCGCTGTCGAAGCAGAACAAGGGCAAGGGCTGGGGCGCCGGCGCCTTGCACAAGGAGTATACGAACCGGCTCGCCAAGCTGGCAGCGAAGAAGCCGGTCCCCGCAAAGGCTAAGGCGGCCAAGCCGGCGAAGAAGGCCGCGAAGCCGGCAAAAGCTGACAAGCCCGCAAAGGCGAAGAAGAGCGAGAAGAAGGGCTGAGGCGATGCATTTCGGTCTCTCGGAAGAACAGAAGCTCATCGTCGAGACGACGCGCGCCTTCGTCGAGAACGAGCTTTACCCGCATGAACACGAGGTCGAGCGTACCGGCGTGCTGCGCCGCGAGCTGATCGAGGAGCTGAAGGCCAAGGCGATCGAAGCCGGACTCTACGCGGCCAACATGCCGGCCGATGTCGGCGGCGCGGGTCTCGATACGGTGAGCTGGCTGCTCTACGAGAAGGAGCTAGGCCGCGCCAATTACGCGCTGCATTGGACCTGCGTGGCGCGCCCGTCCAACATCCTGCTCGCCGGCACGCCGGAGCAGCGGGAAAAGTATCTCTTCCCGTGCATCCGCGGCGAGAAGTGGGACTGCCTGGCGATGACCGAGCCCGGCGCCGGCTCAGACCTGCGCGGCATGAAGGCGACCGCCGTTCAGGACGGCTCGGACTGGGTGCTCAACGGCACCAAGCATTTCATCAGCCATGCCGACATCGCCGATTTTGCAATCGTCTTCATGGCTTCGGGCGAAGAGGATTCGCCGCACGGCAAGCGCAAGAAGATCACCGCCTTCTTCGTCGACAAGGGCACCAAGGGTTTCTCGGTGCGCGACGGGTATCGCAATGTCTCACATCGCGGCTACACCAACTCGATCCTCGAATTCGACGACTGCAGGCTGCCGGCTTCCCAGGTGCTCGGCGAAGTGCACAAGGGTTTCGAGGTGGCGAACTCGTGGCTCGGCGCGACACGGCTCCAGGTCGGCGCGACCTGCCTCGGCCGTGCCGAGCGGGCGCTTTCGCACGCCATCGAATATGCAGCGCAGCGACAGCAGTTCGGCCAGCAGATCGGCAAGTTCCAGGGCGTCTCCTTCAAGCTCGCCGATATGGCGACGGAGCTGAAGGCGGCCGATTTGATGGTGTTCGAAGCTGGCTGGAAATACGATCAGGGCACCGTCACCGACCAGGACATGGCGATGGCCAAGCTGAAGGCCACCGAGATGCTCGCCTTCGTTGCCGACGAAGCCATCCAGATCCATGGCGGCATGGGGTTGATGGACGACCTGCCGCTGGAGCGCATCTGGCGCGACGCGCGCGTCGAGCGCATCTGGGAAGGCACTTCGGAGATTCAGCGACATATTATTTCGCGGGCGTTGCTGCGTCCGTTCGGGGCTTAGAGCATGATCGCCCCAGACCGGGTCCGGTTCCGGGAAAGATCGTGCTCAAACGAAAAGATGACCATGCATAAACTCGAACGTCTCCTGCGCCCGAAATCGATCGCCGTGTTCGGCGGGGCGCAGGCCGCCGCCGTCGTGGCGCAGTCGATCAAGATGGGCTTTGCCGGCGAAATCTGGCCGGTGCATCCGACGAAGGACGAAGTCGCCGGCCGCAAGGCCTACCGCTCCGTCGCCGATCTGCCGGGTGCGCCGGACGCCGCCTTTGTCGGCGTCAACCGGCATCTCACCATCGAGGTGGTCAAGGCGCTGGCTGAACGCGGCGCCGGCGGCGCCGTCTGCTTTGCCGCCGGCTTCCTAGAGACCGAGGCCTATGACGAGGACGGCGAGCGGCTGCAGGCCGAGCTCGTCGCCGCCGCTGGCCAGATGCCGATCATCGGCCCCAACTGCTATGGCCTGATCAACTATGCCGACGGCGCGCTGTTGTGGCCCGACCAGCACGGCGGGATCCGGTTGCCGGAGGGCGGCAAGGGCGTCGCCATCATCACCCAGTCCTCCAACATCGCCATCAATATGACGATGCAGAAGCGCGGCCTGCCGATGGCCTTCCTGATGACGGCCGGTAACCAGGCGCAGACCGGCCTCTCCGAAATGGCGCTCGGTCTGATCGAGGACGAACGCGTCACGTCGCTCGGCCTGCATATCGAGGCTTTCGACTCGGTAGCCGGCTTCGAGAGGCTGGCTGCGAGAGCCCGCGAGTTGAAAAAGCCGATCATCGCCATGAAGGTCGGCCGCTCGGAACAGGCGAGACAGGCGACGGTGTCGCACACGGCCTCGCTCGCCGGCTCTGACACCGCCTCAGGCGCCTTCCTGAAGCGGCTCGGCATCGCGCGCGTCGATTCCATTCCGGCTTTCATCGAGGCGCTGAAGCTCTTGCACATTACCGGGCCATTGCCCGGCTACAAGCTGTCGTCGATGAGCTGTTCCGGCGGCGAGGCCTCCGTGATGGCCGACAGCGCCGAAGGCCGCTGGGTGCATTTCCCAACGCTGACGGCCGAGCATCGCGCCCATGTCAAATCGACGCTCGGCCCGCTGGTGGCGGTCGCCAATCCGCTCGACTACCACACCTTCATCTGGAACAACGAGCCGGCGATGACGGCCACCTTCACCGCCATGGTGTCGGGCGGCTTCGATCTCAACATGCTGGTGCTCGATTTCCCGCGGCCTGACCGCTGCTCGGACACCGACTGGTGGGCGACGCTGCGCGCCTTCGAGGCGGCGCTGAAGACCAACAGGGCGCAGGGCGCCATCGTCTCCTCGCTGCCGGAAAACCTGCCGGAGGAATACACCGCCGGGCTGATGGCGCGCGGCATGGTGCCGTTGTTCGGCATTTCGGAAGCCATGGACGCCGCTCAAGCCGCCGCCTTCATCGGCTGGGCCTGGCGCGAGCCGCAGGCGCAGCCGGTCGACACGTCTGCCGCCGGTGCGACGGACGGAGATCATATCACGCCCGACGAGGCCGAGGCCAAGGCGCGTCTGATCGGGGCCGGCCTGCCGGTGCCGAAGGGCGAGCGCGCCTCCAACGCGGTCGAGGCGGTGATCTCGTCGATGGCGCTCGGCTTCCCGGTGGCGCTGAAAGCGCTCGGCGTGACCCACAAGTCGGAAGTCGGCGCCGTGCGGCTGAACCTCAAGGATGCCGAATCCGTCAGCAATGCCGCGCATGACCTGTTGCCGCTCGGCACCGGCCTCTATGCCGAGCGCATGGTGCGCGACGGCGTCGCCGAGCTGATCGTCGGCTTCACCCGTGACCCGATGTTCGGCGCGGTGATGACGCTCGGCACCGGCGGCGTGCTGGTCGAGCTGTTGCGCGACAGCGTAACGCTCATGCTGCCGGCGACGCGCGACGACATCGAGGCGGCATTGCGTGGATTGCGGCTCTATCCGCTGCTCGAAGGCTACCGCGGCCGGCCCAAGGCCGACGTCTCGGCCGCCATCGACGCCATCGCCGGCATTGCCGACTTCGTGCAGAAGAATGAAGTCGAGATCGAAGAGCTCGACATCAACCCGCTGATCGTCTGCGCCGAAGGCAAGGGCGCCTGGATCGCGGATGCCCTGCTTGTGCTTGGAGAAAAGAAGAATGGCTGACGTCATCACCACCCGCCGCGAAGGCACCGTTCTCGAAGTCACGCTCGATCGGCCGAAGGCCAACGCCATCGACTTGAAGACGTCGCGGCTGATGGGCGAGACCTTCAAGGCGTTCCGCGACGATCCCGGCTTGCGTGTCGCCATCGTCAAGACGGCCGGCGACAAGTTCTTCAGCGCCGGCTGGGACCTAAAGGCGGCAGCCGCCGGCGACGCGGTCGACGGCGACTATGGCGTCGGCGGGTTTGCCGGGCTGCAGGAATTGCGCGATTTGAACAAGCCGGTGATCGCCTGCGTCAACGGCATGGCGGTGGGCGGCGGCTTCGAGCTGGCGCTGTCCTGCGACTTGATCTACGCGTCGGACCATTCCTCCTTCGCGCTGCCCGAAATCCGCGCCGGCACGCTTGCAGACGCCGCGACGATCAAGCTGCCGAAGCGCATTCCTTATCACGTCGCCATGGACCTTCTGTTCACCGGTCGCTGGATGGATGTGGCGGAAGCGCATCGTTGGGGCCTGGTCAACGAGGTGCTGCCCAAGGAAAAGCTCGAGGACCGCGTCTGGGAGATCGCGCGGCTCTTGGCCAGCGGCCCGCCGCTGGTCTTCGCCGCAATCAAGGAAACGGCGCGGGTGGCCGAAGCGCTGACCTTCCAGGACGCGATGAACAAGGTGACGCTCAGGCAGTTGCCGACGGTTGATATCCTCTACGGCTCGGAGGACAATCTGGAGGGGTTCCGGGCGTTCGCCGAGAAGCGCGACCCGGTGTGGAAGGGCAGATAGGCCCGCAAACGATGGCGTTCCGTCACACCCCCCTCTGGCCTGCCGGCCATCTCCCCCGCAAGGGGGGAGATCGGATGTCGCCGTCGCTTTCGCCAATCTCGATCCTCGCAGAACGGGCGGCATGGCCGAAACTGCCAATCTCCCCCCTTGCGGGGGAGATGGCCGGCAGGCCAGAGAGGGGTGCCCGGGCTCGACCTTCACAGTCGGTCCAAATACCATGACCGACTACAAAAAACTCATCGACGCCGAGACCTGGGCCTTCATCGAGAAGACCAATTCCTATTATCCGCCGGACACGATCGACTTCACGATCGCCGATCAGCGCGCGATCTACGACCGGATGTGCCGTGAGTTCTTTGCCGGCTATCCGCAAGGCGTGACGGCGGAAACGACCACCATCGCCACGCCCGACAGCATCCCGATCCGCATCTATCGCAACGCGGCGCCGGACAAGGCCGCGATGGTGCTCTATGTCCACGGTGGCGGTTTCATCCTTGGCGGGCTGGACAGCCATGACGATGTCTGCGCCGAGCTTTGCGCCCGCACCGGCTACGAGGTGGTCTCGGTCGACTACCGGCTGGCGCCGGAACATCTGCACCCTGCAGCTTTCGACGATGTCATGGACGCCTACGAGTGGGCGGCACGGACTTACGATTGCCCGGTCCTGCTTTGCGGCGACAGCGCCGGCGGCAATCTCTGCGCCGCCGTTGCCCATGCCACGCGCGGCCATGTGAAGAAGCCGGTCGGCCAAGTGCTGATCTATCCCAGCCTCGGCGGCGACCACTCGCGCGGCTCCTATGTGACGCACGCCGAGGCACCAATGCTGACGGCGCGCGATATCGAATTCTACAAGCACATCCGCACCGGCGGCGTTGACCGGACCGGCGACATCACCTTGTATCCGCTCGCCGATGCCGATTTCGCCTACCTGCCGCCCACGGTGCTGATCACCGCCGAATGCGACCCGCTGTCGTCCGACGGCGAGGCCTATCGCGACCGCGTCGTCGCGGCCGGCGGCCGGGCCTGGTGGTTCGAGGAGCCTGGGCTGGTGCACGGCTATCTGAGGGCCCGGCACACGGTCGGCCGGGCGCGCACGAGCTTCACCCGCATCGTCGAAGCCGTATCGGCGCTCGGCAAGGGCGACTGGATCTGGTGATCGTCCCAAGCGGCAAAGACAGCTCATCCGCCCCGGCGCCTACATCGCATTGAACCTTTCCGTCCCGGGCCGCGACTGACGGCCAGGCTCCGCAATCGTGCGAGCCCGGAAAGGAACGCTCCAATGAGCAGAAACCCCGAGGCCCGGCGGTCTCCGGGACCAACAGGAGCCCAGCGCGACCATCGCTTTCGGGAGCAGGTCGATGCGCTGGGCTTCCGGCTGATTCCGTTGACCCTGCCAGGCAGCCGTCGTATCGTGACCAAGCGGAAAACAGACAATTCGATCAGGGACGAACGAGCCGGAACGCCGCGCCTTGCCCTGATATGCGCGGCGAAAACGGATGGTTCTTCCGACGACTTCGGGGGGAGTTCAATGTTTTGCGACCGCGGCTCGTTCGTGGCTTCTCGCGCCGGCGGTCTGCGTCGCGCGATAATGACAACCGGCGGAGTTCTTGTCCTGGCGCTGTCCGCCGGCCTTTGGCTCGGCGGCGCGGCGAAGGCCCAGGAAACCCGGGTCATCTATCCCGGCTCGATGGCGGTGACCGGCTTTCCCGGCACCGTCATCCCCGATTTCGACTCTCCCGGTTCCGAAAAGGGAGGCCTGCCGCCTGGCGTCGACCCGGTCGATGAAACCTTCATCGACACCTCGCAGGCCTCTTTGCGCATTTTCGACGTTTCGCGCCTCGGCGGGCCGGCTTCCGGCCAGCTCGTCTACACGCCACCGCCCTTCGAGGTGACGGCGGGTCAGATCGGCGAGGTGTTCGGCATCACCTATGATGACGGCATGCGCGATGGCGTGCCGTCGGGCATCCCCAACCTCTATGCGGCGGCGACCTCGCTGCACGGCATCGAGATCGTCACGCCGGATGCCGACGATGACGGCAGGCCGGAACGGCAGCGCCGCGGCACCGCCGGCGCTGTGTTCATGGAGGGTCAGTTCGGCACTGAAAACGGCGGCGGACCGGGCACGATCTGGAAGATCGACGGTATTTCGGGCGCGGTCTCCAAGTTCGCCGACATCGACACCAACAGCGGGCCCGGCATCGGCAATCTCGCGTTCGATCCGAACCACCGCCAGTTCTTCGCTTCGGATCTCGATACCGGCCTGATTCACCGCATCGACCCCGACGGCAATCTGATCGACAGCTTCGACCATGGCGTTGCCGGGCGTCCGGCGCATGGGCTGGCCCCGATCGCCGACGACGGCGCCGTGATGGACATTCAGGCCGCGGCCTTCGACAGCGAAGACCCCGGAACCTGGGGTTATACGCAGGACGAACGCCGTGTCTGGGCGGTCGCCTATCATGGCGGACGGCTCTACTATTCCGTCGGCGAGAAAGCCGAAATCTGGTCGGTGGGCATTGCGAGTGACGGAGGCTTCGCCGGCGATCCGCGCTGGGAGCTGACGGTCAAGGCCGACAAGGACTATGCCGTCACCGATATCGCCTTCGACAACAAGGGCTTCATGTATCTCGCGCAGCGCGGCCCCGTCGAGAACCGCTACGACTACAGCCGTTTCGCCGATTCCGGCAAAGGCGAGGTCGTCCGCTACTGGCGCGAGGATCCGGACGACCCGGCGACGGAATCGATCTGGGTGGAAGTGCCGCAGGAATATGCGATCGGCTTCCCGCAGGGCAACCGCCAGTCGGCCGGCGGCGTCGATCTGCAATACCGCTACGATGCCGAAGGCAATCTGGACACCAGCGTTTGCACCGACACCGTCGTCAACACCGGCGACAAGTTGCGCGACAATCCGGAACTTGCCGAGCGGCTTGCCGCCGGCGGGCCGCTCGCCGTGCATGGTGTGCAGCTCACGCCGAGCGCGCTGGTCAAGCCGGCTAATGTGCCGCCCTTCGGCTCATGGTTCGTCGACTTCGACGGCTATTTCGAGGCCCCGGACGTTCAAGGCCATGTCGGCGACGTCAGGGTCTGGCGTCCGTGCGAAGGCCGCGCCGGCTATTATGAGGAAATCCCCGGCGGCTTCCTGCCTCCCTTCTATCCGCCCGACTTCCCACCGCCCGGCAATTTGCCTCCCTGCCTCGATGTCGAGGACGTTCAGTATTTCTGCACGCCCCGCGGCCTGCAGGCGGACCTCTATCTCCATGACCACGCCGGCTTCGGCGGCGATTCGATCAAGGCTCTGTCCAAAACACCCGGCGTCGGGGTGACCTCACCCATGTCGCATGCTCCGGGCAAGCCCTACACGATCGACATCACCGGCCATAATCCGGGCGACACCGTCAATGTCGGGCTCTGCTTCTACCGGAAGTCCGACCGGGACAAGGGTGGCTACTACCCTTGCTGCAAGATGACGCTGCCGCTCAGGACGCCGGCCGTCGACTGCGAAGCGCCGAGGAGGGACAGATGAGCGATCTCGCCCTTTCCCGCTTCGCCTCGCGCAAAACCATCATGGAGACGATCATGAAACCCCTGTCATACGCCAGGCGCGGCGCGCGCTGGCTGATGGCGGCCGGTATCGCGGTCGCCATGATGCCGGCATCGCTGGCGCTCGCCCAGAATACCGCACCGTCCAGTCAGGCCGCCAATCAACCGCGCGGCATCAATTCCGAACTCGGCCGGATCATACCCTTCTTCACCAAGAAGGGCGGTCAGCGAAGCTGCGATACCGTCGAATATGTCCTGAGTTTCGGCATCCACGGCGACCCGCAGGACTTCGACCGGCCAAGCGTGGCGGCCCTGCTGAAGGCGACAAGGCTCGACTTCAAGGACCAGCTTCCGCATGGCTTGCAGATCGTCGGCGTCGATGTCGCCGGCGACGGCACCAGCGCCTCCGGCGGACCGCTGCCCGCTGCTTCGATCAGCTCATCGGCCGGTCCGAACGATGCGGCCAGCGTTTCCAACTTCCGCATCAGCGCTTCCAACCTCGACGGCGCCGGTGCCGCGAACGAACGCATCATCACTTTCCGGATCACGGCCAAGATAGACCATGCGACCTTTCCCGTGCCGGCGACGGTCGACAACCAGGGAGAGATCAAGGTCTCGCTGCGCGGCGGGCCTGCAACGACCATTCCCTCGCAGGATCCGGATAAACCCGACGACGGCGATTTCCTCACCGGCGTCAAGACCTCGATCAAGATCGACCTGACCAAATGCAACCCGCCGCCTCCGCCTCCCGGCAAGGAGTGCTTCAAGGTCGAGCGCGGCACGGTCGACTGCGTGCCTGGCGGCGGCGCCTTCATCTACCACATGCCGGTCGGCCCGGAGATGGGCGGCAAGTGGGTGCAGGTGTCGACGACGACGCCCGGCGTTGCCATCGTTCCCGATACCCAGCAGGTGCCTGCCGGCGGCGGCCTGCTGGACTGGAAGATCATCGGCGCCTCGCCCGGCGAGGCCATCCATCTCGTCGTCACCGGCATCGAGACCTATGCCGGGCCGAAGGAAGGCTGGGGACTTTGCTGCACGCAGACGATCGACATCGTCATTCCGCGTGACATCAGGTGCCCGCCCGAGCAGCCCGACCTCAAGGTCGAGAAGTGGGCCGAGGTGCCGCGTTGCACGATGGCAGGCGGCTGCGACTTCACCATCACCGTCACCAATGTCGGCGACGCGCCCTACAACGGCACGATCGTCCTCGATGAAGTAACGCTGCCGGCCGGCTCGGTTCTTTCCTCAGGACCGAACCCGCCCTGGATCTGCGTGCCCGGAGCGCCGCCGATGACCTGCACCCACCCGGTGACGACGCTCAACCCCGGCGCCTCCGTCAACCTCAAGCTCGGCTTCAAGCCGGCCGCAGGCTGGCAGGGCAGCGTGCTGCGCAACTGCGCCACCTATGACTACCACGCCAGCGGCAAGCCGCTGTTCGGCAGCCAGCAGAACGACCGCGCCTGCGCCTCGATCCCGATCTGCCGCCGTGGCGATCGCGACCCGCGGTGCCAGCCTCCTGTCGAGAAGAAGGTCGACCTGATCCTGAAGAAGCGCGCCCGCGTCCCGGTCTGCACGCCGGACGGCATCTGCACCTTCGTGATCGACATCATCAACAACGGCACCAGCACCTATAACGGGCCGCTGACGGTGGTCGACACCTATCCTGGCGGCGCGCCGACCTCCTCGACCTTCGGACCGAGCCCGCCCTGGACCTGCGGCCCGAACGGCCTCGGCCAATTCCGCTGCGACAATGCCGGCATCTCGCTGCCTCCGGGCGCATCGACGCCGATCGTCGTCAAGGCTGTCATGCCGGCAAACTACCGGCCGGACAGGGTGGAGAACTGCGCCGAGGTGAAGGCCATTTCCGGCGAGGTCGACCTCGCCAACAACAAGTCCTGCGCGACCGAACGCATCCGCCATCCGAATGGCGGCCAGCCCGGCTTGCGCATCACCAAGGTGTGCGATGGTTCGCTCGCCGGTGCCGCGGTGGTTTCCTGCCGCATCACTGTCAGCAACGCCGGCACGGCTGCTCCCACCGGTCCGGTGCGGGTCAGCGATGCCGCCACGCTTGTTTCGGGCGGCGCGCCGGTTGCCATCCAGACCGTGACCCCCGACGGCGCGGACTGGAGCTGCGGGCCGGTGCCTGCCAACACGCTGTCGTGCCAGATTCCCGGCGCCGTGATGACGCCCGGAGAGAGCCGGCACTTCGACGTGACGGTGAGCGCCAACGGCGCGTTCGAGAACTGCGCGCGCGGCTCCTATGGGCCGGCGCCGGGAGACGACATCGTCTATCCGATCGGCCAGGCCTGCGCCAAGGGCGGCGGCGCCTCGATCATCCGCGTCGAGAAGACCGGCGATGCCGAGTGCCGGGCGGGCGCGCCCTGCTCGTTCGAGATCTCCATCACGAATGACGGGCCGAACGCCTTCTCCGGCCCGGTCCGCATCGGCGATGCGATTGGCATCGACGGTCTGGGCCGCTTGGAAGGCGTCCAGATCACCTCGATCGACCCGCCCTTCGGCTGTTCGCCGGAGCCGGCGACGCTGCCGGCGTCCTGCATCGCCAACCTCGTGCTGGGCGCCGGCGAAAGCCGCACGCATCATGTCACCGTGGTCCTCCCCAACGATGGGCGGCTCGCCAACCTGCAGGGCACGGTCAGCGGACAGAATTGCGTCGGCGTCCTGTCGCCGAACACACCGGTGCAGGGCGGCGACGTGCTGTCGCGCGCCCCGACCAACGCCCAGGGAGATCGTGGCAAGGCCTATGCCTGCCACCCCTTCACCATCAGCCAAGAGGTGAAGAACCAGTGCTCGAACGGCATGGTGCTCAACTCGGCCGGCCGTTGTGCCTGCCCGGAAGGCACCACCTTCCGCAACGGCCAGTGCTCCGGCGGCGGCGTCATCATCCTGCCTGAGCCGAAGGAGCCGAAACGCTGCGTCCTGCTCAAGGGCCAGATCCGGACAGCGGATGGGCGCTGCGTCTGCCCGCGCGGCACAGAGCTTGCGAACGGCAGGTGCGTGGCAAGCGAGCGGCCGGAAGAGCCGCAGTGCACGCTGCGCCCTGGCCAGTACCGCGACCAGGACGGCAATTGTGTGTGCCGGCGTGGCGAACTGGTGAACGGCGTCTGCGAGGTCGTTCCGCCGAAATGCACGATCCGCGGCGCCGTGCCGACAGCGGACGGCTGCGTCTGCCCCAAGGGCACGCACCTCGATCGGGTCGCCAGGGCCTGCGTGCCCGACAGGCAGCCGCCCAGCCAATGCCGGATCCGCGGCCAGGTCCGCAATGCCGATGGCGATTGCGTCTGCCCGAAGGGGACGGAGCTGCGGGGCAAAGCCTGCGCGCCGGTCAAGAAGCCGCAGGCGTGCTCCATCCGCGGCCAGGTCCTCAACAAGCGCGGCGCCTGTGTGTGTCCGCGCGGGACGGAAGTGATCGACGGCGCCTGCCGCAGAGTCGACGCCGAATGCGCGCCGGGCTCGCAGATGATCGATGGCATTTGCCAGCCGATCATCAGGCGGCGCTGCCCGGTCGGGACGACCGGACGGTATCCGGATTGCTTCCCGATCCGCAGACGGCCGGGCCTGGAGATCAATCCGAACCTGTTGCTCAATCCGAACATCCTGCAGCAGCTGGTTCCGCAGCGCCAGCCGAGGCGGGTGCTGCAGGACCCGGCAGGCGCAAACATCCAGAACTTCAAGCCGTAAACTTCCGACGGCTGAAGACGAAGACCCGCCGGAACAATCCGGCGGGTTTTTCTTATCCGCTGCTTCCCCTTTCCGGCATCTTCCTCTAGTCAGTCCTGACATTTTGCATCCGGAACAAAGGGGCAAGGCCGTGAGCAAGAAGACCCTGATCGCGCCGTCGGTGCTGGCGTCGGATTTTTCGAAGCTCGGCGACGAGGTCGAAGCGGTCGCGGCCGCCGGGGCCGACTGGATCCACCTCGATGTGATGGACGGTCATTTCGTGCCCAACATCACCTTCGGCCCGCCGGTGGTTAAAGCGATCCGCAACCGGACAAAACTCTTCTTCGACTGCCATCTGATGATAGCGCCGGCCGACCCCTATCTGGCGGCCTTCGCCGAGGCCGGCTGCGATGGCATGACCGTCCATGCCGAGGCCGGCCCGCATCTAGACCGCTCGCTGCAGACCATCAAGAGCCTCGGCAAGAAGGCCGGCGTCTCGCTCAACCCGGCGACCCCGGAAACAGCGATCGAATATGTGCTCGACCGGCTGGACCTCATCCTGATCATGACCGTCAATCCGGGCTTCGGCGGCCAGGCATTCATCCCGGCAATCGTCGACAAGGTTCGAAGGGTGAAGGCGCTTATCGGCAACCGCCCGATCCGCATCGAGATCGACGGCGGCGTCTCGCCGGAAACAGCGCCGTTGGTGACGGCGGCCGGCGCCGACGTGCTGGTGGCGGGTGCGGCCATCTTCAAGGGTGACAGCGTCGAAGCCTATCGGGCAAATATCGAGGCAATCCGCTCAGCAGCCGACAAGGCAGCCAATTAGAGACATAGATACCTCGTTTCTAACAAAAAGTCGCCGCGCTGCTGAGCGGCTGTTCAATATACCGAGTTATATCAAGTCGCCCATTAACATCAGCTTTTTTCTGAGGGAATTTACTTTATTCGATAATAGACCTCGCCTTGCCATAAAGTCGAATATCGTCACCTTCCTGCTTTTAGGCGGCAGTGCCCGGCTGTATGATACGTGTACGAGATTGCTTGGCCGAGGGACCCTGGCAACCAGGTGCAAGCAACGGGAGTCAAATTGGCATACGGAAACGCCGATACGGGCGAAGGCAAGGGTGCCAAGAGCACTCTTGCCAGCTCGGTCTACCATCAGCTCCGCGAGGACCTGCTGCGTGGAGCTTTGGAAACCGAGGGCAAGCTGCGCGTCGAATGGGTCGTTTCCCGCTATGGCGCCGGCGCCTCGCCGGTGCGCGAGGCGCTCAACCGCCTCGCCGCCGAGGGCCTGCTCGGCCGCCACGACCAGCGCGGCTTCTTCCTGATGCCGGTGAGCGCGGCCGAGCTGGAAGAGCTGACCCGAACGCGTTGCTGGCTGGAGGAACGCGCATTGCGTGAATCCATTGCCCATCGCACGGCCGAATGGGAAGAACAGCTGGTGCTAGCCCTTCACCGGTTGGCGCGCGCCGAGCGTCGCCAGTCCGACGACCCCGCGACCAACAATCCGGAATGGGAGACGCTGCACCGCGCCTTCCATCGCGCGCTGATCTCGGCGTGCCGGTCGCATTGGCTGATCGGCTTTTGCGACCAGCTTTCCGACCAGGCCTCCCGCTACCGGCTGATCTCGCAGCGCGGCCCAGGCTCCGAACGCGATGACCTCGCCGAGCATCGGACGATTGCCGAGCGAACGCTGGATGGCGATGCCGACGCCGCGGTCGAGGCCTTGCTCAGCCACTATCGGCTGACCGCCGAGATGTGCATGGCGCGCTTCAACCCGGGCTACGATCCAAGGGCCGGCTCAGGCAAGGCCGCGCGTGGCCGCAAATAGCTGCCCTAACTCCTTATTTTTCGCAATTCCGGACGGAAAACCGCTACGCACTTTCCTGGAATTGCTCTGGCAGGCAAATCTGATATCGCTCTGGCCAGGCCGATGCATTGAATGCGTCAGCCACAAGTCCAGAGGAAGACTATGACCAATCACCTGTTCGACGCCTTTCGCGCCAGCATGCCGGCGCCTGACCGTGTGCTGATGGAGACGGACGACGGGCGTTCTGTTTCCTATGGCGAGATGCTGGCGCGGTCCGGGCAATATGCGCATGCGCTCGTCGAGGCCGGCGTCCAGCCCGGCGATCGCGTCGCCGTGCAGGTGGAGAAGACGCCGGAAGCTTTGCTGCTCTATCTCGCCTGTCTGCGCGCCGGCGCCGTCTTCCTGCCGCTCAACACCGCCTATACGTTGCCGGAGCTCGACTATTTCTTCCGCGACGCGGAACCGCGGCTGGTCGTCTGCGATCCGCAAAAGGCATCCGCCATCCAACCGCTTGCCGCGTCGGCGGGCGCTGCGACGCTGACGCTTGGCGGCGACGGGCGGGGCACGCTTGCGGATCGCGCGGCGCTGCAGCCGGCGGATTTCGACGATGCCGCGCGCGGGCCCGACGATCTTGCCGCCATCCTTTACACCTCAGGCACGACCGGCCGCTCCAAGGGCGCCATGCTCAGCCACGAGAACCTCGCCTCCAACGCGCGCGTGTTGGTTGAGCACTGGCGCTTCGGCGCCGACGACGTGCTGATCCACGCGCTGCCGATCTTCCATACGCACGGCCTGTTCGTCGCCACCAACGTCATCCTGATAGCCGGCGCCAGGATGTTCTTCGAGCAGAAGTTCGACCCGGCCCGCATCCTGTCGCTGATGCCACGCGCCACGGCGCTGATGGGCGTGCCGACCTTCTATGTGCGATTGCTGCAGCAGGATGGGCTCACAAAAGATGCGGCCAGGCATATGCGGCTGTTCATTTCGGGTTCGGCGCCGCTGCTTGCCGAGACGCACAATGCTTGGCGCGAGCGCACCGGCCACGCCATCCTCGAACGCTACGGCATGACCGAGACCAACATGAACACGTCCAACCCCTATGACGGCGAGCGGCGCGCCGGCACGGTCGGTTTTCCGTTGCCTGGTGTCACGCTTCGCATCGCCGATCCCGAGACAGCCAAGCCGCTGGCCCAGGGCGAGATCGGCATGATCGAGGTGAAGGGGCCGAATGTCTTTGCCGGTTATTGGCGGATGCCGGAGAAGACCAAGGCAGAGTTCCGCGGCGACGGTTTCTTCATCACCGGCGATCTCGGGCTGATCGACGCCGACGGCTATGTCCACATCGTCGGCCGCGGCAAGGACCTGATCATCTCGGGCGGCTACAACGTCTATCCGAAGGAGATCGAGAGCGAGATCGACGCGCTTGTGGACGTCAGCGAAAGCGCCGTCATCGGCGTCGCTCATCCGGATTTCGGCGAAGGCGTCACGGCGGTCGTGGTGCGCAAGCCGGGATCGTCGATCAGCGCCGCCGATATTGCCGCCGCCATCGCCGGGCGGCTGGCGAAATACAAGCATCCGAAGCAGGTGATCTTCGTCGACGAATTGCCCCGCAACACGATGGGCAAGGTGCAGAAGAACGTTTTGCGCGAGGCGTATAAGGACATCTACGCCAAGGCCGGCTAATCGCCGGTCGACTCGACAAACTCAGGCGGCAAACACCTTCTTCCCGCCGATCCAGACGTTCCTGACATCCAGATCGTCCGACAGGCCAATAATGTCGGCGGCGGTGCCGTTGGCGAAGCGGCCGAGCCGGTGCGCCTGGCCGACCGCCTCGGCGGGGTAGAGCGATGCCATGCGGAGCGCCTCGTCGAGATCGAGCCCGACGACGCGATGGACGAAGCGCACCGCCGAGATCATGTCGAGGTCGGCGCCGGCCAGCGTGCCGTCGGCAAGCCGCAGACTCCCATCCTTGCGATAGATGGTGCGGCCGTTGAGCGTGAAGGAGGTCATGTCGGTGCCGATTGTCGCCATGGCGTCGGTGACCAGCAGGATCTTGCCCGGACCCTTCTTGGCACGCAGCGCGACTGTCATTGTGCGGGGATGGACATGGATGCCGTCGGCGATGATGCCGGCATAGAGGCTGCCCGTGTCGACGGCCGCTCCGGCCAGTCCCGGCTCGCGGTTGCCGATCTGGCTCATGGCGTTGAAGAGATGCGTGACCACCGTCGCGCCGGCCTCGGCAAAGGCCGTCGCTGTGGCATAGTCGGTGTCGGAGTGGCCGAGGCTGACGATGATGCCGGCCCTGGCCAGCGCCGTGACGCGGCCCGGCTCGACCGATTCCGGCGCAATCGTGGTGAGCAGCACCGGCAGGTCCCGGCGTGCGGCGATCAGCGCCGCCTGGTCGGCGTCCGTCATCGACCGGATCAGGGCCGGATCATGCGCGCCCTTGCGCGCGATGGACAGATGCGGGCCTTCGAGATGCAGGCCAAGGAAGCCCGGCACTTTTTTCCGCACGGCCTCGGCGCCGGCGGCTGTGGCCGCGGCGGTGATCGCCGGCGTGTCGGTGATCAGCGTCGGCAGCAGCGCCGTGGTGCCGAAGGGCGCATGCGCGCGGCAAATGGTTTCGATCGAGGCTACGTCCGGGTGGTCGTTGAGCATGACGCCGCCGCCGCCATTAACCTGGATGTCGACGAAGCCGGGGACCAGCATGCCGCCACCGGTCTCGACCCGGGACACGCCGGACGGAACGGCGCCAGCGGGCAGAATGGCCTCGACAAGGCCGTTCTCGACGACAAGGGAGGCGTCCTCATGCCAGTCAGCGCCGTCGAAGATGCGGGCGCCAGTGAGGGCGAAACGGTCGCTCATACAGTTTCCGTCACCTTGCGCAGGTTGCGGGGCGCATCCGGGTCGAGGCCGCGATGGCGGGCGAAGGCCTCGACGAAGCCGTAGAAAGACACGATCAGCGGCAGCGGATCGGTCAGCGGATGGCCGGTCGCGACATGCGGCAGCAGTCTGGCGTTCTTTGCCTTGTCGGAGGTGACGAAAGCGGCCGCGCCCTTGGCCGCCACGCTGTCTGCTGCTTCGGCCACCGAGGGCTCGGAGGCGTCGCGCGCGGCGAGCGCCAGGACCGGGAAGCCCGGTCCCACAAGTGCCAGCGGCCCATGCATGACCTCGGCCGCGCTGTAGGCCTCGGCATGCATGGCGCAGGTCTCCTTGAACTTCAGCGCCGCCTCGCTGGCGATCGCGAAGGACGGGCCGCGGCCGAGAATGAACAGCGACTGCGGCGTTTCGAGCGTCGCGGCCAGCGCCATCCAGTCGCAGGCGATGGCCTTCTCGAAATGCTCAGGCAGGCGGGCGAGTGCGGCAAGCAGCGCCTCATCGCCGGTGCTGTGCGCCATCAGCGCCAGGGCGGCGACGGCGGAGTTGACGAAGGTCTTGGTGGCAGCGACGCTGCGCTCCGGCCCGGCGAGAATGTCGATGGCATAGTCCGAGGCACGCGCCAGCGGCGAGTCAGCGGTGTTGGTTATGGCGACGGTGAGCGCGCCGCCCGCCCTCGCCGTTTCGGCCATGGCGACGATGTCGGGGCTCTTGCCCGACTGCGAGATCGCGAGACAGGCAGAGCCGCGCAGCCTCAGCTTGGCGCCGTAGATCGAAGCGATCGACGGACCGACGGAGGCGACCGCTAGCCCGGCGGTCAACTCGACCGCATATTTCATGAAGGTGGCGGCATGGTCGGACGAGCCGCGCGCCACGGTGACGACGAAGTTCGGATCGCGCTCTCGAAGGCCGCGGCCGGCCTCGGCAAGCACCTTGGCCGAGCCATCGAGCAGCCGTGCCGTCGCTTGCGGGATCTCCTCGATCTCGCGCCGCATATAAGTGGCGGTTGCGTTCATGGCCGGATCTCCTCTCCCGGCCCGGTCAGCCGGAGTTCCGCGACGAAGTCATAGGCGTCGCCTCGATAGATCGAGCGGGTGAACTCGATCACCTTGCCGCTCGCCAGATAGGAAATACGTTCGATGTGCAGGCCGGCAACCCCCGGCGCCACTTCCAGAAGGCGCGCGTCGGCGTCGCCGAGATTGGCGGCCGAGATGCGCTGCACCGCCCGCACCGGACGGTTGCCGGTCAGCTCCAGCGTCGCGTAGAGCGAGGAGCCGATCGCCTCGGGGTCGGGAA
The DNA here is from genome assembly GCA_004020545.1 of Mesorhizobium sp. Classification (GTDB taxonomy): domain Bacteria; phylum Pseudomonadota; class Alphaproteobacteria; order Rhizobiales; family Rhizobiaceae; genus Mesorhizobium. The sequence goes on along the minus strand of SAQE01000023.1, from coordinate 35,243 downwards.
GGACGCTAGCCGAGATTGCCGCGCGCTCGATAGCCAGCGGTGTGTCGTTGGCGATACGCAGGCGCGCCACGCGCGCCACCAACTCGTTCGCCGACAGGCCGAGCACCATCATCTCGTCAGGCGAGGGCGCATAGAGGCCGCGATCGAGCCAGGCCGAGCGCACGACCATGCCGCGGCGCGCCATGTCCTCGGTGAAGGAGGTGAGCCTCGACAGCGACTGCTCGACGCGCTCCATGCGCGGCGCGACGAAGGTGCCGGAGCCATGGCGCTGGACAAGGATGCCGCCCTTGACCAGATCCTGCACAGCCTTGCGCACGGTGACTCGCGAGATGTCGGCCTTGCTGGCGATGTCGCGCTCGGAGGGCAGCGCGTCGCCCGGACCGATCAGGCCGCGATTGACCGCTTCCTCGATGCTCTTCCTGAGCTGCAGGTAGAGCGGCGCGCCGCTTTGCGAGGATTCCTTCAGCATGGCGAAGATCTGGTCGGCGGCGCTCATCGCGGCGCCTCCGGCAGCATGGCGAAGATCTGGTCGGCGGCGTTCACGGGGCAGCCCCCGATTTGCCGGCGAAGATGCGCACTGCCATCTGCACCGCGCCGCCGAGCGCGTCGTCGAGCGGGGCTTTCAGCAGCGCCTGGTAACGCGCCGACAGCCGCGTCGCATAGAGCGGCGCCAGGCCGCCGAGCAGGCAAAGCGGAGCATTGTCTGCGAGATCGAGCGCGCCGAGCGAGGCCTCGACATCGGCAACCGCCTTGTCGAGGATCCAGTTGGCGACGAGATCGCCCTTTTCGGCGTGCTCGAAGACCTTGGGCGCGAAACCGCCGAAGTCGCCGGGCTTGGCGTTGGTGGTGAACTCGACCACGTCCTCGGGGTTGTTGCGGAAGACGGCGAGCATCGCATCCGTCAGCGGCGAGCCGGGGCGGATGCCGTCATAGGCGAGCAGCGTCTGCTCGAGCAGGTCGCGGCCGATGCGGGCGCCGCTGCCCTGGTCGCCGACCTGGAATCCCCAGCCGCCGATGGCGCGCGACTTGCCCGCCTTACGCGCCATATAGGCGGTACCGGTGCCGAGAATGGCCATGGCGCCGTCGCCGGAGCCGACCGCGCCTTCGAGCGCGATCTCGGCATCGGTTTCGACACGGCTTTTGCTGAACGGCAGGATCGCTTCCAACTGCTGCCTGTAGGTGCCGACGTTGGCACCAGCCAGACCAAGGATGGCAGGCGTCTCAGGGATCAGCTCCGGATCCTGGCCGGCGGCGAGGAATGCCTGCCTTGCCGCGTCGACGATGTTGGCGCGGGCACCGGTGAGATCGGTGCGGATGTTGGCCGCGCCGCTCTTGGCGCGCCCGACGACGGCGCCGTCGACGGTCGCAAGGGCGGCCCTGCAACTGGTGCCGCCGCCATCAATGCCAAGTACGAATTTCACGCGATTTTCTCCTCGGCGCGGATAATACCAATAAAATACCAATAGCCAAGCGTTAATTTCGGTTCAAAAAAGATTAAGGCGTATTTTATTGAAAAATCACAGAAATTTGCCGGCAAGGCAAATGCCGGGCATGAAAAACGTTAATGGATGTGGACAAGTGGTATTTTTTTGGTATTGTCCCCTTAGTTGGAGGAAAGCGGATGGCCGAGACGCGCACGGAAGCGCTTCATCAAAATGCCGAGGGGCTTGATGTCCAGGCCCCGGATGCCATCCTGTCGTTCCTCGCCAACGCGCAGATCGAGGCCGCCAAGGCCGTGCATGGCGCCATTCCGGCCATTGCCGAGGCGGCCGAGCTAGTCGCAAGACAATTGAAGAGTGGCGGCAGGCTTGCCTATGCGGCAGCCGGCAGCTCCGGCCTGATGGCGGTTGCAGATGCGCTGGAGCTTCCCGGCACCTTCGGCATCGCGCGTGACCGCATCGCCATCCTGATCGCCGGCGGCGACGAGGCTTTCCGCACGCTGGCCGGCGGGCCGGAAGACGACACCGAGGAAGCTGCGGCGGCCGTGGCGAACGCCAATATCGGCAAGGGCGACTGTCTGATCGCCGTCTCGGCCAGCGGCTCGACGCCTTACGCCGTCCAGGCGATCGGCGACGCGCGGCGCCGGGGCGCGGCAACGATCGCGATCGCCAACAACAAGGGGGCGCCGCTGTTCGAGCGGGCCGACGTCGCCATCCTGCTCGAGACGCCGCCGGAGCTGATCGCCGGCTCGACGCGCATGGGGGCCGGCACCGCGCAGAAGATCGCGCTCAACATGCTGTCGACGCTCGCCGCCGTCCATCTCGGTCACGTGCATGACGGCTACATGGTCAACCTCACCGCCGACAACATCAAGCTGCGCGACCGCGCGGTGCGCATGGTCGCCGCCATCACCGGGCGCGACCGCGACGACGCGGCGCGCCTGCTCGAAGAGAGCGGCGGCGTCGTCAAGACTGCCATTCTGCTCGCCGCGGGCGCTGCCAACGCCGATGCGGCCGAGAAGATACTGGAAAGAGCGGGCCAGAAACTCAGGCCGGCGCTTTCCGCGATCGAGGGGAGCAAGCGGCGCTAGCCTCTGTTCTCATCAGAACCGAACCTGAAAAAGGTCAACAGGGAGACTGAAGATGACGACCAAACTACTGACGGCCCTTCTGCTCGGCACGAGCATTCTCGGCACCACCGGGATGGCTCTGGCCGAAGACGTGACGCTCAACATCGAGAGCTGGCGCGGCGACGACCTGACCATCTGGAAGGACAAGCTGATCCCGGCCTTCGAAGCCAAGAACCCCGGAATCAAGGTGGTGTTCGCGCCCTCGGCGCCGACCGAGTATGACGCAGCGCTCGGTGCCAAGCTCACCGCCGGCTCGGCGGGCGACCTGATCACCTGCCGGCCGTTCGACAAGTCGCTGGAGCTGTTCAAGAAGGGCAACCTCGCCGACCTAACCTCGCTGCCCGGCATGGACAACTTCTCGGCCGTCGCCAAGGCGGCCTGGCAGACCGACGACGGCAAGTCGAGCTTCTGCGTGCCGATGGCCTCGGTCATCCACGGCTTCATCTACAACAAGGACGCCTTCGACAAGCTCGGCCTTAAGGTGCCGACCACGAATGAAGAGTTCTACGCCGTGCTCGACAAGATCAAGGCGGACGGCACCTACATCCCGATGGCGATGGGCACCAAGGACCTCTGGGAAGCCGCGACCATGGGCTACCAGAACATCGGCCCGAATTACTGGAAGGGCGAGGAAGGCCGCCAGGCCCTGATCAAGGGCGAGCAGAAGCTGACCGACGCCGACTGGGTCGAGCCCTACAAGGAACTGGCCAAGTGGAAGCCTTACCTCGGCGACGGCTTCGAGGCGCAGACCTATCCGGACAGCCAGAACCTGTTCACGCTCGGCCGCGCCGCTATCTACCCGGCCGGCTCGTGGGAGATCGGCCTGTTCAACACGCAGGCGCAGTTCAAGATGGGCGCCTTCCCGCCGCCGGTGCAGAAGGCCGGCGACACCTGCTACATCTCCGACCATACCGACATCGGCATGGGCCTGAATGCGGCCTCGAAGCATCCGGAAGAAGCCAAGAAGTTCCTGTCCTGGGTCGCTTCGCCGGACTTCGCCACCATCTACGCCAACGCGCTGCCGGGCTTCTTCAGCCTGAACAGCACGCCGGTGAAGATGGAAGACCCGCTGGCGCAGGAATTCGTCTCCTGGCGCGGCAAGTGCAAGTCGACGATCCGCTCGACCTACCAGATCCTGTCGCGCGGCACGCCGAACCTCGAGAACGAGACCTGGGTTGAATCGGCCAACGTGATCAACGGCACCGACACGCCGGAAGCCGCGGCCAAGAAGCTGCAGGACGGCCTCGACAGCTGGTACAAGCCGGCGAAGTAATCCTCGGCTAATCGAGCCGGCCGGGCGTCCAGCCCGGCCGGTACTCGGATAGTATTAGATAGCGATTGTCGGCGCCGCCTCTCGGTCCTACCCTCGTCTTGCGGGAAGACGAAGCCGCACTGTCGCTGGCCTTGTCCTCCCTGATGGGGACAATCAGGCCATGCATCGAGGCATCAGCTAGCATCATCGACCTGGAACCGAGAGACGGCGGGGACCGAACTCATGGCCGCACGAACACGACCCAAGAAACCGATCCGCTGGCATATCGGCGTCTTCCTGGCGCCGGCGGTGCTCGTCTACACGGCGGTGATGATCCTGCCGCTGTTCGGCACCCTCCAACTCTCATTGTTCCGCAACATCGAGCAGAGCCAGGTGTTTGTCGGACTGGGCAATTTCCGCACGCTGTTCGGCGATCCCAACTGGTCGGTGAATTTCTGGAATGCGCTCAGGAACAATGTCTGGTTCTTCATCATCCACATGCTGGTGCAAAACCCGATCGGCATCCTTCTGGCAGCGCTTTTGTCCAGCCCGAGGCTGCGCTTCGCCGCCTTCTACCGCACGGCGATCTTCGTGCCGACCATCCTGTCCTTCGTCATTGTCGGCTTCGCCTGGAAACTGATCCTGTCGCCGATCTGGGGCGTGGCGCCGCACCTGCTCGACTTCGTCTGGCTGAAGAGCCTGTTCACACCGTGGCTCGGCAAGGAGCAATATGCGCTCACCGCGCTCAGCCTGGTCTCGGTCTGGCAGTTCGTCGGCATCCCGATGATGCTGATCTACGCGGCACTTCTGTCGATCCCCGACGAGGTGATCGAGGCCGCCGAATGCGACGGCGTCACCGGCATGGCGCAGTTCTGGAAGATCAAGCTGCCGCTGATCCTGCCGTCGATCGGCATCATCTCGATCCTGACCTTCGTCGGCAATTTCAACGCTTTCGACCTGATCTACACCGCGCAAGGGGCGCTCGCCGGACCGAACTATTCGACCGACATCCTTGGCACCTTCCTTTACCGCGCCTTCTTCGGCTTCCAGCTGCAGGTCGGCGACCCGAACATGGGCGCGGCGATCGCCACGATGATGTTCCTGATCATCCTTGCCGGCGTCTGCGTCTACCTGTTCCTCGTCCAGACGCGCCTGCGTCGCTACCAGTTCTGAGGGTTGGAGATGTCGAGCTTGAACACCCCCCTCTGGCCTGCCGCCGCCGGCCCTCTGCTGTCGCTCCGAGCGTTCGTCGTTCGGAAAGCCAAGCAATTGGCTTTCCGTCCGCTGCGCGGACCTCTCCTCACCCCCCTCAAGGGGGGAGATTGGATGTCGCACACACTTTCGCCAATCTCCAACGCTGCGGATTGGGCGCCAACGTCGAAGCTGCCGATCTCCCCCCTTGAGGGGGAGATGTCCGGCAGGACAGAGGGGGGTGCCTTGGCGCCGTCCTTTGGGAAAGCAACTCGTCAGGAGACTTTCCAATGAGCACCGCCACCCACTCTTTGCCCCGCACCATCGGCGCCCACGCAATCCTTTTGACCTATACCGTGATCGCGCTGTTTCCGGTGATCCTGGTCATCATGAACTCGTTCAAATCGCGCGCGGGCATCTTCGGCGCGCCGCTGACGCCGCCGACGCCGAAGACTTTCGACCTGATCGGCTACAGCACCGTGTTCGGCCAGGGCGACTTCTTCCACTATTTCCAGAACAGCCTTGTCGTCACCGTCGCCTCGCTGTTCTTCGTGCTTTTATTCGGAGCGATGGCCGCGTTCGCGCTGTCGGAATACCGCTTTCGCGGCAACACGCTGATGGGGCTCTATCTCGCGCTCGGCATCATGATCCCGATCCGCCTCGGCACCGTCGCCATCCTGCAGTTGATGGTGGCGAGCGGATTGGTCAACACGCTGACGGCGCTGATCCTGGTCTACACCGCGCAAGGCCTGCCGCTCGCCATCTTCATCCTGTCCGAATTCATGAAGCAGGTGTCCGACGACCTGAAGAACGCCGGGCGCATCGACGGGCTGTCGGAATACACGATCTTCTTCCGCCTGGTGCTGCCGCTGGTGCGCCCGTCCATGGCAACCGTCGCCGTCTTCACCATGATCCCGATCTGGAACGACCTCTGGTTCCCGCTGATCCTGGCGCCGTCGGAGGAAACCAAGACGGTGACGCTCGGTGCCCAGCTCTTCCTCGGCCAGTTCGTCACCAACTGGAACGCGATCCTGGCCGCGCTCTCGCTGGCGATCCTGCCGGTGCTGATCCTCTACGTCATCTTCTCGCGGCAGCTGATCCGCGGCATTACCTCGGGAGCGGTGAAGTGAGCGGAGACCTGCAATTCGCGGTAGGCGCCTTCACCCCACCCGGCGCTGCGCGCCGACCTCCCCATCGAGGGGAGGTAGAAGGTCGCCGCTCTATTCTCGACCGCCCCTGGTTTCAGTTCAGAGCAGCTTCTTCGGCAGGGATGTTCACGCCAACGCCCTACCTCCCCTCGATGGGGAGGTCGGCGCGCAGCGCCGGGTGGGGTGACACCCTCTCAAGAGAAAGTGGAGTAGTCAGGTGAGCGATAAACCACCCCTTCGCGTCGTCGTCGCCGGCCTCGGCAATATGGGCCGCAGCCACGCGCTGGCCTACCACACCAATCCGGGCTTCGAGATCGCGGCGCTCGTCAACCGCTCCGACGCGCCGCTGCCGGCCGAACTCTCCAGCTACGGCATAAGGCGCTCCTTCGAGGAGGCGCTGCGCGACGAGAAGCCGGATGTGGCTGCGATCGCCACCTATTCCGACAGTCACGCCGACTATGCGGTAAGGGCGTTCGAGGCCGGCTGCCATGTCTTCGTCGAGAAGCCGCTGGCGACGACGGTGGCGGACGCCAGACGCGTCGTCGATGCGGCCAAGGCCAACGGCCGGAAACTGGTGATCGGCTATATTCTGCGCCACCATCCGTCCTGGATCAAGCTGATCGCCGAGGCACGCAAGCTCGGCGGCCCCTATGTGTTCCGCATGAACCTCAACCAGCAGTCCTCCGGCCATACCTGGGAGACGCACAAGCAGCTGATGCGAACGACCTCGCCGATCGTCGACTGCGGCGTGCACTATCTCGATGTGATGCTGCAGATCACCGACGCCAGGCCGGTCGAGGTGCGCGGCATGGGCGTGCGGCTCTCCGACGAGGTCGCGCCTTCGATGTACAATTACGGCCACCTGCAGGTGCTGTTCGAGGACGGCTCGGTCGGCTGGTACGAAGCCGGCTGGGGTCCGATGATCTCGGAGACCGCCTTCTTCGTGAAGGACGTGATGTCGCCCAGGGGCTGCGTGTCGATCGTGATGAAGGAGGGCGTCAAGTCCGACGACATCGACACCCACACAAAAACTTCGACCATCCGCCTGCACAGCGCCGCGACCGGCCCGGACGGCAGGTTCGCCAAGGAGGACGAGCTGCTGTCGATGGAAGGCGAGCCGGGGCACCAGGAGCTCTGCGACCGCGAGCAGGCCTTCCTGCTCGAGGCAATCCGCGAGGACATCGACCTGACCCGCCACATGGACGACGCGGTGAAGTCGCTCGCGGTCTGCCTTGCCGCCGACGAGAGCGTGCGCAGCGGAAAGGCGGTGCGGCTTTGACATATGGATCGCTGTCGAGGATGGCGCGCGGCGCTACCCCCCTCTGGCCTGCCGGCCATCTCCCCCTCAAGGGGGGAGATCGATCATCCCGTCTACCTTCGCCAATAACCAACGTCGCAAAAGAAGCGCCTCGGGCAAAGCTGCCAATCTCCCCCCTTGAGGGGGAGATGGCCGGCAGGCCAGAGGGGGGTGCAGTGGCGCCCACTCTTCAATCTGGAGGAACATTGTGGGCTCGCTGAATATCGAGAATGTGAAGAAGGCGTTTGGGCCGGTCGAGGTGCTGAAGGGCATCGACCTGGAGGTCAATGACGGCGAGTTCGTCGTCTTCGTCGGTCCGTCCGGCTGCGGGAAGTCGACGCTGCTGCGCGTGATCGCCGGCCTCGAGGATTCGACCTCGGGCCGGGTGCTGATCGACGGCGACGACGTCTCGGTCACGCCGCCCGCGAAACGCGGCATCGCCATGGTGTTCCAGACCTATGCGCTCTATCCGCATCTGACGGTGAAGAACAACATGGGCCTCGGCCTGAAGCAGGCCGGCACGCCGGCCGCGGAGATCGAACGCCGCATCAAGATAGCTTCGGCCATGCTGTCGCTGGAACCCTATCTCGAGCGGCGCCCGGCTGAGCTTTCCGGTGGCCAGCGCCAGCGCGTCGCCATCGGCCGCGCCGTGGTGCGCGAGCCAAAACTGTTCCTCTTCGACGAGCCGCTGTCGAACCTCGATGCCGCGCTGCGCGTCAACACCAGACTTGAGATCGCGCAGCTGCACCGGCGACTGAAGGCGACGATGATCTACGTCACCCACGACCAGGTCGAGGCGATGACGCTGGCCGACAAGATCGTCGTGCTCAACGCCGGCCGCATCGAGCAGATCGGCAGCCCGATGGAGCTCTACAATTCGCCGGCCAATGAATTCGTCGCCGGCTTCATCGGCTCGCCGAAGATGAACTTCATCGACGGCGCCAAATTGGGCGAGACGGCCAAGACCATCGGCGTGCGGCCGGAACACCTGACCGTCGATGCCAAGTCCGGCGCCTGGAAAGGCACGGTGGTGCATGCCGAGCATCTCGGCGCCGACACCAACCTCTATCTCGACTGCGAGAAGGCGGGGCTGCTCACGGTGCGCATCTTCGGCGTCTACAACGCCGAGCCCGGCTCGACGCTCTACGCGACGCCGGATGCGGCCAAGACCTACCGCTTCGGAGTGGATGGGAAGGTCCTGAAGTAGAACCCGGTCCTGCTCCCCTTGTCCCGGGAGAGATTTCCTGGGCTACGTGTTTCGCAAGGGGTTCGAGTTGCCGTCATTGTGGTGGCAACTCAAGGAGCCGTCCTGAACCACTCAGCTCAGTGGAATGTCGTTGTCGGACTTGCTTGCCTGGTAGGTGTCTGACAGCGCGTCATAGCGCGCCGAGATATGTCCGATGCGCGCCTCAAGCCGCTTGCGCTCGGCTTCGGGCAAGGCCCGCACCAGCCGTCGGATCGAAAAGCTCTTCCAGTAGGCGTTCTCGGCATTGTAGCCGCCGGGGTCGAGGGTGAAGACCTCCTTCAGGATCTTCAGGTCATGCGGGATGGCAAAACTGTCGCGCGAGTCCTCGTGGCTGAAGAGGTAGTAGAAATTGTCGAAGCCGGTCCAGGTGATCGCCGACAAACAGAGCGAGCAGGGCTCGTGCGTGGCCAGGAACAGCGCGTCCTTGGTGTCGACGCGCTCGGCTTTGGGCATTTCGTAGAAGCGCTTCAGGCAATGCACCTCGCCGTGCCAGAGCGGATTTTCGATCTCGTTGTTGGTCTCGGCCAGCACCAGCGAGCGGTCGTCCTTCCTCAGGATCGCGGCGCCGAACAGCTTGTTGCCATGGGCAACGCCTTCGGCCGTCTTCGGCACGATATCATGCTCGATCACGTCGAGCAGGCGGTCGATCAGCGAAATGTCGGTCATGAGAAATCGGAACTCTTCAGGGGAGGTGAATCTCGTAAGGGTGCGAGAAATGGCACTCTTCGAGGTTGGAGCCGTCGCCGCTGCGGTCGACGATGAGGAAATCCTGTTCCTCGCCGATCGGCGTCAGCACACCATGCCAGAGGTTGCGCCGGTAGTTGACGCCCTGGCCGGGCGCGGTGATGAAGGCATGCGGCTCGCCCGGACCGTCCTTGGTGTCATGGCAGACGACGACCAGGAATGGGCGCGGCGACAGCGGGATGAAAGCCTGGCTGCCGAGCGGATGGCGCTCGACCATGGTGAGCTTCAGCGGCATCTCGTAGGGCGTGCCGCGCACCATCGAGATCAGCACGCGGGCATTCGGCCCGATGGCCTCGGCGGTGGCGAGGTCGTGATAGCGCATCGCCTTGCCGCCATTGATCGGGTAGCGGTTGTCGCCGCCCATGTCGATGACGTTGCCGAACGGCGCGAAGTTTTCGCGCGTCAGCGGCTGGGCGACGATGCGGGTCACCGCGCGCGGTCCCCAAGGCCGGCGCCGCTAAGCTTGGCATGCCGGTTGACGTCCTTGTAGAGCAGGTAGCGGAAGTTGCCGGGGCCGCCGGCATAGCAGGCCTGCGGGCAGAAGGCGCGCAGCCACATGAAGTCGCCGGCCTCGACCTCGACCCAGTCCTGGTTGAGGCGGTAGACGGCCTTGCCTTCGAGCACATAGAGCCCGTGCTCCATGACATGCGTCTCGGCGAACGGAATGACCGCGCCGGGTTTCAGGGTGACGATGGTGACATGCATGTCATGGCGCATGTCGGCCGGGTCGACGAAGCGCGTCGTTGCCCAGCGGCCCTCGGTGCCGGGCATCGGGCTCGGCTCGATCTGCTGCTCGTTGGTGAAGAAGGCTTCCGGAACGTCGAGACCGTCGACACCTTCATAGGCCTTGCGGATCCAGTGGAAGCGCACCGCGTCGCCGCTCTCGTTACGCACCGTCCAGCCGCTTGCAGGCGGCAGGAAGGCGAAGCCGCCGGGGCGAAGCACATGCTTCTTGCCGTCGAGCGAGACCGCAAGCTCCCCCTCGACCACGAACAGCACGCCTTCGGCTTCGGCGTCGAGTTCCGGCCGGTCGCTGCCGCCGCCGGGCAGAACCTCGACGATGTACTGCGAAAAGGTCTCGGCGAAGCCCGAGAGCGGCCTTGCGATGATCCATGCCCTTGTCTTGTCCCAGAACGGCAGCGGGCTGGTGACGATGTCCTGCATCACGCCTTTGGGAATGACCGCATAGGCTTCGGTGAAGACGGCGCGGCCGGTCAAAAGCTCGTTCTGGCCGGGATGGCCGCCATGCGGCGTGTAGTAGGTTCGCTCGGCCATTTCCATCATATCCATGTGTTGAAGCCTATTGGGGGAGCATGTCTCTCAGTCGAAGCAGCGCGATGCGCTCGACCTGTTTGCAGGCGGTTTCGAATTCTACGCCGCGGCTGTTGCCGATGCGGGCCTCGAACTCGGCCAGGATCTCGTCCTTGGTCTTGCCCTTGACCGCGATGATGAAGGGGAAGCCGAAAGTGGTGACGTAGGCGGCGTTGAGTTTCGAGAACAGCTCGCGCTCCTTGTCGGTCAGCGCATCGAGCCCGGCGGAGGCCTGTTCCTTGGCCGATTCCGCCGTCAGCCGCCTGGCTGCCGCCAGCTTGCCGGCAAGGTCGGGATGGGCGTTGAGCACCGAGAGCCGCTCGGCCTCGGTCGCCGCGCGGAAGACGCGGCAGAGCGCATTGTGCAGGCCGCCGGCGCTGTCATGCGCCGGGCCGAGCTCCAGCTCGTAGGCGCGCTCGGCGATCCAGGGCGAATGCTCGAACACGCCGCCGAAGGCATGCACGAAGGACTCGAACTCCATCCGCGACGGCCGCAAAGCCGGCGCCTGGTAGGGATGCGTCTCGCGCCAGTGTTTTGCGATATCGATGCGCCGGGTCAACCACACCTTGTCGTGCGACTTCACATAGTCGACGAAGCGCTTCAGCGCCGCCACGCGGCCCGGACGGCCGACCAGCCGGCAATGCAGGCCTATATTCATCATGCGCGGTCGCCCCGCCTTGCCCTCGGCATAGAGCGTGTCGAAGCTGTCCTTCAGATAGGCGAAGAACTGGTCGCCCGAGTTGAACCCTTGCGGCGTGGCAAAGCGCATATCGTTGGCGTCGAGCGTGTAAGGGATGATGAGCTGCGGCTTCTCCAACCCGTCGCGATCGAACCAGTAGGGCAATTCGTCGTCATAGGTGTCAGAGACGTAGTCGAAGCCGCCTTCCTCGGCGGCGAGCCGCACGGTGTTGACCGAGGTGCGGCCGGTGTACCAGCCGGTCGGCCGCGCGCCGGTCACCTCGTAATGCAGCCGGATCGTCTCTTGGAGATCGCGCCGCTCGTCCTCCGCGCTATGGTCACGATAGTCGATCCATTTCAGCCCATGCGAGGCGATCTCCCAGCCCGCCTCCTGCATCGCCGCGACCTGGTCGGGGGAGCGGGCGAGCGCGGTGGCGACGCCGTAGCAGGTCACCGGCACCTGCGCCTCGGTGAACAGCCGGTAGAGCCGCCAGAAGCCGGCCCGGGCGCCATATTCGTAGATCGATTCCATGTTCCAGTGGCGCTGGCCGACCCAGGGGGCGGCACCGACGATCTCGGACAGGAAGGCTTCCGAGGCCTTGTCGCCGTGCAGCACGCAATTTTCGCCGCCTTCCTCGTAATTGACGACGAACTGCACAGCGACATGCGCGCCGCCGGGCCATTTCGGATCCGGCGGGTTGGCCCCGTAACCGCGCATGTCCCGTTCGTAACGCATTGGGTTGCTCCTGCCCGATTGCTGAAATGAAGATATCGAAAGGAGTGCTCCAGCATTCCCCCGAAAATTTTTGAAAGTGCTTTTTGTCGCACTCCGCTCGACCGGGACTTATGCATCGCCTTTAATGGGCGCACAATTGATCTGAAAACGTTCGACTGTACCGGCCAATCGGTCGTACTGGAAATGGGAGGCGGCCAGTGGCAGAAACGTCGAAAGCCGATGGCGGGCGTCTGACGACCCACGTGCTCGATACCGCTACGGGCAGGCCGGCAAAGGGCCTGTCGATCGAGCTTTTCCGCATCGAGCGTCAGGCCCGCACGCATTTGAAGACCGTTACCACCAACGATGACGGCCGCTGCGACGCGCCGCTGCTTGCGGGCGCCGATTTCCGCACCGGCGAATATGAGTTGGTCTTTGCCGCCGGCGACTATCTGCGCGGGCAAGGCATCAGCCTGCCCCAGCCGGCTTTCCTCGACACCGTGCCGATCCGCTTCGGCATGGCGGAGGAACGGCATTATCATGTGCCGCTCTTGATTTCGCCCTACGGCTACTCGACCTATCGCGGGAGCTGACAGATGGCCGATACCAAAACCCGCAACGAGATACGCTTCATCCTGAACGGCGCCGATGTCGCGCTCGCCGACATCGCGCCCGACGCGACCTTGCTCGACTGGCTTCGGCTCGACCGCTCGCTGCGCGGCACCAAGGAAGGCTGCGCCGAAGGCGATTGCGGCGCCTGCACGGTGCTGGTCGGTAAGCTTTCCGCCGAAGGCCTGGTCTACGAAAGCGTCAATGCCTGCATCCGCTTCATGGGCTCGCTCGACGGCACCCATGTCGTCACCATCGAGCATCTGCGCGGCGACGGCAATAAGCTGCATCCGGTGCAACAGGCGATGGTCGATTTCCACGGCTCGCAATGCGGCTTCTGCACGCCGGGCTTCGTCATGTCGCTCTATGCGCTCTGGATGAGGACGCCCGACCCCTCCGATGCGGCGATCGAAAAGGCGCTGCAGGGCAATCTCTGCCGCTGCACCGGCTATGAGGCGATCATGCGCGCGGCGCGCGCCATTTCGAGCTACGGCAAGGCGGCGAAGGATCCGCTGGCGGTGGAACGCAAGGATATCACCGCGCGGCTGGAAGCGCTGTGCGACGGCGCCAGGGTCGAAGTCGGCTCTGGCAAGCAGCGGCTTATCGTGCCGGCCAATGTCGACGATTTCGCCGCCGTGCTCGAAACGGAACCGGGCGCCACCATCGTTGCCGGCTCGACCGATGTGGGGCTATGGGTTACCAAGCATATGCGCGACATCTCGCCGGCGATCTTCATCGGCGATCTCGACGGCCTGCGCACGATCTCGGAGGCCGATGGAATTATCACCATTGGCGCCGGCGTCACCTACACCGAGGCCTTCGAGACGCTGTCCAAGCGCATCCCGGCGTTGGGACCGCTGGTCGACCGCATCGGCGGCGAGCAGGTGCGCAACATGGGCACCGTCGGCGGCAACATCGCAAACGGCTCGCCGATCGGCGACATGCCGCCGCCGCTGATCGCGCTCGGCGCGCAACTGACGCTGCGCAAGGGCAACGCCCGCCGCACGATCCCGCTCGAGACCTTCTTCGTCGCCTACGGCAAGCAGGACCGTCAGCCCGGCGAGTTCGTCGAAGCAGTGCATGTGCCGGTGCCGGCAAAGCAAACGCACTTTGCCGTCTATAAGGTCACCAAGCGCCGCGACGAGGACATCACAGCGACCCTCGGCGCCTTTTATCTGACCCTCGCCAAGGACGGCACCGTGGCCGATATCCGCATCGCCTATGGCGGCATGGCGGCCACGCCGAAGCGTGCCACGGCGGTCGAGCAGGCACTTATCGGCAAGGCCTGGAGCGAAGCGACGGTGGAAGCCGCCATGGCCGAATATGCCGACGATTTCACGCCGCTGACCGACATGCGCGCGACCGCCGAGTATCGCGCGCTCGCGGCGAAGAACCTGTTGTTGCGCTTCTTTGTCGAGACCACCGGCACCAAGGCGCCGTTCCAGGTCTCGCGCTACGAGGCTGCCTGATGACCAAGCACGTCCCCAATCTCAAGGCGCAGAAGATCTCGGGTGGTGTCGCCAGCGACCAGCGGCATGATTCCGCGCACAAGCATGTCAGCGGCACGGCAGTCTATATCGACGACATGCCGGAGCCGGCCGGCATCCTGCATGGCTGCCTGGGCCTTTCGACAGCGACGCATGCGACAATCACCAGGATGGACCTCTCGGCGGTACGCACAGCTCCCGGCGTCGTCGACGTGCTGACGGCAAAGAACATTCCCGGCGAGAACGACATTTCTCCGACCGGACGTCATGACGAGCCGGTGCTCGCCGACGGCAAGGTCGAGTTCTACGGCCAGCCCATCTTCTGCGTCATCGCCGAGACGCGCGAGCAGGCCCGTCGCGCCACCAGGCTGGCCAAGGTCGAATACATGCAATTGCCTTTCGTCACCGACATCGGCGAGCTCGACCCGAGGAAGGGCAAGCTCGTCACCCCGCCGCTGACGCTGAGGCGCGGCGACGCGGCGGCGGCGATCAAGGCGGCGCCCCGCCGGCTCAAGGGCAAGATGCGCCTTGGCGGCCAGGAGCATTTCTATCTCGAAGGCCATATTGCCATGGCCATCCCCGGCGAAGACCAGGACGTCACCATTTATTCCTCGACCCAGCATCCGAGCGAAGTCCAGCATATGGTGAGCCATGCGCTCGGCGTGCCGAGCCATGCCGTGACCGTTGAGATCCGCCGCATGGGCGGCGGCTTCGGCGGCAAGGAAACGCAGGGCAACCAGTTCGCGGCGCTCGCCGCCATCGCCGCCAAGCGCCATCGTCGCGCGGTCAAGATCCGGCCGGACCGCGACGACGACATGACCGCGACCGGCAAGCGCCACGATTTCCTCATCGACTATGAGGTCGGCTTCGACGACGACGGCAACATCCTGGGCGTCGACTTCATGTTCGCGGCGCGCTGCGGCTTCTCGTCGGATTTGTCCGGTCCGGTGACAGACCGTGCGCTGTTCCACTGCGACAACACCTATTTCTGGCCGGCGGTGCATGCGCAGTCGGCGCCGCTCTACACCAACACGGTCTCGAACACCGCCTTCCGCGGCTTCGGCGGCCCGCAAGGCATGGTCGGCGCCGAGCGCGTTATCGACGAGGTCGCCTTCGCGGTCGGCAAGGATCCGCTCGAGATCCGCAAGAAGAATTTCTACGGTGGCGACAAGGAGGGCGACCGCAACATCACGCCCTATCACCAGACGGTCGAGGACAATGTCATCCAGCGCATCGTCGCCGAGCTGGAGGCGAGCTCGAACTATGCGCGGCGCCGGCGCGAGATCAGCGCCTTCAACAACAACAGCCGCTTCATCAAGCGCGGGCTGGCGCTGACGCCGGTCAAGTTCGGCATCTCGTTCACCGCCACGCACTACAACCAGGCCGGCGCACTGGTGCACGTCTACACCGACGGTTCGGTTCACCTGAACCATGGCGGCACCGAGATGGGGCAGGGCCTCTATCTCAAGGTGGCGCAGGTCGTGGCGGAAGAATTCCAGATCGACCTCGACCAGGTCAAGATCACCGCTACCACCACCGGCAAGGTGCCGAACACTTCGGCCACCGCCGCATCCTCGGGCTCCGACCTCAACGGCATGGCGGCGCAGAACGCCGCCCGCCAGATCAAGGAACGACTGACCAATTTCGCCTCGGAAAAGTACCAGGTGCCGCGCGACCAGGTGCTGTTCCTGCCCAACCGGGTCCGCGTCGGCAACCAGGAGATACCCTTCGGCGACCTGGTCAAGCAGGCCTATATGGCCCGCATTCAGCTTTCGGCGGCCGGCTTCTACAAGACGCCGAAAATCCACTGGAACCGCGACAAGGGCGAGGGCCGGCCCTTCTACTACTTTGCCTACGGCGCTTCCTGCTCGGAAGTGTCGGTCGACACGCTCACCGGCGAGTACGTGGTCGAGCGCACCGACATCCTGCACGAGACCGGCCGCTCGCTGAACCGCGCCATCGACCTCGGCCAGATCGAGGGTGGCTTCATCCAGGGCATGGGCTGGCTGACCACCGAGGAGTTGTGGTGGGACGACAAGGGCCGGCTGCGCACCCATGCGCCGTCGACCTACAAGATCCCGCTCGCCTCCGACCGGCCGAAGATCTTCAATGTCAAGCTGGCCGACTGGTCCGAAGCGAACGAGCCGACCGTGCATCGTTCCAAAGCGGTCGGCGAGCCGCCTTTCCCGCTCGGCATGTCGGTTCTACACGCGTTGTCGGATGCGGTCGCAAGCGTCGCGGATCACAGGGTCTGCCCGCGCCTCGATGCGCCGGCGACGCCGGAACGGGTGCTGATGGCGATCGAAAGGCTGAAGCAGGAAGCCGCAAAGCCGGTCTGAAAACGTGCAATTCGGGCCGAAAAACCTTATATTCGGCAGCGCATGACTCGAAATTGGCATCGATTTCCGGAAAGGATCATGCGCCAAGCAGGCAAAACGCAGACGATGGACTCGAACGTGCAGAGCTTGAAGGCGTTCCTCGGCCAGGTCGGTCGCGTCGCGCTCGTCGAGGTCGCGGCCACCAAGGGCTCGACCCCACGCGAGACCGGCGCCTCCATGCTCGTTTCCGCATCGGCGATTTTCGGCACCATTGGCGGCGGCCAGCTCGAATATATGGCGATCGACAAAGCGCGGCAGCTTATCTCCCCCCTTGAGGGGGGGAGGGAAGCCCGCATCGAGGTTGACGAAGTCTGCGCAACGCTCGACGTTCCGCTCGGGCCGGAGATCGGCCAGTGCTGCGGCGGGCGCGTCGAGGTTCTGATCCGCTCTGTCGATGCGGCGCTCGAACGGGAACTGATCGCCAAGGCCGAAGCCGAGGAGGCACATCTGCCGCATGTCTATGTCTTCGGCGGCGGTCATGTCGGCCAGGCGCTTGCCGCGTCACTGGCGCTGCTGCCCATCCACGCCGTCGTCGTCGAGACGCGGGCGGACGCACTGGAAGGCATGCCGGAAACGGTCGAAACCAGGTTGACGCCGATGCCCGAGGCCGTGGTGCGCGAGGCGCCGGCGGGATCGGCCTTCGCCATCCTCACGCATGACCATGCGCTCGATTTCCTGATCGTCGCCGAGGCGCTGAAGCGCGATGACGCCGCCTATGTCGGCATGATCGGCTCCAAGACGAAGAAGGCGACCTTCAAGAACTGGTTCCTCAAGTCCGCCGAGGGCAGCGAGGCCGAGTTCGGCCGGCTCGTGTCGCCGATCGGCGGCAATGCCGTGAAGGACAAGCGCCCGCAGGTGATCGCCGCGCTAGCCGCAGCCGAGATCATGACGGCGCTGGTGTCGCATGCGGCCAAAGCGTCGGCCCCGTCCCAAAAGGCGATGGCCGGCTAAGGCCACCCGCGGTCCCTCGTCGCGCCGGCGGCAGGGGCTGCGAAGGTATGACCACCGCTCACAGCTGCTCGTCGCTTTCGTCGTTTCCCAAACGGGTTTGAACCGTGTTTTCTGCGCGCCTGATGAACACGAGGCGAGCAACATGGATGTATTGAGGATCGCAGCCTTTTCGGACGGGGACACCGGCGGCAATCCGGCCGGCGTGGTGATCGGCGACGTTTTGCCCGATGCCGCCGAAATGCAGCGTGTCGCGGCCGAGGTCGGCTTCTCGGAAACCGCTTTTGCCGCGCCGGAAGGCGATGGCTGGCGCGTCCGCTATTTTTCGCCTGAATCCGAAGTTCCCTTCTGCGGCCATGCCACGATCGCGCTCGGCGCTGGGCTGGTCCGGCGGTTCGGCGACGGGATTTTCGCGCTGGCCCTCAATCAAGCCGGGATCACCGTCGAAGGATTCCGCGACGGTTCCAACATTGTCGCCGCGCTGCAGTCTCCGCCGACGCGCAGCAAGCCGGCACCGCCAGGACTTGTCTCCGAAATGCTGGCGCTGTTCGGTTACGCGGCAAGCGATCTCGATCCAGCCATTCCTCCGGCGCTGATCCATGGCGGCTCCGACCATTTCGTGCTGGCGCTGAGGTCGCGCAAGGCACTTGCCGCGATGACCTATGATTTCAAGCAGGGCCAGGTCCTGATGCGGCGCGAAGGGCTGGTCACGATCCTGCTCGCCTTTGCCGAAACGCCGCGCCTTTTCCATACGCGTAATCCCTTTGCCTCCGGCGGTGTCTACGAGGATCCGGCGACGGGCGCCGCCACCGCGGCCTTTGCCGGCTATCTGCGTGATCTCGACTGGCCGCATGGCGGCTCGATCGACATTGTCCAGGGCGAGGACATGGGCATCCGCTCGCGCCTCCATGCCGACATTCCGCCGACACCCGGCAGCTCGATCAGGGTCTCCGGAACGGCCCGGCTGATGGATGCACAGGCTGAAGCCGCTTAGACCGGCCGCTTCAGACCGAGATGCTCACGCAGTGTGCGGCCCTCATAGTCCTTCCGGAACAGGCCGCGGCGCTGCAGTTCCGGCACGACCAGTGTCGCGAAGGCGTCCAGTTCACCCGGAAACCAGGACGGCATGACGTTGAAGCCGTCGACCGCGCCGCCTTCGAAACGCGCCTGCAATTCGTCGACGATCTGCGCTGGCGTGCCGACGACGCGCCAATGGCCGCGCGCGCCGGCAAAGTAACGCGCGAGATCGCGGATCGAGAGACCGTCCCGTCGGGCCTGCTCGATGACCAGCGCTTGCCGGCTTTTCATCCCTTCACTCTCCGGCAGCTCGGGCAACGGCCCGTCGATCGGATAGCGCCGGAGGTCGGAAATGCTGAGATAGCTGGAGAGCAGCGCCACACCGACATCGTCGGGGATCAGCTCCTGCAGTGCATCGTATTTTGCCTGGGCCTCGGCTTTCGTTGCCGCGACGATCGGCGCCACGCCGGGCATGATCTTGACGTCGTCCGGCTGGCGGCCATAGGCGGCCAGCCGTCCCTTGAGATCGTCATAGAAAGCCTTGGCCTCCTCGAAGGTCTGCGCCGCAGAGAACACGACGTCGGCGGTCCGCGCGGCAAGATCCTTGCCGTCGTCCGACGCCCCGGCCTGCACCATCACCGGCGCGCCTTGCGGCGATGTCGATATGTCGAGCGGATCGCGCACCGAAAAACTCTGGCCGTCATGGCCGGCCGCCTTGCGGTGCCATAGACCTGTGACGACGGTGGCGAATTCGCGGGCGCGTTCGTAGCGGTCGGCATGCGGCCTCAAGCCTGTCGAACCAAAGTTTGCCGCTTCGATCGGGCTGGCCGAGGTGACCAGATTCCAGCCGGCGCGGCCGCCGCTCAGATTGTCGATCGACGCAAAGGCGCGCGCCAGCCCGTAGGGTTCGTTATAGCTGGTCGAGGCCGTGGAGACGAGGCCGACGCGCTCGGTCTGTACGGCGAGGGCGGAAAGCAGGCTGATGGGCTCGAAGCCGATCGAGCGCGAGGTCTGGCTGGCGATATTGACATTGGTTTCGCGCAAGCCGGCTGCATCCTCGCAGAAGACCATGTCGAACTTCGCCGCTTCCGCAGTTCGCGCCAGCTTGATGTAATGGTCTATGTCGATGCCGGCCGTCACATGCGCGTCCGGGTGGCGCCAGGCGGCGATATGATGGCCGGTCGCCCACAGGAACAGGCCGAGCTTCATCTGGCGCGCGCTCATTTTGCGCCTCCCGCGCCAAGCCTGAGATGTCCGCGCAGTGTTGCCTCGGCATCAGCCGATCGGGCCATGCCGCGACGCCGAAGTTCCGGCAGGATATGGTCGGTGAAGTCATCGAGCGCGGAAAGATCGGCCGGCAACGCGAAATTGAAACCATCGCAGCTTTTGGTGTCGAACCAGTCCTCAAGCCCGCCAGCCGCAAGCTCGTCCACGCCAATCGTCACCAGCACCTTCATGGCTTCCGGCTCGCGTCCGGCGGCAACCGCGCGGCGCTTGAGATCGTCATAGGCTGTCTTGGCACCCTCCGCCTCGATCAGCACGACATCGGCGACTTTGGCGCCGAAATCGAGATCGGCCTCCCCCAGGCCCGACATGACCAGCACGGGCATGTCCTGCGGCGAGCGGGCGACATTGAGCGGCCCGCGCACGGAGAAGAACTCACCCTTGTGGTCAAGGAAATGCATCTTCTCCGGATCGTGGAACCGGCCGCCGGCCTTGTCGAACAGCAGAGCGTCCGCATCCCAGCCTCGCCAAAGACCCTGCACGATGCCGATGAACTCTTCCGCGCGGCGGCGGAAATCGTCATCGGCTATGCCTTCCGGCCGGCTGAAATTGGCTACCTCGCGCGGATTTTGCCGCATCGTCGCATTCCAGCCGATGCGGCCATGGCTGATGATGTCGAGCGAAGCAAAACGGCGCGCCAGATTGTACGGCTGGTGGGCGAGCGTCGAGGCGCCGGCCACCAGCCCGATCCTGTCGGTCATCGTTGCCAGAGCGGCCAGCAGTGTGGTCGCTTCGAACGGGCTGCTCGACGGTGCGTCGGCGGAGTCGGAAATGATAACCATGTCGGCGCCCGCCGCTTCCGCCTTCCGCACAAAGCCAGCGATCTCCGTGAATGTCAGCCCGGCCTGCCCCGTGGCGGCCGCGATGTCGAGCGAAACGGCAAGATGCATTGTGCGGCCCATTCGGCTGCCTGAAAATCGGACAGCGTTCCGGCTACCAACCTAGGCCTGCCTTCGTGCAAGGCAACGGGATCGAATGGGCCACAAGGCTGTCACTTGCCGGCCAGCCGTCACGTGCCTCGATGTAGAAGTCTTGACGGCCTGAATGTTGCGTTGGCGGCCAGATATTTCGGCGATTAGCCTGAACGCCCATCACGTCGTCATTCTATGGCGGAGCAAGAAGCGACGCGGCGCAGACCATAGACCATTCCGTAACTTCAAAGCGTTGCGAGGGTGCAGAGTTCTGCTCGGCAGCACCTACGATTAAAGTCACGGAATGGATCCTCGGGTCTGCGTTCCGCTTCGCGTCGCTCCGCCCGTGGATGACGACGTCACGGAGGCTTCGGCCAATCCCGAAGTATGCAACGCTGCCAAGCCCCTACTTGCCGGCAAGAATGTCCTTGATCAGCCGCTGGCAGCGGTCGGCCATGAAGTCGAGCAGCAGGCGCACCTTCGGGTCCTGCAGCTTCTTGTGCGGATAGACGGCGGCCAACTGCACCGGCGTCGGCGGCGTCTTGGCCAGGATCACTTTCAGCCGCTGGTCGCGGATGAACGGCTCGACCTCGAAGCGCGGCTTGTTGATGATGCCGCGCCCCGACAGCGCCCAGCCGGTCAGAACGTCGCCGTCGTCGGTGTCATATGGCCCGTGCACCTCGAATTTCTGCACGCCGTTCGGCGTCTGCAGCGTCCAGACATATTCGCGCGTGCCGGCATAGCGCAGCATCAGGCAGTCATGCTTCTTGCCGATCAGCTCCTGCGGCTCGACCGGCTCGCCACGCGCCTCGAGATATTTCGGCGCCGCCACCAGCACGCGCTCGCAGTCCATGATGCCGCGCATCCTCAGGCTAGAATCCTCGATGATGCCGAGCCGGAAGGCGACATCGATGCCTTCCTTCATGATGTCGACATTGTGATCGGAGAGCCTGAGGCGCACCTCGATATCAGGATATTTGTCGTGGAAGTCCGGGATGCCGGAGGCGATCAGCCGCCGGCCAAGCCCGAGTGGCGCGGTCACCCTGATGGTGCCGCGTGGCTGGCCGGAGAGAGCGGCGACAGCGGCTTCTGCCTCGGTGATCGCCTCCAGGACCTGCTTGGCGCCAGTATAGAACACCGTGCCGTGCTCGGTCGGCATCAACTGCCTTGTCGTGCGGTTGAACAGCCTGACCCCGAGATGCTTCTCCAGTTCCTTGATGCGGTTGGAGGCGACCGCCGGCGAAATGCGCATGTCACGCCCGGCTGCCGACAGATTGCCGAGCTCGACGACACGGACGAAGACGGCGATGTTGTCGAGATAGGCCATGCGGCTTCGCGGCTCTCAAACTACTACGTGCAGTACCCTAGTATTTTCCATTTTTTTTTGAAAGTCATCGCGGGCCCCGCCTCTTTTCGTTTCGGTGCCAGCCCGTAAAGTCGTGCAATCGGCAGGGGCGATTTCCCAGGGGCGACTCGATGATGGATTTTGCGATTTTCTGGGACTGGCTGAGCTTCGCGGTCCGCTGGCTGCATGTCATCACCGGCATCGCCTGGATCGGCTCGTCCTTCTATTTCGTCGCCCTCGATCTCGGGCTTCGCCAGCGTCCCGGCCTGCCCGCCGGCGCCTTCGGCGAGGAATGGCAGGTGCATGGCGGCGGCTTCTACCACATCCAGAAATATCTGGTGGCGCCGGCCGAAATGCCGGAGCACCTGACCTGGTTCAAATGGGAGTCCTACGCCACCTGGCTGTCGGGCTTCGCCATGCTCTGCGTGGTCTATTATGCCGGCGCCGACCTCTTCCTGATCGATCCCAATGTGCTCGACGTCTCGGTGCCGGTCGGCATTCTGCTGTCGCTGGCGACAATCGGCGTCGGCTGGATCGTCTACGACCTCTTGTGCCGCTCGCCGCTGGGCAAAAGCGACACCGGGCTGATGCTGGTGCTTTACTGCGTGCTGGTTTTCATCGCCTGGGGGCTGACGCACCTCTTCACCGGCCGCGCCGCCTTCCTGCATCTCGGCGCCATCACCGCCACGATCATGTCGGCCAATGTCTTCATCATCATCATCCCCAATCAGAAGATCGTCGTCGCCGACCTGATCGCCGGCCACAAGCCGGACCCGAAATACGGCAAGATCGCCAAGCAGCGCTCGCTGCACAACAACTACCTGACCTTGCCGGTCCTGTTCCTGATGCTGTCGAACCATTACCCGCTGGCCTTCGGTACCGAGTTCAACTGGGTCATCGCCTCGCTGGTCTTCATCATCGGCGTGCTGATCCGGCACTATTTCAACACGGTGCACGCAAGGAAGGGTAACCCGACCTGGACCTGGCTCGGCGCCGCCGTCCTCTTCATGGTCATCGTCTGGCTCTCGACCGTGCCGAAGGTGCTGACCGGCGAGCCGAAGACGTCTGCCGCATCCGCTGCCGCCCAGGTCTATATGGCCTCGGCGCATTTCCCGGCCGTACGCGACACCGTGCTCGGCCGCTGCTCGATGTGCCATACCGAGGAGCCGGTCTACGAAGGCATCTACCACGCACCGAAGGGCGTGATGCTCGACACCGATGCGCGCATCGCCGAGCATGCCCGTGAGATCTATCTGCAGGCCGGCCGGGCGCATGCCATGCCGCCCGCCAACGTCACCCAGATAACCGACCAGGAACGGGCCCTTTTGGTGGCTTGGTTCGAAGGCGCCGGAAAGTAACATGACCTCAAAACTCCTGCGCGGCCGCACGCTGTCCTTCCTGCGCTGGCCCGAAGCGACAGACGACCATGCCGCTTGGCGCTACGAGGAAGATGGCGGGCTGCTGATCGATAACGGCACGATCATTGCCGCCGGCCCCTATGCCGAGGTCGCAAAGCGCGCCGGCGCCGGCGTCGAGACGATCGACCACCGCCCGCATCTCATCCTGCCCGGCTTCATCGACGCGCATGTGCACTTTCCGCAGATGCAGGTCATCGCCTCCTACGGCGCCGAGCTGCTCGACTGGCTGAACAAATACACTTTTCCCGAAGAGACGAAGTTTCGGAACGCGCAGCACGGCCGCCGCATCGCTCGGCTGTTCCTTGACGAAATGCTGCGCCATGGCACGACGACGGTTGCTGCTTATTGCTCGGTGCACAAATCTTCCGCCGAAGCCTTCTTTGCCGAGTCGCATGACCGCAACATGCTCAACATCGCCGGCAAGGTGATGATGGACCGCAATGCGCCGGATGGCGTGCTCGACACGCCGCAGACCGGCTATGACGATACCAAGGCGCTGATTGCCGAATGGCACGGCAAGGGCCGCCAGCTCTATGCCATCACGCCGCGCTTCGCCATCACCTCCTCGCCCGAGCAGATGGAGATGGCCAGCGCGCTCTGCCGCGAATATCCCGATCTCCACATGCAGACGCATCTGTCGGAGAACCACGCCGAGATCGCCTTCACCCAGGAGCTCTATCCCTGGTCGCGCGACTACACCGATATCTACGAGCATTACGGCTTGCTGGGCAGGAAGAGCTTGTTCGGCCACTGCATCCATCTCTCCGAGCGTGAGGCGGATGCGCTGTCGCAGTCGGGCTCGGTGGCGGTGTTCTGCCCGACCTCCAATCTCTTCCTCGGTTCCGGCCTGTTCGACTACCAGCGCTACCGCCGTCGCGAAAAGCCGCTCAGGATCGCCACCGCCACCGATGTCGGCGGCGGCACCAACTATTCGATGCTGCGCACCATGGACGAGGGCTACAAGGTGATCGCGCTGAACGGCGAGAAGCTGAACCCGTTCCAGTCCTTCTGGCAATTGACTCGCGGCAATGCCGAAGCGCTGTCGGTGGCCGACAGGGTCGGCACGCTCGATGAAGGCACGGACGCCGATATCGTCGTGCTCAATGCTCATGCGACGCCGGCGATGCGGCTGCGGATGGAGACGGTGGAGACGCTGGCCGAGGAACTCTTCCTGCTGCAGACTCTGGGCGACGATCGCGCCGTGCGCGAGGTCTATGTGGCAGGCCGGCCGGCAAAGAGTGCCATCGCGGCATAACGCCATTCCATGCGCTCCGCGCTTGACCCCGCGTCAGCCATCGGCCAAAGCGTGCGTCGGACATTGACAGGGGAACGCTATGGCTATCGCCGACGACATCGCTCTGATCAAGAAACAGGAAGCCACGCTGGTCTTCCCGGCCTTCGACGAGTCGGTGGCCTTCGAGATCGGCTCGGCGATACGGGAACGGGCGCTCAAGGAAAACCTGCCGATCATCGTCGACATCAGGACCTTCGACCGCCCACTGTTCTATGCCGCGATGCCGGGCTCCAACGCCTCCAATCCCGACTGGGCGCGGCGCAAGATCAATGTTGTGAAGCGCTACCTCAGGAGCACCTACCGTATGGTGCTGGAACAGCAGCGGCCCAACCGCACCTTCAAGGTCGGCGAGGGGCTGGACATTGCCGATTATGTGCTGGCCGGCGGCGGCTTTCCCGTCACCGTCAAAGGCGCCGGCGTGATCGGTGTCATCGCCGTCTCGGGCCTGCCAGAGCGCGAGGACCACGGCGTCGTGGTCGATGCGCTCTGCGAGCATCTGGGCGTCGATGCGAGCAAGCTCAAGTTGCCGCCGGAAGAAAAATGACCGATCCAGAAGCCTTCCTTACGTCGATCTTCAACGCCGCAGTCGCCGCCGCCGATCCGGAAAAGACGATCCGCAATCATTTGCCGGCGAAACCGAAGGGCCGCACCATCGTCATCGGCGCTGGAAAAGGCTCAGCGCAAATGGCCGCGGCCTTCGAGAAGGTCTGGGACGGGCCGATCGACGGGCTGGTCGTCACCCGTTACGGCTATGGCGCGAAATGCGAGCGCATCGAGATCATCGAGGCGGCGCATCCGGTGCCGGATGCCGCCGGCCTCGAAGCGTCGCGCCGGCTGCTGGAGAAGGTGCGGGGTCTGACATCGGACGATCTGGTCGTGGCGTTGATTTCCGGTGGCGGCTCGGCGCTGCTGCCGTCGCCCGCTCCCGGCCTGACTTTAGCCGACGAGATCGCCGTCAACGAGGCGCTGCTTGCCTCCGGCGCGCCGATCGCGGCGATGAACACCATCCGCAAGCATGTCTCGACCATCAAGGGCGGGCGACTGGCCGCCGCCGCTCATCCGGCGAGGGTGGTGTCGCTGGTCGTCTCCGACATTCCCGGCGACAATCCGGCGTTGGTCGCCTCGGGACCGACCGTTCCCGACAGCGGCAACCGCGAGGATGCGCTGGCGGCGATCGCCGTCTACAACATGAAGTTTCCGGCCTCCGTCACGGCGCATATCAATTCGCACGCGGCCGAAGCGCCGCGACCCAACGACCCACGCTTTGCCGGCAATGAGGTGCATCTCATCGCCTCGGCGGGCGTGTCGCTGGAAGCGGCGGCAGCCGAAGCGAAGCGGCAAGGCATTGAGGCCGTGATCCTGTCGGATTCCATCGAGGGCGAGGCGCGCGAGGTCGGCGCCGTCCATGCCGCTATCGCCCGCGAGGTGGCGACGCACAACCGCCCCTTCGCCAAGCCGGTGCTGATCCTCTCCGGCGGCGAGACGACGGTGACCTTGCGCGCCAAAGGCAAGGGCGGCCGCAACTCGGAATTCCTGCTCGCCTTCGCGCTCGGCATCAACGGTGTGGATGGCATCCACGCCCTCGCCGCAGACACCGACGGCATCGACGGCTCGGAGAACAATGCCGGCGCCTTCGCCGATGGCTCGACCGTGTCGCGCATGCGCGCGGCGGGCGTCGACGCCAAGGCAATGCTCGCCGGCAACAATGCCTGGACGGCCTTCAATGCGGCGGGTGATCTGTTTGTCCCGGGGCCGACCGGGACGAACGTCAATGATTTAAGGGCAATCCTCGTTCGGTAGCGCGGTCCCGCAGGTCGTCATTCCAGGGCGAAGCAGGAGCGACGCTCCGTCGCGGAGACCCTGGGATCCATTCCGTGACCTGAGCCGTAGAATGCTGCGGAGCAGAATTCTGCAGTGTTGCAACGCGTGGAAGTAACGGAATGGATCCTCGGGTCTGCGCGCGTCGCTTCGCTCCTTGCTCCGCCCGTGGATGACGAAGTGACTGGCGTCTCGGTTAATCTCCAAAGTCGCACAATCGTCCAGCAGAATCCGTCAAGCTTCGCACACGGTTCCGCTCGGGACACACGAAACAACCATTAAGCAGCCATCAGCTGCTTCACCTTCAGCATATCCTTGAGAAACCGCTCGCGCTCGGCCTCCTTGTCCTCCTGCTCGCGGATGCGCAGGATAAGCGAGGGGTGGATGGTGATGAACACGCGCAAGCCGTCATCGCGCTCGATCACCTCGCCACGCCTCTTCAACACCGGCACCGCCTTGCCAAGCAGCGACTGCGCCGCCGTCGCGCCAAGCGCCACGGCAAGACGGGGCTCGATCCGCCCAATCTCCTTGTCCAGCCACCAGCGGCAGGCCTGCACCTCGCCGGCATTGGGTTTCGAGTGGATGCGCCGCTTGCCGCGCGGCTCGAATTTGAAGTGCTTCACCGCATTGGTCACATAGACCTTGCGGCGGTCGATCTCGGCATCTTCCAGCGTGGCGTCGAGCATCCTCCCCGCCGGCCCGACAAATGGTTTGCCGGCCCGATCCTCCTGGTCTCCCGGTTGTTCGCCGACAAAGATCACCTCGGCGTCTTCCGGCCCTTCACCGAAAACCGTCTGTGTCGCATTGCGCCATAGCGGACAGCGACGGCACCCCGTCGCCTCATCGCGCAACTCGGCGATCGGCACTGCGTCGTCCGGTGGTTCGGCGTGTCCCGCTCGAGCGCGCCCGTCGGAAATCGTCGACTCATGTGGGGTCGTGCCTGCCATCATTCATCCTCGTCCGCTTCGATGTTGAATGGGCGAGTTTGGCGATGGTTCCCGATCCTCACACCTCGTGCAGGTAGAGGTGGTAGTCGAGCTCGCTGACGGTGCGCGCGACGCGCAGGTATTCCGCCTGCTTGATCGCCACGAACGTCCGATGCAGCTCGGGGCCGAGCGCCGATTTCAGGAAATCGGAGCGCCTGGCCGCCTCGATCGCGGCACGCCAGTCCACCGGCATGGTCGTATCCGCGGGCGTGGTCGCATAGCCGTTGCCGGTCGTTTCCGGACCGGGATCCAGCCCCTCGTCGAGGCCTTTGACGATGCCGGCCAGCACCGTCGCCGCCACCAGATAGGGGTTGGCGTCGACGCCGGACGGCCGGTGCTCGATGCGGCGGTTCCTGGCATCGCCTGCCGGCACGCGCAGCGCCACCGATCGGTTGTTGATGCCCCAGGTCGGCGCCACCGGCGCATAGGATTGCGCGACGAAACGCCGCCATGAATTAGCATGCGGCGCGAACACCAGCATCGATTCCGCCATGGTGTGGATCAGGCCGCCAAGCGCGTTGAGCAGGCTCGGTGACCATTTCTCGCCGGCAGCCTCGGTAAAGACGTTCCGGCCGGCATCGTCCTGCAGCGAGACGTGGAAATGCATGCCCGAGCCGGCATAGGTCTCGATGGGCTTGGCCATGAAGCAGGCGGTGACGCCGTGTCGACGCGCTTGCGCCCGGACCAGCCGTTTCAGCATGACTAGGTCGTCGGCCGCCCGCATCACATCCTTGCGGTAGTTGAGCGTCAGCTCGTACTGGCCGGGCGCGTATTCGGAGATGATCGTCTCGGCCGGAATGCCTTGCGCCTTGGCGGCGGCGTAGATATCGGAAAACAGCGGCTCCATGCCGTGCAGATGGTCGACCGAATAGACTTCCGTCTTGCCCGAGCGGCGGCCGTCGAGCACCGCGCGGGCGGCCTGCACCTTACCGTCCGCATCGCGCTCGTTGGCGAGGAGAAAAAATTCCAGCTCGAAGGCGCCGGCCGGATGCAGACCTTTGGCCGCCAAAATGTCCACCTGCCGGGCCAGCGCCAGCCGCGGATCAGACGACATCGGCTGCCCGTCGAGATGATACATCGCCATCAGCACCTGGCCGCGCGGCGGCTGCGTGCCGTGGAGCGGCACCAGCGTGCCGGGGATCGGCCATGCGCGAAGATCGCCGTCGCCGGTGTCCCAGATCAGCCCGGTTTCGTGGACGTCCTCGCCGGTGATGTCGAGGCCGAGGATCGAGATCGGCATATGACGGCCATTCTCGAAAATGCCCATCAGCTCGTGGCGCCGCACGATCTTGCCGCGGCCGATGCCGTTGGCGTCGGTAAGCACGATGTCGAACGCCTCGATGTCGGGATGGGCGTCGAGAAAAGCCTTCGCCTCGGCGGGCGTCGAGCCTGAAGGGGAGGTCGCAACTGTGCTCGGATTGTCCATGGCCGCCAATCTTCCAACTGCTTGTCTCATGCCGCAAGCCTTGCCGCAACCGCGCTGAAAGCGGTGATCAGCCGGCTCACCTGCGCCGCCGTCGTCGCTGGCGAGATCAGCATCATATTGTGGAATGGCGCGATCAGCACGCCGCGATTGACCAGCGCGACATGGATGGCGGCCTCAAGTTCCGGCGCATGAGCCTTCTCCGCCTCGCCGCCATTCCTGAGCGGACCGGGCGCGCAGATGAACTCGACGCGGGCGCCGACCCGCGCGACGTGCCAGGGCAGATGATAACGATCGATGACCGCGGTGAGCCCGGCGTCGAGGCGGCGCGCCAGCCGGTCCATATGGGCATAGGCCTCCTCCGTCATCACCTCTTCCAGCGTCGCGCGCATTGCCGCGAATTGCAGCGGATTGGCCGACAGCGTCGTGCCCATGCCGGAATAGCCGGGCTCCTTGGTCCGGTTATAGGCGCCGTAACGGGTGGCGACGTCCTCGCTCATGCCCCAGATGCTGGCCGGCACACCGCCCGCCACCGGCTTGCCGAGCACGAACAGGTCCGGCTCCAGCCCATATTTGCGCGTATAGCCGCCGGGGCCGGTGGAGATGGTGTGCGTCTCGTCGATCAGAAGCAGCGTGCCGGCCGTGCGGGTCAGGCGACGCAGCGCGTCGTGGAAGCCGGGTTCCGGCAGCACCATGCAGGAATTGGTCAGCACCGGTTCGGTGATGACGCAGGCGACGTCCCGATCCGCCAGCGCTGCTTCCAACGCGGCCATGTCGTTGAACTCCACGATTTTCGTTGCGCGCGTGAGATCGCGGAATTCGCCCGCCAGTCCGGGCCGGTTGACCGGCTTGCCGTCGATCAGCCGCACCATCGTCTCGTCGACCGAGCCGTGATAGCAGCCGTTGAAGACCAGGATTTTTTCGCGCCCCGTGACCGCGCGGGCGACGCGCAGCGCGAAGCGGTTGGCGTCGGTCGCGGTGGTGGCGATCTGCCAGTAGGGGAGGCCGAAGCGCTGCTGTAAGAGCGGGCCGATGGCGATCGCATCCTCGCTTGGCAGCATATAGGTCAAGCCGCGTGCCGCTTGCCGGCGGATGGCGCGGGCGACCGCCGGCGGCGAATGGCCGAGCATCGAGCCGGTATCGCCGAGGCAGAAATCGTCGAGCCTGTTGCCGTCGATATCGGTGATGGTGGCGCCTTTCGCGCCGTCGACCAGGATCGGAAACGGCGTCGGCCAGTCGGTCATCCAGTGCATCGGCACGCCGCCGAGGAAGCCGGCCATGCCGTTGCCCACCTTCGCCTCGGATTTCGGCCGCGCCCTGCGGAAGGCGGCCGCCTCCGTTTCGCGCAGCTCGGCTATGCGGGCGGCATCGACGCCGATGGAAGTCCGGTCGATTGAATGCATGAAGGCCCCTCTTTCAGGCAGTAGGCAGTAGGGAACTAGGCAGTAGGGCGCTCTCTTTTTCCTACTGCCTATTCCCTACTGCCTATTCCCTTACGCAGTGATATCGATCACGCCGCAATCGCCGGCCGCACTCCCGAAGACGATGCGGCGCTCTTCCTTGTCCCACATCATCGACGTAATGGCGCCCTTGCCGGGGCGGCGCAGCAGCACTTCCTTGGCGTCGGCAAAGCGCGCCGCGATCACCATGCCATCCTCATAGCCGATCGCCGTCACTTCCTGGCTGGGATGGCAGGCGACGCAGGTCACCATGGTGTTGCCGCGCGTGCCGAGCTCCAGCGGCGCCTTACCCATGGGGCCGTCCTTGCTGGCGAAAGGCCAGACGATCGCCGCCGGCGCGCCGGAGCTCGCCAGCCATTTGCCCTTCACGCTCCAGGACAGGCTCTTCACCTTGCCTGGATAGCCGCTCATGCGCATGTGCTTGCCGTCGGCCAGCTTCCAGCCGTGCAACGCGTTCTCCTGCATGGTGGTGATAAGGAAGGCGCCGTCCGGCGAGAAGGTTATGCCGGTATGGGCGCCGGCCCATTCGAGTTCCACCGGCTTGCCTTCGGCTGCGGGGAAATGCAGCGTCGCACCGTTGTAGCGGGCGACGCCGAAGCGCATGCCCTTGGGCGAGAAGGCAAGCCCCTCGACCGAGCGCGGATGGGCGAATTCCTTGGTCTTGCCGTCGGCAAAGCGCACGAAGGCCGTCTTGCCGGAGGCATAGGCGATCGCGCCCTGCGGGCCGGCGGCGACGCTGGTGATCCATTTTTTGCCGGCGCTGGCCAGTTCCGCCACTTCGCCGCCGGGCCTGACGGCAAACACCTTGCCGTCCTCGCCGCCGGTGATCAGCCGGTCGTTGGCTGCGTCATGGAAGGCGGCGAGCAGCCCGTCATTGGCTTGCATCGTCTTATGCCCATTGTCGAGCCGGTGGACCGCGCCGTCGGCAAGCGCGAAATGCGGCACGTTGTCGAGAAAGACTGCGGCCACGCAATGGCCTTCGAGATCAAGCGGGGCGACTGTGGGCATGGGGGCTGATCCATTCGAGATTTCTGCCCTTCCCCATAAGGGGTAGAGCTGCAGGTCTCAACCCGCTTCGGATCGCGATAAGGGAAGGGCGACAGCGTTGGGGCTCTCCTTCTCCCCTTGTGTGGGAGAAGGTGGCCGAGCGAAGCTCGGTCGGATGAGGGGTGTTCCAGGGAACGCCAGCGTCTCGCTCCGTCCAGCACCCCTCAACCGTCTTGGCGCTGCGCGCCAATCCACCTTCTCCGACAAGGGGAGAAGGAGAAAGCCCCGAAAATCAAGCCGCCTGGCAGGCCTCAAAACTCTTCCTGAGCCGCTCTTCGTCGAGGTCGCGGCCGATGAACACCAGCCGGCTTTCGTGCTTTTCGCCGTCCTTCCAGGCGCGCTGGTGGTCGCCTTCGAGGATCATGTGCACGCCTTGCAGAACATAGCGCTCGTCGTCGCCCTTGAGCGCGATGATGCCTTTCAGCCGCAGAATGTTCGGGCCTTCCATCTGGGTCACCTTCTCGATCCAGGGGAAGAACTTCTTTGGGTCCATCTCGCCGCCGCGCAGCGACACCGACTTCACCGTCACGTCGTGGATATCCGAAGTATGGTCGTGGTGATGATGGTCGTGCCCGTCATGATCGTGATGATCATGGTCATGATCATGGTCGTGATCATGCGCCTCGAGAAATTGCGGGTCGTTCTCCAGCGCGCGCGACAGGTCGAAGGCACCGCGGTCGAGCACCTCGCGAAGCGCCACGCCGGCGCGCTCCGTGCGGTGGATTCTGGCCGCCGGGTTGATGGCGCGGATCGTCGCCTCGACCTTTTCGAGCTCTTCGGGGGTGACGAGATCGGTTTTGTTCAGCACCACGACGTCGGCGAAGGCGATCTGGTCCTCGGCCTCCTTGGAGTCCTTCAGCCGCAGGGGCAGGTGCTTGGCGTCGACCAGCGCCACCACCGCGTCGAGCTTGGTCTTGGAGCGCACGTCGTCGTCCATGAAGAAGGTCTGCGCCACCGGCACCGGATCGGCGAGGCCGGTGGTCTCGACGACGATGGCGTCGAAGCGGCCGGGCCGGCGCATCAGGCCTTCGACGACGCGGATCAGGTCGCCGCGCACCGTGCAGCACACGCAGCCATTGTTCATCTCATAGATTTCCTCGTCGGATTCGACGATCAGGTCGTTGTCGATGCCGATCTCGCCGAACTCGTTGACGATGACGGCGTAACGCCTGCCGTGGTTCTCCGACAGGATGCGGTTGAGCAGCGTCGTCTTGCCCGCGCCGAGATAGCCGGTGAGAACGGTTACGGGGATCTGCGTCTGTGCATCGCTCATGGCTTGCCTCGAAAATCTGCGCCCTAAAGGATTTGTCGGCCTCATATAGGGTGTGGGCAGCGCTTTTGCACGCGCCAAACCAATGGGCCAGCCGATCCCCCGATCGGAGCCGGCGCCGCGGACGGAATGGCGGTGATCAAGTTGGCCAAATGGGGCAGCCGCACGGGCGTCACCTCACCCTTGCAAGCTCTCGGCTGTGAATCTCGCCAGGTCAAAAGTCGTTTGTCATCTAACTGAAATAAACATCTGGCATCACCTGCGCGGGCACCGCAATGCTTGCCGGCAAAGCGTTCTGCAAGCCGGACTCTTTAGATCGTCATTTGCCAGCCGCCGGACAGCCTCTATGCTGTCCGCGCCGGTTAGGCCGAAGAGGGAAGGACCATGGCCAAGGCGGACAAGACAGCGACAATGAGCCGGCTGCATTCGGCGGCGCGGCTGGCGCGAACGGCGCTTGCGGCGCGGCTTCTGGCGCACGGTTTCTACGCCGGCCAGGACCAGATCATGCTGGCGCTGGACCGCGAGGACGGCCAGACCCCGGGCAATCTCGCCGGGCGGCTCGGCGTGCGTCCGCCGACGATCACCAAGACCATCAACCGGTTGCAGGCACAGGGTTTTCTGGAGAAGCGCGCCTCCAACGCCGATGCGCGCCAGGCCCACATCTTCCTGACAGACGCCGGCCGCGAAACCATCCGCGCCATCGAGAAATCGGTAAAGAAGACCGAAAAGCAGGCGCTGAAGGGCCTCGACAAGAAGGACCAGAAGGCGCTGTTCAAGCTGCTCGTCCGCATCGAGGCCAACCTGTCGAACGAAGAGCTGATCCTCATCGACGACGATGCCGAACTGGAGGATTGACGAGCGACGCGCAGCGTCGTCTCGTGCGACGCGCAGCGTCGCCGCTCAACCGCGAGACGTTGGCGACACAAGCGCAATGCGCAGCATCGTCGCTTCACGCACCACCCGAGCATCGGCGGCTTAGCGGAAAGGGCAACGACGCTGCGCGTCGCGCCTCAGCGCTATCACCGGATGTCTCGCGGTTGAGCGACGACGCTGCGCGTCGCGCTTACGCCGTGCACCAGCACCGCCCAGCGTCCCGGCGTCAGCCCGAACGCCTTCTTGAAATGCCGGTTGAAATGGCTCTGGTCGCTGAAGCCGACCGCAACAGCTGTTTCGGCGAGCGGCTCTCCCATCTCGATCATGCGCCGCGCCCGCTGCAGCCGGCGCATCAGGAGGAAGCGGTGCGGGCTGGTCGAATAGGTCGCGCGGAAGTGGCGTGACAGCGTATAGCGGTCGAGGCCGGTGACAGCCTCGAGCTCATCGGAGCGAACCGGCCGCCCGGCATTCTCCTCGATATAGTCACGCGCAAGCGCGGCGGCATGCCGTGCCGTCCTTCCCATCGGTTTTGCCGGTTCTCCGGCATGATGTTTCAGATGTTGCGCCAGTTGCGCGATGAAATCGGCGACGAACAAATCGTCGAGCTCCTCATCCAGCGGCGCAAGGGCTGAAAGCAGCGTGCCGCGCAAGCCGGGATCGCTGACCACCGCGTCCTCGACGAAAGGCAGCGCCGTGCCGGCTAAGCAGTCGAGAAGCAGCGACGGTTCCAGATAGAGGATCCTGTACCGCAAGCCGTCCTCGGTGCCGGCGCCGCCATCGTGCGGTTCGTCGGGATGCAGCACGATCACCTGGCCGGGCAGGCTGTGCCGGAGCGCGCCGCGATAGTGGAAGCGCTGCACGCCGTCGAGCGTCACGCCGATAGCGTAGGTGTCGTGGCGGTGCAGGTCGAAGGCGTTGCCGCGGAAGCGTGCCTCGATGCGTTCGAGCCCGACGGCGCCGGGCGCCGAAACGATCCGGTCGTCCGCCGCGCACGAACGTTCAAGACCTTCCAGCGCCTCACCGCCTAGACCGTGCGCCATCGCCTCATCCATGCCCATCATGGGTCACCTTTTGGAGAAGCATTTTGGTGTTCGACACGAAATTTGCAATCGTGCTGAGGGAAGACCTCGCCGTCTGGCAGAAGCTCAACGTCACCGCGTTCCTGACCAGCGGCATCGTCGCGCAGTTCCCTCAGATCATCGGCGAGCCCTATCGCGATCGCGCCGGCAATCTCTTCAATCCGCTGTCGATCCAGCCCGTCATCGTGCTGTCGGCGGACGGGCCGACCCTTGCCGCGATCCACCGCCGGGCTTTGGAGCGCGGCGTGACCACATCCGCCTATGTCGAGGAGATGTTCTCGACCGGCCATGACGTGGCCAACCGCGCCGTCTTTGCCGAATTCGCACCGGACGACGCCAAAATGGTCGGCATCGCGCTGCGCTCCGAAAAGAAGCTGGTCGACAAGATCACCAAGGGCGCCCGCATGCATGCTTGATTTAGGGGAGTGGGGGAGTAGGGGAGTAG
>SAQE01000022.1 GCA_004020545.1 Mesorhizobium sp. | reverse complement strand
ACACATGCGGCGCGGCAGCAAAAGAGTCTGGCCCTGGTTGCAGGCTCTGATCGCCTGCAAGGCTCCCAAACTTGCGGCGGTGGCGCTGGCCAACAAGCTGGCCCGCATCGCCTGGAAGCTGATGGTCAGCGGCGAGCAATACCGCCCCCTCGGCGCCACTTATCCAGCGCCTGTGCTGCCGTGAGAGCATCAAGAGTTCGGTGCCGAGCGCACGCTCGACACTGAAGGCCGGAAACTTGCAAGCAGAGGAGAAGATGGTGTGACCGGTCGAACCGGGACGAGCGAGACACTCCGAGGTGCTCACTGGCAGTCAATGTCGTGTACGTGTTTGGAACTCGCTATCCGTGAAGCCCATCTAGGCCAGCGCTCACAAATCCGCGCGCAAAAGGCCGGACATATGAGCGCAAGCGATCCGATCAAACTATCTCAGCCAAAGCCTTGCAAGCAGGGGGCCGTCCACATATGAGCACCGGAAGTGCAGGGAACCGCCGTTCGCAGGCCGGCCTCACCTCAAGATCAGACCAGCTTGTCGAGCATGGGCTTCAGCCTGTCCCCATACCGCTTCCACAGATCGACCGAGCCTTGATACATCGGCTGGCGCACCTGTGCGGCGGACGCCGTCCGCACCGGGCGGTCGGTCTCGTGGAAAGACAGCACCTTGTCGTCCCACGGCAGGCCGAGATGCGCCATCAGCGCCCTTGTCTGCCCCTCCTGGTCGGCGACGAAATCCTCGTAACGCACATCGTGCACGACGCCCGGCAGCACCTTGTGCCAATGCGCCATGATGTCCGTATAGAGGTTATGGAAATCGGCGAGCTCGCCGAGATCGTAGCCGTAGCGGTGGCTGTCGCCGCGGAAATGCACCTTGAAGATCGACAGGCACGTGGCCGCCGCGTCGCGCGCGCAATGCACGATCTTCGCCTTCGGCAGCATCATGTGAAGGAAGCCTACCAGAAGGAAGTTGCCCGGCATCTTGTCGGTGACATGGCGGAAGCCCGGATAGCGGCTGTGCAGCATGTCGAGATAGGCCTGGCCCGCCTCGGCGAAGGCCTTGTCCAGCATGTCGGCGATCCCCCACGGAAAGCCGCCCGGCATGTTCATCGGAAACTGCTTGCCGACCGCCGTCTTCAGTATGCTGAGCTCGCCCGCGCCAAAGACCTGGGGATGGCTGGCGATGATCTGCTCGACCAGCGTCGTGCCGGAACGCGGCATGCCGACGACGAAGATCGGCGTGTCGTCGGCAATGTCGGCCGGCTTGTGTTTCTCGAAGAAGGCCTCGTCGAAGACCGCCTTCATGGCCTCGAACTCGTCGCGCGTTCTCACCGGATCGTAGTCAATGCCCTTGCGGCGGATCGCGTTGCCCTCGGCGAAATAGTCGAAGGCGCGGCCATAGTCCTTCAGATCGTCATTGGCCTTGCCGAGGCCGAAGGAAAGCTGCATGCGCGCAAGGCTGTCCTTTGGCGCCTTGGCATGCTCGGCTTCCATCCCCGCAAGCTCGGGGTCGCGCTCGGTCTGGCGCTTGATCTGCGTCAGCAAAAGCCAGGCCTTTGCCATGGCGGGAGCGATCGCAACCGCCTGGCGGGCAAGATCGGCGGCCTCGGCGAGCTTGCCCTTCTCCATCATGGCGACGCCGAGCCCATAGAGCAGTTCCGCATCCTTGGGCCGGATCGACATCGACTCGCGGAAAAGAGCAATCGCCTCGTCCAGCCGCCCGGCTTCCTGCAGCGTTTCGGCAAGGCCGATGCGGGCGCGGACATGGAACGGGTTGCGGCCGATCGTGCCGCGGTAGATGTCCTCGGCGCCCTCGAACTGGCCGAGCTGCTTCAGCGACGACCCGAGATTGTCGCGCGCCGCCAATTGGTCCGGACGGATGTCCACCGCGCCGCGGAAGAAATCGACAGCGGCGGCGATGCGGCCGAGGTCCCGCATCACCGTGCCCATATTGTTGAGGAAATCGGCGTTCCGGGGCTGTAGCGTCACCGACTGTTCGATGAGGTCGAGCCCTTCCTCGCTGCGGCCGGTCTGATGCAGCAGGAGCCCGAGAAAATGCAGCGCGGCGGCGTGGTTCGGCTGCTGTCCCAGCACCTGCCGGTAAAGCGACTCCGCTTCCTGGCGCCGCCCCGCCTGGTGCAGTTGCAGCGCCTTTTGCACATAAGGATCGAGCGGGCTCGCCGAACCGGCCTTGCCACTCGCGCCCGCCGCTCTTCTCTGATCTCTGTTAATGGGAAACCTGCCGTGTTTGTCCGCCCGCTCGACCTAAGCCAAGCGGGCGGCAGATTCAAGGGTATGGGTAGCGCTCCGGCGGATTGCCCGCAACGCGGAATGGAAACCCGACCTTGCTAGCACGGCCCTTCGCCGATGATGCGGTAGTCCGCCGCGCGGGCCTCGCATGCATTCGGGAAGGTACGCATCTCGCCGTGGCGCCCGGCGCAAACCGGAGCGTATTCGCGGGTGCAGAAGGTCTGCTCACCGCCTCCAGCGCCGCTGCCACCATCCCGGCAAGGACCGTCGCGCACGATGCGATACCCTGCCCTCTCGGCCTGGCAGGCATTGGCGAAGGTCTGGCGATCGCCGCCGCGGCGCGCGCAGACCGGTTCGTACTGCATGGTGCAGAGTTGCGGATGCGGCCTTGGCGGGCGTGGACGCGGTCCTTCGTCGACCACCACTGTACACGCCGCCAGCAATGCCGACAGAAGCAGGGCGACAAAGCCCTGCCGCGAAACGATTGCCGCAAGAAATCGCATGGGTTCCTCTCCGATCCTCGCTCAGGCGCGGCCGCGTCAACTCGCGCAATCCTGGCCATTTTGAACCCGAACGCAACCCCGGCTTGTGGATTGTCCTATTGCCGACTGGCTCCCGCACTGGCCCATGCCTGGCTCTTTTCTGGCCGATGACCGGTCATGACCCCGGGTCTATCGATGCCCTCGCGTTGGGCGCGCCAGGGGCCGCCCGCGGCGCTGTCTTGCAACCATCACGTTTCCGTGTAATAAATTTCGTGTTCGGGCATTTACGACCCGGAGAGCGGCACGTTTTGGACGACCTTTCCCCGATAAGTGTGAATCTCTGACGGCCCCGTATTTCGGCGGGGGGTTTAACCATGCGCGAATGCATGACTGCCGAAGCAACCACCGGGACTTGCCCAAGGCGCGAAGGCAGCGGGCGAGCCATAAGACTGATACGGGTGAAGGAGTTTCCCCAATGGCCCAGACCGGCACCGTAAAGTTCTTCAACGCCACCAAAGGCTTCGGCTTCATCACGCCTGACGGCGGCGCCAAGGATGTGTTCGTCCACATCTCCGCGATCGAGGCCTCTGGCCTGCGCACGCTCGTCGATGGTCAGAAGGTCACCTTCGACGTCGAGCCGGACCGCATGGGCAAGGGCCCGAAGGCGGTCAACCTGCGCGCGGCCTGAACGGGCAAAGCTGCCTGTCTTCCACTGATGAATGGCGCGGCAGGATCATGAATTGGCTTCGTAAGAAGCTTGAATTTTCGAGGGCGCGACGGAACCGTCGCGCCCTTTTTTGTCCGGCAAATGGCGCGATCGGCGGGCGAAAACTTTCTCTTGCCGATAGCGCTAAAATAAAGGACAAATTTCCTCTCGGGCAGTTTGCCGGCCCGAGACTGACATGATGGGATCAAAGGAGTTTCCCATGCCGCAGACCGGCACCGTCAAATTCTTCAACCATGCCAAGGGCTTCGGCTTCATCACGCCCGACGATGGCGCGAAGGATGTCTTCGTCCATATTTCGGCCGTGCAGGCGTCGGGCCTTCCCGGTCTTGAGGATGGGCAGAAAGTGACATTCGACACCGAGCCGGACAAGCGCGGCAAGGGTCCGAAGGCCGTCAATCTGTCTATCGGCTAAGCCGGCTCAAGACAGATCCGACGGAGGCTGAGCAGGCGGGACGCTCCCGCAGAGCTCGGAATTGTGTTCGAGCCGCGAAACCGTTCGCCCAATTCCGTTCAGCCTCCGTTCAGCCACGGTCTTCTATTAACCTTTGCTAAAGCCGATCCGCATCCCCTGAAAAATACACGGGCCGGCGCGAAGGAGACCGAAAATGAACCGATTTCTCAAGACCGCCATCCTGACCGCCGGCATTGCCGCGACTACTTTGGCCACCTTCTCGGCGGCCAATGCTGACGATTGGCGCTGGCGTCGTCATCATCATAATGGCGGCGACGCCCTCGCCGCCGGCGTTGTCGGCCTCGCGGCGGGCGCCCTGATCGGTAGCGCGCTCAGCAACCCCGGGCCGAGATATTACGATCCAGCCTATGATGACGGCTACTATGTCGATCGGCCCGTTCGCCGGTATTACGTGCAGCCGCGCGTCGTCTATGCCGACCGCTATGCCGAGCCATGGACCCGCGACTGGTACGAGTACTGCTCGGACCGCTACCGCACGTTCAACTCCCGCACCGGCACCTTCACCGGCAATGACGGCGAGCAGCATTTCTGCGTCGCCAACTAACAAACTTAGGGCCCCCTGCCCCGAGCAAAGCGCCGCCTCTCAGCGGCGCTTTTCTTTTGGAAGCAGGTCAGACCAAAAATGGGTTGGTCCGGCGCTCCTCGCCGAAGCGGCCGCCCGGACCGTGGCCGCAGATGAAGCCGATATCGTCGCCGAGCGGCAGGAGCTTCTGCTTGATCGAGGCGATCAGCGCGGCGTGATCGCCGCCGGGCAGATCGGTGCGGCCGATCGAGCCGCGAAACAGCACATCACCGACATGGGCAAACTTGGCCGCGCGGTTGTAATAGACGACATGGCCCGGCGCATGCCCCGGACAATGCAGCACCTCGAACACATGCTCGCCAAACGAGACCGTATCGCCTTCGCTGAGGAAGCGGTCCGGCACGCAATTGCGCACAGGGTCGGTAAGTCCGAAACGTCTGGCCTGGTTCTCGAGATTGGCCAGCAGCGGCCGATCGGCCTCGTGCGGGCCGATGATGTCGATGCCGAGCGCGTCCTTCAGTTCCATCGCGCCGCCGGCGTGGTCGATGTGGCCATGGGTGATCCAGATCGCCTGCGCAGTGATCCCATTGTCCTTCAACACCGCCAGTATCTTGTCGATATCGCCGCCGGGATCGACGACGACACCGTTCCTGTCGTCCATGTCGAAGAGGATGGTGCAGTTCTGCTGGAAGGGCGTGACCGGCACTATGCCGGCATTGAGCTGACCCATGGCTTTCCTTTCGAAGTGTCGCCCTGATGTAGACAGCGCGGCGAGCGGCGTCCACCATCCAGCCAGAGGCCAATGATCCTCGAAAGAAATGGGCGGCCGCAGCCGCCAGAAAATGACTGAAAAAGAATGGGCGGCCGCAGCCGCCCATGGCGCAGGCCCGAAAGGTGCCTGACCTATTTCTTCATCGCACCCATGACCGCGCCGATGATGGCGGTCAGGATGGCGCCGCCGCCGGCGCCGCCAACGATGTTCGGTACGTTCAGTGCGCTGCCCAGTCCGCCCGCTGCCGCCGCGGCCGCCGCCGGATCGACCGTGCCGCCGCCGAGCAGACTACCGAGAATGGCCGCGCCGCCGACGCCGCCGATAGCGCCACCGAGGATTTTGGGAAGCTGACCCAGTGCCGCCTGTTTCAACGCCGCGCCGACGGCCTGACCGCCGATAACACCCGTGATCACCTGAATAACGATAGCGACGAGCGTGTTCGTATCCATGTACCTAGTCCCTCCATAGCCGCCAGCCTCCTCGGGCCGACGCCATCATGAGACGCCGAATTGCTCCAAAGTCAAATGCGCGGGCGCTTAAATAAAAGAGGCGGCCCGAAAACCGCCCCTATTGCACAAAAAAGCTGTGACTATCGCTATTCTGCGGCGATGGCATGCTTTGGTTGCACTGCAGCAGAATAGTCATTCATCAAGGTCTTTGCGATCTCGCCGACCTCGAATCGGTACGGACCGATCTCCGAAACCGGTGTGACTTCGGCGGCCGTGCCGGTGAGGAAGCACTGCTCGAAGCCTTCGAGATCTTCCGGCATGATGGCGCGCTCGATCACCTCGAAACCACGGTCCTTGGCCAGGTCGATCACCGTGCGGCGGGTGATGCCGTCGAGGAAACAATCGGGCGTCGGCGTATGGACCTTGCCGTCCTTGACGAAGAAGATGTTGGCGCCGGTGGCTTCCGCCACCTGGCCGCGCCAGTCGAGCATCATGGCGTCGGCGCAGCCCTTGGCCTCGGCGGCGTGCTTGGACAGCGTGCAGATCATGTAGAGGCCGGCCGCCTTGGACTTGGACGGCGCGGTGCGCGGGTCGGGCCGGCGCCATTCGGCGATGTCGAGACGGATGCCCTTCAGCTTCTGCGCCGGATCGAAATAGCTCGGCCACTGCCAGATGGCGATGGCGCAGTTGATGCGGTTGTTCTGCGCCGAGACGCCCATCTGCTCGCTGCCGCGCCAGGCGATCGGACGCACATAGGCGTCCTGGAAACCCTGCTTCTTGAGGAGCGTGCGGCAGGCCTCGTCGATCTCCGCGACCGAAAAGGGGATCTTGAAGCCGAGCAGGCGCGCCGATTCATGCAGACGCTCATTGTGCTCGGTCAGCTTGAATATCTGGCCGCCATAGGCGCGCTCGCCCTCGAAGACGGCGCTGGCATAATGCAGGCCGTGGGTCAAAACGTGGATCTTGGCGTCGGCCCATTTGACGAACTCGCCGTTCATCCAGATGAAACCGTCCAGTTGATCGAAGGGAACGGATGCCATGGAAACCTCCCGCGGGCGGGCGCCCGCAAATCGTTGCGTCATATAGCGTTCGCGTCAGCCGCACACAGGGTCTGAACCGCCAGCCAGTGCTTGGAAGCGTAGGCGGATATTCAATTCATGGCAAACTTAGGAAGTTCCGGAAAAACGGCTCCCGCTCGCCTTTTCGTTCGCAATCCGCCGAAAAGCTTGTCAAAAATTATCATTGCCGGGAAATTACGTCAACAGTACTGACATAATCCCGCTTTGCATGGAGAAATGATGACGGATCAAAGCCCCGCAGCCAGAAAACCGATCAGGACGGCGATCACCGACGAGGACGGCATCGATTTTGCCATCATCGAGTTGTTTTTCTTCGCCTATCGCGACTTCACCTCCGATCCCGACCAGATCCTTGCCGATTACGGCTTCGGCCGCGCCCATCATCGCGTGCTGCATTTCGTCAATCGCAGGCCTGGGTTGACGGTTGCCGAACTGCTCGATGTGCTGAAGATCACCAAGCAGAGCCTGGCGCGGGTATTGAAGCAGCTGATCGACACCGACCATATCGTCCAGTTGCAAGGTCCGCGCGACCGCCGGCAACGCGAACTCTACCCGACGGCCAAGGGCCGCGCGTTGGCATTGGCGCTGGCACGGCCACAGTCGCGCCGCATCCGTGCTGCATTGGAAGATTCCGGAGCCGCCGAACGTGCCTCGATCGAACGTTTCCTGGAGGCGATGGTCGATCCGGAACTAAGAGCGCAGATCAACATTGTGCCTGCGCAAACATCGGGGAAGAGAAATGGAGACCACTGAAAAGGTTGATCATCCGGCAACGCCCGACGATGATGCGCCGCATCTGCTGGTGGTCGATGACGACACCCGCATCCGCAATCTGCTCAAGCAATACCTGTCCGAGAATGGCTTTCGCGTCACCGTCGCCGGTAATTCAGGCGAGGCGCGGCGCAAGCTCGCGGGGCTCGACTTCGACCTGCTGGTGCTCGATGTCATGATGCCTGGCGAAACCGGCGTCGACCTCACCAAGGCGCTGCGAGCCGAGAAGAACGTGCCCATCCTGATGCTGACGGCGCTGTCGGAAACCGACAGCCGCATCACCGGGCTGGAGGCCGGCGCCGACGACTATCTGCCGAAGCCCTTCGACCCGCGTGAGCTCATTCTGCGCATCAACAATATCCTGCGCCGCGGCGGACCGGCGGCGACGCCGAAGGTCGAGCAGCTCGTCTTCGGCCCCTACACGTTCCAGATCGCCAAGCGCGAACTGAAACGTGGCGGCGAGGCGCTGAAGCTGACCGACCGCGAGCAGGAGATCCTGGCAATCTTCGCCGCGCGTGCGGGCGAGACAATACCTCGCCATGAGCTCGTCGGCGATGAATCGGATGTCGGCGAGCGGACCATCGATGTCCAGATCAACCGGCTGCGCCGCAAGATCGAACGAGATCCGTCCAACCCGGTGTGGCTGCAGACCGTGCGCGGTATTGGGTATCGGCTCAGCGTGGAATAAACTGTTCCAGTGCGTGTCGCCCAAAAGTGGGCAGCGGTTTTGGGATAACGACATGCACCAAAGAAGCGAAGCGTGCCAGGTACGGCGCGCTTCGGCCCTTTGCTGACCGGCCATCGACGAGCGGAAGGGCGAATGGCGACCACGCAACTGGAAAAGAAGGATGGCGGCATCGGCGATCTCGCGATGCGGACGCTAAAGGCGATGCCGCGCGCCTGGAACCGGTTCTGGCGCCTGGTCGCGCTCTACATGCCGAAGCGGCTCTATGCCCGCTCCCTCATCATCGTCATCGCGCCGATGATCCTTCTCCAGTCGGTCGTCGCCTTCGTCTTCATGGAGCGCCACTGGCAGACGGTCACCCAGCGCCTGTCGCAGGCGACCATCGCCGACATCGCAGCCATCATCGACATGATGGAGACCTACCCGCACGACGCCGATTACGCCAATGTCATCCGCATCGCTCAGGACCGCATGCAGCTCAAGGTCGATCTGCTCCCGCCCGATCCGCTGCCGCCCCCCGGGCCGAAGCCGTTCTTCTCGATCCTCGACACGGCCCTGTCGTCGGAGATCACCAGGCAGATCAACCGCCCCTTCTGGATCGACACGGTCGGCAACTCCAACGTCGTCGAGGTTCGCGTCCAGCTCGAAGGCAAGGTCTTGCGCGTCTTCGTGCGCCGCAGCCAGGCCTACGCCTCGAACACCCATATCT
Organism: Mesorhizobium sp.; assembly: GCA_004020545.1. Taxonomy (GTDB): domain Bacteria; phylum Pseudomonadota; class Alphaproteobacteria; order Rhizobiales; family Rhizobiaceae; genus Mesorhizobium. The sequence continues at coordinate 79,590 of SAQE01000022.1, read as the reverse complement.
TCCTGATCTGGATGGTCGGCACCTCGCTGGTGCTGTTGATGATTGCCATTCCCTTCCTGCGCAACCAGATAAGGCCGATCCTGACGCTCGCCGAGGCTGCCGAGAGCTTCGGCAAGGGCCGGCCAATGCCGCGCGATTTCCGTCCGCGCGGCGCAGAGGAAGTGCGCCGCGCCGGCTTCGCCTTCATCCAGATGCGCGAGCGCATCGAGCGCCAGATCGAACAGCGCACCGCCATGCTGACCGGCGTCAGCCATGATCTTCGAACCATCCTCACCCGCTTCAAGCTGCAGCTGGCGCTGGCCGGCGGCAAGGCCGAGACCAAGGCCGCGCTCAACCAGGACATCGACGATATGCAGTCGATGCTGGAGGGCTATCTCGCCTTTGCCCGCGGCGAGGCTGCTGAAGACACCGGCCGCTTTGATCTTGAGACCTATTTCCAGAAGCTTGGCGAGGAAGCGCAGCTGCGCAAATGCAAGCTGTCCACGACCTTGACCGGCGATCCGGCCGTGCATGTGCGGCCGAACGCCTTTGCCAGGCTGCTGTCCAACGTCATCGGCAACGCCTTCCGCTATGCCAAGACGGTCGAGGTCCAGGCCAACCATGGCCGTGGCTCGCTCACCGTCACCATCGACGACGACGGTCCGGGCATCGCGCCCGACAAGCGCGAGGAAGTGTTCAAGCCATTCCTGCGGCTCGATGAGGCGCGCAATCTCGATGCCAGCGGCACCGGCCTTGGCCTGTCGATCGCCCGCGATATCGCCCGCAGCCATGGCGGCGACATCAGTCTCGAAGACAGCCCGCTCGGCGGCCTGCGCGCCGTGATCAAGGTCCCCGCGTAAATCGGAGCATGATCCCAAAAAGTGGAACCCGGTTTTCGGGTTAGATCATGCTCAATCAAAATTGCGGGGTTCATCCGCCCGTCATGAAATCATGATCAAGAGCGCGCATGAAGCGCGCGACCCTTACCGATTCGGCCCTGCCGCCCCGCTTCGATCCCGCGCCTGCCAGGGTGCGCTGGAGCGAAGCGCGAGCCGCTGCCTGGCTGCCGTTTCGCCACCGTGCTGGCGCGCTCATGAATCTCAGCGAAGGATCGTCATGCGCATCCTGATGGTCACCGACGCATGGCGGCCGCAGGTCAACGGCGTGGTCCACACGCTGGAGCGGCTTACCGAGACATTGAAATCCTTCGACGTTGAGGTCGATTTCCTGACGCCGAACATCTTCCGCACCTTGCCGCTGCCAACCTATCCAGACATTCGGCTGGCGTTGACAACTCCCGGCCATGTCGCGCGGCTGATCGATGCGCGCAAGGCCGACCACATCCACATCGTCACCGAAGGGCCCCTGGGCATCATGGCGCGCCGCTACTGCCGCAAGGCCGGCCGCCCCTTCACCACCAGTTACCACACGCGTTTTCCCGAATATCTCAGCGCCCGCCTGCCAGTGCCGGAGGGCTGGGCCTACAACTGGCTGCGCGACTTCCACAATTCCGGACAGGGCACGCTTGTCGCCACCCAGTCGCTTTCGGACGATCTCGCCGCGCGCGGCTTCAACAAGCTGCGACCCTGGACGCGCGGCGTCGACACCGATCATTTCCGGCCGGACAAGCGCAAGGACACGAGCTTCCCCCACCCCGTCTTCCTCTGCGTTGGCCGCGTCGCGATCGAGAAAAACCTGACCGCCTTCCTTGATCTCGATCTTCCCGGCAGCAAGGTGGTCGTCGGTGAAGGGCCGGAGCTGGCGAAGCTCAAGGCCCGCTATCCAATGGTGCATTTCCTCGGTCATCGCCCGAACGACGAGCTGGCGGAAATCTATGCATCGGCCGATGTCTTCGTCTTTCCAAGCCGCACCGACACCTTCGGCAACGTCATCATCGAGGCTTTGGCCAGCGGCACGCCGGTGGCCGCCTACCCGGTGACCGGGCCGATCGATATCGTTGGTGACGGCGTCGGCGGGGCGGTGTCCGAGGATCTGGGCGAAGCCGCGCTCAAGGCGCTTCAGATCGACCGCGCGGAGGCGCGCCAGCGCGCCATGCGCTATAGCTGGAAGGCCTGCGCCGAAATGTTCCTCGACGCCGTCGAGGAAGCACTGGGGATGCCGCGCAAGCTTGCCGCCTGATAGAGCCGGCGCGCGTAGGATGACTGGCGTCAGCCCTCAGCGATGCGGATCGGCGGCAGTTGTGTGGCCGCTTCAATGCCGCCACTCATGCATTTCTCCCAGGAATTCCAGAACTTCGAAACCCGCCAATGCCTTTGGACAAGTCTTCCATGTGGGGTTGTTGAGACGCACTCGGGCATCGTGTGCCGGCGAGCTTTGATCTTCGCGAGCGCGCTCCTTGCGAGAGCTTGTGCGACAGTTGCTTGCAGTGCATTATTCTGCATGTGTAGTTCGCTGCGGGATTGACGCCGATGTCAACGCTGGACGAGTTGCCTGCCGTGTCGCCGAAGCGTCGTGTGTTGCGCATCGGCAAGGCCGTTGCGAGGGTGTTCGGCTATTGCCGTGCGAACGCCTGGCCGCTCTTCGTGGCCGCCTGGTTTCCCTGCTTTCTGACGACGCTCTGTCTGGCGGCGCTTGCGCTTGTTCTTTTTGCCGATCCGGAGCAGGTGCCTACCTGGCTTCTATCGCGTGGCTTTGACTCCAGGACTTGGCTTTCCGCAATTGTTGCCGCGCCGTTCTCGGCGATGGTCTTTGCATTCGTTCTGGATCGCATGGCAAACGCGCCCGAGCATGGCCGTGTCGTTGTTCGGCGCGGCATTGAAAGTGTTAAACGCTTCGCTATCGCGGGCATGCGCTTTGAACTCAGCCAGCGGATTCTTCTGGCTGCGTTGCTTCTCGCGGCCGTCCAGCTTCTTAGCGGCTTTGCGGTCGCCGGCGAGCACAAACTGCTTGTTGCCGGTCTGCTGGCCACACATGACCTGCCGCTCAGTCCTGAGGACGTCGCATCTTGGACCTCGGCGATGGGAGTCTTCAACCTGTTCGCGGGCGGTTTCGTACTTGCCTGGACATATCTCTTTGTCGGCGATTTTTTCTGGACGGGATCGTTTGATCCAATCGGGTGCTGGCGTGCGCTCGACGGCAATCATCTGCGTTTCGTCGCCATAATGCTCATCGTTCTCGCAACAGTTGCCGTACTCAAATATGGGCTGGTGCTGGCCGCGGGCTTGATCCTGATTCCCGCGGATGCCGCGTCGCCTTCCTTCTTGAGCCTCATGCTGATGCATTTCGGACTCGCCTGGCCGTTCGACGTCCTCCATCTCGTGCTCTCAGCCGCAACGGTCGGAACCATTCTCGGCGCATTTCGGCCAGCAGCCGTCGCCTCAATCCGGCCGGCTGCGGCGCCATGATGCGCCTGCGAGGCTTCCTGGCTGCGCTCGGCAAGCGTCGGGAATGCCGCGCAAGCTGGCGGTGTAGCGCCTTTCCCGCCGTCAGTTCAGGCCCGCGGCCCTCAGCAAGTCCCTGCTCAAAATCTTCACCGGCTCGGAGCGCAGGACGAGCGAGGTAGTGACGGCACCATGGCGTGCGACCGCATCGACGATACTCTCCAGTCGCTCCGGCGACGGCACGATCACCTTCAGAACGAAACAATCCTCGCCAGTCACGCGATGGACTTCCAGGATCTGAGGCATCTCGGAAAATTGCCGCAGGCAGCGCTGGATATTTTCATGGGTCGTGCGAACCCTGATGACCGCCATCATGCCGAGCCCGAGTTTCTTGGCATCCACGACCGCGTGGTAGCCTGAAATGACACCGCGCTCCTCGAGGCGTTTGACCCGCTCCGAGGTCGCAGGCTGGGAGAGACCGACGCGGCGGCCGAGTTCGGATATGGCGAGCCTGCCGTTCTCCTGCAGCGCTTCGATGATCGACATATCGGTCTCGTCGAGCGGAATCGGTGCTTGAAATGACATCCTGCCTTCAATCCATCGGCTGTAGTGGAATATCTCCGATAGTTCCTTATTCCTCAACCTCATGCAAGCAGCCACAATGGCTGCAGATCGAAGGGGAAGCGGAGATTGAAGGAAAGATCATGAGGCGCTTCGTCATATTGCCAGGTATCGGCGGCTCGGGCGAATGGCACTGGCAGACCCTATGGGAGCGTAGCGATCCGGCAATGCGCCGTTTTCGCCCGGCAAGCTGGGACGCGCCCGTTCTTGAGCAATGGATCGACGCGCTCGACGAGGCGGTCGGGGAGGCTGGCCCGTCCTGCATTCTCGTTGCGCACAGCCTCGCCTGCCTGCTCGTCGCGAATTGGAGCGCGCGTTCGAATCTCGCTGCCGCCGGCGCCTTTCTCGTTTCGGTCCCGGATCCCCAATCGGCTGCATTCCCCGTGCAGGCGGCGGCAAGCTTCACCGCCACGCCTGCCGCGCCGCTGCGCTTCCCATCGCTGATCGTCGCCAGCGGCAACGATCCTTTCGGCAGCGTGATCTATCAGCGGTGCCGCGCCAAGCAATGGGCAAGCCGGTTCATCGAGTTGAGCGCGCTGGGGCACATCAACGCCGCAAGCGCTCTGGGCGACTGGCCGGAGGGTTTGCGCCTGCTGAGAGAGTTCGCCGACGGCATCGACTGGCGAGGCTAAAACAGTCGCCCGCCGTCCGGCACCTTGCGCTCGATGGCGCCAAGCACGACGGCGCCCTCCTCATCCGGAAAGCCCAGCGTCAGCACTTCCGACATAAACGGGCCGATCTGGCGCGGCGGGAAATTGACCACCGCGAAGACCTGCCGGCCGATCAGCGTCTCCGGCGCATAGTATTTGGTGATCTGCGCCGATGACTTCTTCACCCCGATGGCCGGGCCGAAATCGATCTTCAGCTTGAACGCCGGCTTGCGCGCTTCCGGAAATGGCTCGGCTTCGATAATTGTGCCGGCGCGTATGTCGACACGGTCGAAATCGGCGAAGCTGATCTCGGGCTTGCGCACGCTGCTGGAACTCATCGCTGGCGTCTGCCTGGTTCAGGCGTTTCCGTGGGTCTCGAAGAGCACGCTGGACAGCGCGTCCTTGGCCGATGTACCCGACCAGACGACGAACTGGAAGGCCTGGAAATAGCATTCGCAGGCCTCGAGCGCCGAGGACAGCAGCACCTCGACCTGCTGGCTCGACGGCTCGACCCCGCCGGCAAGCAGCAGCGACTGCCGGAACATGATCGCGCCCTCCTGCTCCCACAGGTCGAAATGGCCGAACAGCATTTGTTCGTTGATGAGCGACAACAGCCGCATCACTTCCAGCGCGCGCGTTTCCGGCACCTTGATGTCGAAGGCGCAGGCCAGATGCAGCGCCTCGAAATCCTCCATCCAGGAGAAGGAGACATGATAGTCGGTCCAACTGCCGGCCACCGAAATCGAAATCTCGTCGTCGCCGGCGCGCTCGAAGGACCAGTCATTGTTGTGGGCCACCTGCTCGATGACATCCACCGGGTGGATTTCGCGGGAGAATTCGAGTTCGAGAAGTTCCATGGATGCTTCCTGTGTTCAGGGGAGCGCCACACGCTCCGCGGGGCACACACGACGAACAATCTTGTCTAGAACTCGGACGGCCAGGAACTTCTCAAACGCAAAGACCCCAGACCGGACCCACCGCCCGGCGCATGATCCCTGCTCCGAATCATGCAACAAATTCAGTCTATTGATCGGGAGTCGCGTGAACAGCCCAATTTTTCGCACTGCGTCATTCGCATGTGGAAAGGCGCTGTCAAAAAGATTCATGCAATGCCGGTAAGCGATTCACGGCAAAGCGATTTTTCGGATCGCGCTTTGTGGAAAAGTTTAGCGATTATTTTTTTGATCTGGGCTTCGCCGCGGCCGCAGGTGCGGCTTGCCCGGTCAGTTCGGCGAGCTTAGCCTCGAGCGCTTCGACGCGCGCCGCAAGCTGGATGTTGTCTTCCCTTGCCTTGACGGCCATCTCGCGCGTGGCCTCGAACTCCTCGCGCTGAACCACATCCATGGAGTTGAGCAGGCGCTCGGCCTGGCTGCGGAAGGCAGTCTCCATCTCGCGCCGAACACCCTGGGCGGCCCCCGCTGCATCCGTCATCAGCTTGGCGAATTCGTCGAGAATGCGGTTCGGTCCGTTCGACATGGCAAATCCTCGCTTGCTGATTTTGACGTAGTGGCGAGCGGCGCGGAATGCAAGCGCATCCGATACCGACTTTGCTATTGCTAGCCGGCCATTCCAATAACTATTATTATAGAATGAACCCTCAAAGGAGTCCGTCATGGCGATCAGCGCAGACCTAGGGCACGTACTGGAAGATGTCGTGAACCGGCTTGTCAGCACCGGGCGCTACAATTCGAAAAGCGAAGTGCTGCGCGAAGGCGTTCGCCTTGTCGAAGAACGAGAGAAGCGCCTTGCCGCGCTCGACGCCGCGCTCGCAAGAGGTCTCGCGGACGCCGACGACGGGCGAGTAAAGCCGGCCGAAGATGTGCTTGAACGCCTGGAGGCCAAATACAAGGCGATGGCCGAGAGAGGCAGGTGAGGAGGCTGGTCTTCACCGCACAGGCCGAGATGGACCTCGAGGCTATTGGCGATCACATCGCGCTCGACAATCCGCTTCGCGCCGCGACCTTCATCCAGGAACTGCGTAGCGATTGCTTGCGACTGAGGACCAGCCCGGAGCGGCACCCAGTCGTGGAGAGGTACCGATCGTTGGGCGTTCGTCGGCACATTCACGGCCGCTATCTGATCTTCTATCGTGTCAGCCCGGACGCGGTGGAAATCCTGCACGTCCTGCATGGCGCCGTGGACTTTGAGAATATTCTATTCCCTTAGGGTTGAGGGTCGCGGCAGCCGAGAACTGAACCCCGCCTTGCCTTGACCCCGCCAAAACCCTGCCGCATGGTCCGCGCCCAAACGCGACCGTGTCCAGGAGACCCCAGTTTGAGCGAATATTTCCTGCTGCCGCTGGCCTCCCTGCCCTTCCCCAACATCGATCCGGTCATCGTCCAGATCGGACCGCTGGCGGTACATTGGTATGGCGTCGGCTATATCGTCGGCATCCTCTTTGCCTGGTGGTACGCCAAGCGGCTCGTCACCAACGCCAGCCTTTGGCCGGACGGCAAGCTGCCGATGAAGCCCGAGGACCTCGACGACTTCATCGTCTGGGCGGCGATCGGCGTGGTGCTCGGCGGGCGGACCGGCTATGTGCTCTTCTACGATCTTCCGCGCTACATCGCGCATCCACTCGACATCTTTGCCGTCTGGCAGGGCGGCATGTCGTTCCATGGCGGCCTGCTCGGCGTCGTCCTCGCCATGACCTTGTTCTCGCTCAAGCGCGGCATCCACACCTGGACGCTGTTCGATGTCGTCGCGGCAGGGGTGCCGGTCGGCCTCGGGCTGGTGCGCGTCGCCAATTTCATCAATTCGGAGCTCTGGGGTCGGCCGACAGACGTACCCTGGGCGATCGAATTCCCCAATGGCGGCCCGTTCACCCGGCATCCCAGCCAGCTCTATGAGGCGCTGCTCGAAGGCCTTGCGCTGTTCCTGGTGCTGCGCTTCCTCACCCATTCGCGGCTGAAGCTGAAGTCGCCCCGCTTCGTCGGCGGCGCCTTCATCTGCGGCTACGGCCTGTCGCGCATCGTCGTCGAATTCTTCCGCGAGCCGGACCAGCAGCTCGGCTATCTGCTCGGCACCGGCTGGCTGACCATGGGCATGATCCTGTCCTCGCCGATGGTGCTCGCCGGCATCTGGGCCATGGCGACGGCGAAGCCGATGACGCAGCCGGAGGCGGCGTGACCCGCCTGAAGAACCGCATCGTCGACCTGATCGGCGCCGTGGGGCCGATCCCGGTCAGCGAATACATGGCGCTCTGCCTGTTCGACCCCAAGGACGGCTATTACACCACGCGCGAGCCCTTCGGCGCTGCCGGCGACTTCGTCACCGCGCCGGAGATCAGCCAGATGTTCGGCGAGCTTGTCGCCGTCTGGCTTTACCAGGCGTGGCAGCGCGCGGCCCGCCCGCTCCCCGTCACTTTCGCCGAAATCGGTCCCGGCCGCGGCACGCTGATGAAGGACATGCTGCGCACATGGTCGCGGCTCGACCCGGCGTTTGCAGCCGGCGCTTCCTTCGCCATGATCGAGACCAGTCCGCGCCTCGTCGAGATCCAGAAAGCGACGCTTGCCGGCCAGCGTGCGGCCCTGGGCTGGCACCGGACCATCGACACGCTGCCGCAGCAGCCGCTCTTCATTGTCGGCAACGAGCTGTTCGACGCGGTGCCGATCCGCCAGTTCGTCCATGTCGGCGCAGGCTGGCGCGAGCGGATGGTCGGCCTCGACGATGCCGACAATCTCCATTTCTTTGCCGGCGCCGGTTCCGTCGACCCGACGCTGCTGCCGTCGGGCGCGGCGGACGCGCCGCAAGGCGCGATCGCCGAGGTGGCGCCGGCCCGCGCGGCGTTGATGTCGGCGATTGCCGGGCGCATCGCCGGCCATGGCGGCGCAGGGCTCTTCATCGATTATGGCCATCTTGAGCCGGGCATCGGCGACACATTGCAGGCCATGCGCAGGCACGATCACGAAGACGTGCTCGCCAGTCCCGGCGAGGCCGATCTCACCGCCCATGTGGATTTCGCGGCCTTGGCAGCGACCGTCCGGGCGCACGGCCTCGATGCGGAACTGACCACGCAAGGCGAATTCCTGCTCGGCATGGGGCTGCTCGAGCGCGCCGGATCACTCGGCGCCGACGCCGATGACGGCGCGCGGCAGGCGATTTCCGACGCGGTCGAACGCCTCGCGGGTCCAGATGCCATGGGCGAGCTCTTCAAGGTGATGAAGGTCCTGCCGGCGGCGAAAACCGGCTGACATCGGCAGGCAATCCGTGCAAGCTGGCTTGGCCACTTGCCCGAGCTTCGCCCCTCGCCGAACTTCACCTTGACGAAATCGCCCACGCGGACAACAAACCCATCCATGCTGAATCAGACCAGACCCGATCCAGTACGCTCGCCTCTTCTGGAAAAGGCGCAAGGCATCCGTCACGGTTACTTCACGCGCATCGGCGGCGTCTCCGGCGGCATCTACCAGGGCCTCAACATCGGCACGGGCTCCAGCGACGATCAAACGCTGGTGGCCGAAAATCGCCGTCGCGTCGCCGACTGGATGGGCGTGCCGGCGGATCATCTCCTCACCGCGCATCAGGTCCATTCGCCCGACGTCGTCATCGCCAGGGAACCTTTTGCTGGCCCGCGACCCAAGGCCGACGCCGTCGTCACCGACCGGGCGGGCATTGCTGTCGGCGCCTCGACGGCCGATTGCGGGCCGGTGCTGTTCGCCGACCCCGAAGCCCGCGTCATCGGCGCGGCACACGCCGGCTGGAAAGGTGCCTTCACCGGCGTGCTCGAAAATACCGTTGCCGCGATGGAAGGTCTCGGCGCCCGCCGCGATCGCATAGTCGCCGTGCTCGGCCCCTCGATCGGACCCGACAACTACGAGGTCGGCTCCGAATTCGTCGCCCGCTTCGTCGAGGCCGACGCCGGCAATGAGCGCTATTTCAGGTCGTCGGTGAATCCCGGCCACTCGATGTTCGACCTCAACCAATATACGGTCGACCGGCTGCGCAAGGCCGGCGTGACCGCCGAAGGGCTCGGCCGCTGCACTTACGCGGAAGAGGATCTTTTCTATTCCTACCGGCGCACCACCCACCGCAGGGAAGCGGACTACGGGCGCCAGGTTTCGGCAATCGTTCTGGAGAAAGAGTAATGGCGCTGCATTTCGAACGTTCGGAATTCGACGCGCGGCGCGACCGGCTGCTGATCGAAATGGCCGAGAAGAAACTCGACGCCGTGCTTTTGTTCGCGCAGGAGAGCATGTACTGGCTGACCGGCTACGACACCTTCGGCTTCTGCTTCTTCCAGTGCCTGGTGGTGAAGGCCGATGGATCGATGGTGCTGCTCACCCGCTCGGCCGATTTGAGACAAGCGCGCCACACCTCGACCATCGAGAACATCGTGCTGTGGACCGATCGCGACGGTGCCAATCCGGCAATCGACCTGCGCAACCTGCTCAATGACCTCGATCTGCTCGGCGCCCGCATCGGCGTCGAATACGACACGCATGGCCTGACCGCCTACAACGGCCGCCGCGTGGATGAGCAGTTGCAAACCTTCGGCCAGATCGCCGATGCTTCCGGCATCGTCGGCCGGCTGCGGCTCTTCAAGAGCCCAGCCGAAATCGCCAAGGCGGAAAAAGCGGCAAGTCTTTCCGACGATGCGCTGGATGCCGCCTTGCCGCTGATCAAGCAGGGCGGCGACGAGGGTCTTATCCTGGCGGCTATGCAAGGTGCCGTCTTTGCCGGCGGTGGCGATTACCCCGCCAACGAATACATCATCGGCTCCGGCGCCGATGCCCTGCTTTGCCGCTATAAGGCCGGGCGCCGCAAGCTTACCAAGAACGACCAGCTGACGCTCGAATGGGCGGGTGTCTTCCATCACTACCACGCCCCGATGATGCGTACCGCATTGACCGGCAAGGTCTCGAAGCGCCATCAGGAACTGTTCGATGCCGCCCGCGCCGCGCTGCTTGCGGTCGAAAAGGCGATAACGCCGGGCAACACCTTCGGCGATGTCTTCGATGCGCATGCCCGCACGCTCGAGGCGCATAATCTCACCAAGCACCGGCTGAATGCCTGCGGCTATTCGGTCGGCGCCCGCTTCACGCCGTCCTGGATGGATATGCCGATGTTCTACCAGGGCAATCCGGAGCCGATCGCGCCAAACATGACGCTGTTCGCTCATATGATCATCATGGACTCCGAGACCGAGACGGCGATGACGCTTGGCCGCACCTACCTCACCACGGAATCGGCGCCGAAGCCGCTCTCCCGCCATGATCTCGACTTGATCGTACAGTGAATCCATAATGGTTCGTTCACGCAGGGGCGTCGCCACCAGGGAGTTTTCGGGCAAATGAGACGATCGCAGGTGACGACCGTGTCATTGCTCGCGGCGCTGGCGCTCACCGCTTGCACCAACGCCAAGGACGTCCTCGATCCTTCGGCCGTCACCCCGCCGGCGAGCTCGGCTCAGACTTTGCCGACCACCCCGGGCACATCGGCCACCACATCACCGACGACGACCTCGCCAGCGCCGACGGCTTCGGCGCCCGCCACCCCTGCTCAGACCGCCGCCCTCGCCAAGACCCGGCTGCAGGTCGCGCCGATCGTCGGCGCCTCGGTGGAAGCTGCGGCACCACTGACAGCGGAACTGCAGACGCGCGCCAGGCAGCGCGGCGTGACGCTTGTCGGCAGCACCGACCAGACGGCAACGCATGTGCTGAAAGGCTATTTTTCGACGATGTCCGAAGGCAAGGACACGACCGTCATCTACGTCTGGGACGTCTACGACCCCTCAGGCAACCGCCTGCACCGCATCAATGGCCAGCAGAAGGCGCCTTCGGTCGGCAGCACCGAGGGCTGGCCGGCCGTTGCTCCCGCGACCATGCAGGCGATCGCCGACCAGACGGTCGACCAATTCACCGCCTGGCTCGGCAGCGGTGGCGCCGGCTAGTGCGCCCTATTGTGTTGCCGGCTTGCGATGCCGACAGCCTTTGTTGCGCCTTGTCGAAGGATTCCCGATCACAAGGCTTGCAATACCGGCGCGGGCCGCTAAAAGCCCGCATAAAAGGCTCATGAGAGTCTGTTTGATCTCTCCATCCTTCACCAGGAACGGTGCATGAAGCTTTTCGCGGGCAATTCCAATAGGGTGCTGGCCGAAGCGGTCGCTCGCTATCTCAACATCCCGCTGGGTAAGGCCAGCGTCCGGCGCTTCGCCGATCAGGAGATCTTCGTCGAGATCCAGGAAAACGTGCGCGGCGAGGATGTCTTCATCCTGCAGTCCACATCTTTCCCGACTAACGACCATCTGATGGAACTGCTCATCATGATGGACGCCTTCATGCGCTCCTCGGCAAGACGAATCACGGCGGTCATCCCCTATTTCGGCTATGCCAGGCAGGATCGCCGCGCCTCCGGCCGCACGCCGATCTCGGCCAAGCTCGTCGCCAACATGATCACCCGCGCCGGCGCCGACCGCGTGCTGACGCTTGACCTTCATGCCGGTCAGATCCAGGGCTTCTTCGATATTCCGACCGACAATCTGTTCTCGGTGCCGGTGATGGCCCGCGACGTGAAGGCGAAATACAAGCAGCTCGGCAACGTCGTGGTGGTGTCGCCAGACATCGGCGGCGTGGTGCGGGCCCGCGCGCTGGCAAAACGCTTCGACGCGCAGCTCGCCATCGTCGACAAGCGCCGCGAGCGCCCCGGCGAATCGGAGGTCATGAACATCATCGGCGCCGTCGCCGGCAAGGATTGCCTGCTGATCGACGACATCGTCGATTCCGGCGGCACGCTCTGCAATGCCGCCGACGCGCTGCTCGCCAACGGCGCGACCAGCGTCACCGCCTACATCACCCATGGCGTGCTCTCGGGCGGCGCGGTTGCCCGCATCGCTGGTTCGAAGCTGCAGGAACTGGTGATCACCGATTCCATCCAGCCGAGCCAGGCCGTGCTCGACGCGCCCAACATCCGCGTCATCTCGATCGCCGACCTGATGGGCGAGGCGATCTCACGCACGGCGACCGAGGAATCGGTCTCGAGCCTGTTCGATTAAGCCACCGCAGTTTCGGCACGGACTGGGCCGCTTAATCGCTTTGCCCCCTCGCCTACCTCGCGCGCGCCGCGCATATAGCCGCGCGGCGAGGTGCCCAGCATACGCTTGAACATGGTGATGAAGGCCGGCACGCTGTCATAACCGAGATCGAGCGCCACCCTGGTGATCGGCTCACCGTCGGCGAGCCTCGGCAGCGCCGCGAACAGGCAGGCCTGCTGACGCCATGTCGACAGCGACAGCCCGGTCTGCCGATGGAAGGCGCGGGTGAAGGAGCGCCGGCTCATGCCCGCGGCATCCGCCCATTCATCGATCGTCGCATGCGGCGAAGGCGCCGCCACGAAGCGCCGGCAGAGCGCCGCGAGCCTCGGATCCGATGGAAACGGCAGGCCGAGCGGCCGTTCCGGCAGGTTCGGGATCTCATGCAGCAAGAGCCCCATGATCAGTCCCGCGCGCCCTTCGAGCTCGCCGCCCTGCGGCAGCTTCTCCGATTCGACGATCAGGCTGTGCATGAGCCCGGTGATGCCGACGACGCGCAAACCCTCCGGCAGGCCGGGAATGGCGTCCGGCGTGACATAGACCGAGCGCATCGAGACATCGCCCAGCATCTCGACCGAGTGTTCGATGCCGGCCGGTATCCACATGGCGTGGTCGGGCGGCACCATCCAGCGGCCGTGCCTGGTCGTCACCAACACGACGCCGACCAGCGCATGCAGCAACTGGCTGCGGCTGTGGCGATGCCGCGGCACGTGGTAGCCGTCGGGATATTCGGTCGGCAGCGCGACCGCCGGCCCGACCGCCTGCTCCAGCCATTGCCAGCGGCTTTCATGCAGCCGGCCGAGCTCGGCGGCATCGCCCCTGAAGATTTCCCGGCCATGCGGCATCGGATGTGGCCCACTTGCGAAACTATTGGACCAAACCACGAAAGAAGTCGCCATTCAAGCCGATTATAAGGCAAGCGTCCTATAAGACTGCCTGCGGTTCGCCGCCAAAAAGACCACGGAGCATTGCCTTGACCGACACGACAGCCACCGCCGTCGCTACCCCGGCGCCGGCCAGCCACCCCTCGGCGCAAGCGACGGCCTTCACCGTCATTCTTGCGGTGAGCTTCTGCCACTGCGTCAACGACATCATGCAGTCGCTGCTTTCGGCTATCTATCCGCTGCTCAAGGACAATTACGGTCTCGATTTCTGGCAGATCGGCCTTTTGACCTTCACCTTCCAGGTGACCGCCTCGCTGCTGCAGCCGGTGATCGGCATGATCACCGACAAACGGCCGATGCCCTATTCATTGCCTTGGGGCATGGCCTCGTCGCTGATCGGGCTGGTGGTGCTTGCTCATGCCGGCCATTACTGGCTGTTGCTCATCGGCGCCTCGCTGATCGGTATCGGCTCGGCGATCTTCCATCCGGAATCCTCGCGCATCGCCCGCTTCGCTTCCGGCGGCCGCTTCGGCCTGGCGCAGTCGCTGTTCCAGGTCGGCGGCAATTTCGGCCAGGCGATGGGACCGCTGCTCGCCGCCTTCATCGTCGTGCCGTTCGGCCAGACCAGCATTTCCTGGTTCGCCGTCGGCTCGCTGATCGGCATCGTCGTGCTGTGGCAGGTCGGCGGCTGGTACAGCCGGCTGCGTGCCTCGATGGCCACCCGCAAGCAGACGGCCCACGTCTCGCCGTTCCCGCGCAGCAAGGTCATGTGGGCATTGGCGGTGTTGACGCTCTTGGTGCTGACCAAGAACGCCTATATCGCCTCGCTCTCCAGCTACTACACCTTCTACGCCATCCATAAGTTCGGCGTTTCGGTGCAGACCTCGCAGGTGATGCTGTTCCTGTTCCTCGGCGCCTCCGCGCTGGGCATCCTGCTCGGCGGCCCGTTCGGCGACCGCTACGGACAGAAGGCGATGACCTGGTTCTCGATCGTCGGCGTGCTGCCCTTCACGCTGGTGCTCCCCTACGCCAATCTGGAATGGACGATGGTGCTCACCGTGCTGATCGGCCTGATCCTGTCGTCGGCCTTCTCCAACATCGTCGTCTTCGCGCAGGAACTGGTGCCCGGTCGCGTCGGCATGATCGCCGGCATCTTCTTCGGCTTCGCCTTCGGCATGGGCGGCATCGCCGCCGCCGTGCTCGGCGTCATCGCCGACATGAAGGGCATCGATTTCGTCTTCCAGGTCTGCTCCTATCTGCCGCTGCTCGGCCTGCTGACGGTGTTCCTGCCCAACATGAAGGAAGCTAGGAAGGCGCAGGCGGCGGCCAGTTAAAAACCGCCGATCTTCAGGACTCGAATAAGGGCGTGGCAGCTGCCGCGCCCTTATTGATTCCTCCCCAGACGCCAGGTGAAAAGCCTGTTAGTGTTCGAAACGCGTGCGCGGGCGACGCTGCCGCAGATGCTCAATGTCTCTCTGGAGAATGATATGCGCAAGATCGTGTTGGCCGTGTTGGGCGTGCTTCTTGTAACCTTGCCGGCTACGGCACGCATCGTTCCTTTTCCGCCGGGTTTCAAGACGCAGTCCGTCGAAACCAACGGCACGAGCCTCTATATGCGCGTCGGCGGCAAAGGTCCCGCGGTCGTGCTGCTGCACGGCTTTGCCGATACCGGAGACATGTGGGGCGCGGCGGCGGCGGCGCTCGCAAAGGACCATACTGTCATCGTGCCGGACCTGCGTGGCATGGGTCTGTCCGCTCACCCTGAAGCGGGCTACACCAAGAAGAACCAGGCCGTCGACATCGCCGGCGTGTTGGATGCCCTGAAGATCGACAAGGCAGATCTGGTCACGCACGACATCGGCAACATGGTCGGCTATGCGCTTGCTGCGCAATATCCCAAGCGCATCACCAAATGGGTCATCATCGATGCGCCGCTGCCCGGAATCGGTGACTGGGAGAAGATCAAGCAAAGCCCGCTGCTTTGGCACTTCAACTTCCGTGGCCCGGATATGGAGCGGCTGGTCGCGGGGCGCGAGCGCATCTATCTCGACCGCTTCTACAACGAACTGTCGGCCGACCCGAAGAAGATCGATGAGGCCACGCGCAAGCACTATGCCAAACTCTATGCCCGCCCGCATGCGATGCATGACGCTTTCGAGCAGTTCAAGGCCTTCGACCAGGACGCGATCGACAACCAGGCGATGCTCGCCGCTGGCGGCAAACTGACCATGCCGGTGCTGGCTGTTGGCGGGGAAAAATCCGCCGGCACCACGCAGGCCGATATCTTGCGGCTTGTTGCGGCCGATGTCACAGGCGGCATCGTGCCCAACTCCGGTCATTGGATCATGGAGGAAAACCCCGACGCCACCGTCAAGCTGATCACTGGTTTTCTCGGCAGATAGGCACTGTCCCGCGGACATGTCGATGAAAATGAGCACCCGCCTTACGGCGGGTGCCTTGTCTATCCAACTGGACGATTCTAGGCCTTGAAGAAGGCCAAGAGGTCGGCGTTGATGACGTCCGCATGGGTCGTCGCCATGCCGTGCGGGAAACCCTTGTAGACCTTGAGCTCGCCCTTCTTGAGCAGCTTGACCGCAAGCAGCGCGGAGTCAGCGATCGGCACGATCTGGTCGTCGTCGCCATGCATGACCAGTACCGGCACATCAATTGCCTTCAGGTCCTCGGTGAAGTCGGTTTCAGAAAACGCCTTGATGCAATCGTAATGCGCCTTGGTGCCGCCCATCATGCCCTGGCGCCACCAATTGTCGATGATCCCTTGCGACACCACAGCGCCCGGGCGGTTGAAGCCGTAGAACGGACCAGCCGGAACGTCGCGGAAGAACTGGGCGCGGTTGGCTGCCTGGGCGGAACGGAAGCCATCGAACACCTCGATCGGCAGGCCGCCGGGATTGGCCGGCGTCTTCAGCATGATCGGCGGCACCGCGCCGATCAGCACCGCCTTGGCGACACGGCCTCCAGAGCCATATTGCGCGACATATCGCGCCACTTCGCCGCCGCCGGTGGAGTGACCGACATGGATGGCACCCGTCAGATTCAAATGCGCTGTAAGCGCCGCGACGTCGGCGGCGTAGGTGTCCATCTCGTTGCCTGTGTCGGTCTGGGTCGAACGGCCGTGACCGCGGCGGTCATGCGCGATGACGCGGTAGCCTTTCGATAGGAAGAACAGCATCTGAACGTCCCAGTCGTCGCTGCTCAATGGCCAGCCATGGTGGAAGACGATCGGCTGACCGGTCCCCCAGTCCTTGTAGAAGATCTGCGTTCCGTCCTTCGTGGTGATCGTGCCGCTGCCGGTCTTGGTCTGCGAAGCTTCAGTCATCTCCATCTCCTCTATAATTTTCGCAATAAATAATATCGCGATAACGATATGCGTAACGTGACCGAGCCCGTTTGTCCACAAAAATATATATCACGATAACATTTTCCGTGGTACATAATTAGTGCTCAGTCGGCAAGGAACGTGTCGTGCCTCTTCCCTTGGACAATCAGCTCTGTTTCACGCTTTACGCCACCAGCATGACAATCAATCGTACCTACAAGCCCATGCTGGACGAGATGGGAATCACTTATCCGCAATATCTGGTGCTCAACGCGCTGGGCGAGGCGGACGGCATGTCGGTGGGCAGCATCGCGCACCGGCTCGCCCTGGAATCGAGCACTATCACGCCGCTGGTGAAGCGCATGGAACAGGCTGGCCTGGTAACCCGCCAGCGCAGCCAGACCGACGAACGCCAGGTGCAGGTCGACCTGACCCCAACCGGACGCGCGCTGCTCGTCCAGTGCAATTGCCTGAACGAGACGCTGATCGAGCGCTCGGGCATGACGCTGGCTGAGCTCGATGCCCTGAACCGGCAAATCCAAACGTTGCGCGATGCGCTGAACAGCGACCAAACGGCCGACGTCGCCTAAAGGTGTGTTGAGATTCAGGCCAGCCCGGCAAATCGCCTGGATTTCAAAGCCTCAATGCAGCCCGAACTCGCGCAGCAACTCCTCGCGGTAGCGTACGAAGCGGCTTTCGCTGCGCTCGCGCGGACGTGGCAGATCGACATCGATCAGCCTTGCCGCGCCGCCTTTCTCCTTGGGCAGGATCAGCACCCGGTCGGCGAGATAGATCGCCTCCTCCAGGTCGTGAGTGACCACGACCATCGTGACGTTCTCCTCGCTCCAGATGCGCGCCAGCTCCTCCTGCATGGAGATCTTGGTCATGGCGTCGAGCGCGCCGAGCGGCTCGTCGAGCAGCAGGATTTCGGGCTGCACCGTCAGCGCCCGTGCTATGCCGACGCGCTGCGCCATGCCGCCCGAGAGCTGCCTTGGATAGGCATCGCTGAACTCGGCAAGGCCGACCAGCGCGATATAGAACCGCGCCCGCTCTTCGGCTTCCGCCTCGGACACGCCACGCACTTCGAGGCCGAAGGCGACATTGCCGAGCACGGTCAGCCAGGGCAGCAGCCGCGGCTCCTGGAAGATCACCGCCCGCTCTTCGCCGACGCCCTCGACCCGCTTTCCATCGATCGCGACGGCGCCGCCGTCGGCCCGCTCCAGCCCGGCAAGGATGCGCAGCAGCGTCGTCTTGCCGGAACCGCTGGCGCCGACGATGACCAGGCATTCGCCGGAGCGGATGTCGAGGTTGAGTGAGCGCAGCACGGCGAGCTGGCGCCCGCCGAGCGCGAAGGACTTCGACAGGTCGCGTATCGTGACCTCGCCGCCGCGTGCCGTGGTCATGGCTTGCGCCTCCATGCTCAGTTGATTTTGGTCTCGCCCGGACGGTAGAGGATGTCGGCAGCCTTGAGCTTGCCTTTCGGCAAACGGCCGTCGCGTTCGAGAATGCTGACCCAGAAGTCGACGTCGCGGACGGTCACCGCCGCCTTTTCGCGCAGGCCGAAGCCGGTCCAGTAACGCGCCAGCTCGCCGTTCTCGCCGCGTTTGTTGAGGACGTCGGCTAGCACCTTGCGCGCCTCGTCCGGATTTTGCCGCGACCAGTCGGCAGCGCGCGCGGACTGCTCGACGAAGTTGCGGGCGGCATCGGGATTGGCGGCGATGAAGTCGCGCCGCAGCACCACGAAACCGCCGGCGATCTCGCCGAGCACATCGGTATCGTTGAAGACGCCGCGCACGCCGCCATTGCTGACCAACTGGCCGGCAAAGGTCGCCTGCCAGTAGCCGAGCCCCGCGACATCGACCTGATGCGAGCGCAAGGTCTGCTCGAGCTGCGGCCCGGGCACCACGACGAGCTTGGCCGCATCCGGCGGCAGGCCGACGCTGCGCAGGGCCTCGCGCGCCGTATAGTCGAGATGGGCGCCGAGCGTGTTGACCGAGATCGTCTTGCCCGCGATGTCGGCGATCGACTTGATCGGGCTGTCCTCCAGCACGTAGAAGACGCTCTTGACCTGCTTGTTGATGCCGTTGCTCGGATAGGCGGCGACGAAGTCGTTGCCGCCGGCGATCGAGTTGATCACGGCCGGCGTGGCGGCCGAACCCAAATCGACGCTGCCGGCGGCGAGCGCGAACAGCGATTCCGGGCCGCCCGCGGCATAGCCGACATTTTCGAGCTCGATGCCGAGGCCTTTGAAATAGCCGAGTTCGCCGGCGAGCTCATGCGGGGAGATGCCGCCGCGGCTGGCGAGGTAGCGTATCTTGACGGCGGCGGCCTGCGAGCGCGCGATCGAAGGCAGGCCGGCGGCGATGATGCCGGCAGCAAGCGGGGCACGCAGGAGAAGCGAACGGCGTGTGATGGTCATGGTCCGGCCTTTCATTTTTCAGTGACAATGATGGGATGGCTGCTTAGCCGACGGTATTGCTCCAGCGGCAGAGCCGCCGCTGCAGACTGACCAGCGCCTGGTTGGCGATGAGGCCGAGCGCTGCCAGGATGACGATCGCCGCGAACATCAGCGGGATCTGGAAGTTGTACTGCGCATTCATCACCTGGAAGCCGATGCCCTTGTTGGCGCCGATCATCTCCGAGGCGATCAGCAGCAGCAGCGCGGTGGTGGCGCCGAGCCTCAAGCCGACGAAGATCGAGGGCACGGCTCCGGGCAGCACGACGCGGCGGAAGATGGTCAGCCGCCGGGCACCATAGACGCGCGCCATTTCGAGCAGCTTCGGATCGACCTCCTTGACGCCGCTGATTGTGTTGAGCAGCAGCGGAAACAGCGTCGCCCAGAAAATGACGAACACTTTGGAGGCCTCGCCCAGTCCCAAGAGCAGGATGAAGACCGGATAGAGCGCCAGCGCCGAGGTTTGGCGGAAGAGTTGCAGGATAGGATCGAGCGCGGTTTCGACGGCCCGCACCTGGCCCATGACGAGGCCGAGCGGGATGGCGACGAGGACCGCCGCCGCGAAGGCCAGGCTGGCGCGCTGCAGGCTGATGGCGATATCGCCGAGCAGGCTGCCGCCGGCGAGGCCCTTCCAGAGCGCCGCGACGATGGCATCGATCGGCGGCAGCACCGCCGCGTTGACCCAGCCGCTGCTCGCCGCAATTTGCCAGAGTGCGAGGAAGCCGAGAAGCACGCCATAACGCGACAGGATCCGCGTCGATGTCCGGCCGGCCAGCCGCAAGGCCTCCGTCCCGAAGCCATTGCCGCTGTTATGGCCGCCGATGCCGACCGACCGTTCGATGTGCTGCAAAGTCATCGTCTTGCCTTTCCTTTTCAGGGGATCATTCGGCGGCGAGCACGGTCGAGCGAGCGACCGTCCACGGATTCTGTGGCCGCCTGAGGCCGAGATTCTCGCGCAGCGTCCTGCCTTCGTATGCGGTGCGGAAAAGGCCACGACGCTGCAGTTCGGGGATGACCAGGTCGACGAAATCGTCGAGCGCGCCGGGCAGCCAGGGCGGCAGGATGTTGAAGCCGTCGGCGGCTTCGTTGCTGAACCATTCCTCCAGTTGATCGGCGACCTGCGTGGCGCTGCCGACCACCGTGTAATGACCACGTGCGGTCGCCACCCACTGGTAGAGCTGGCGGATCGTGAAATTGTGCTCATCGGCGATCTGGCGGATCAGTGCCTGCCTGCTCTTCATGCCTTCGGTTTCCCGGCTAGGCGGCAACGGGCCATCGAGCGGATAGTCCCTGAGGTCGAGCGTCTGGCCGGCAAGTGCGTTAAGCAGCGCCACGCCGTCCTCGGGCAGGATCAGGTCGTTCAGTTGCTGGTATTTGGCGCGGGCTTCCTCTTCGGTGCGCCCGACGAAAGGCGCCACGCCCGGCATTATCAGCACTTGCGCCGGATCGCGGCCAGCCGCCGCCACGCGCGCCTTGATGTCGCGATAGAATTCCTGCGCCGATGCCAGGCTCTGATGCGCGGTGAAGATCACCTCGGCCGAGGCCGCCGCGAGTCCGCGCCCATCCTCGGACTGGCCCGCCTGCACTACCACCGGATGGCCCTGCACCGGACGCGGCACGTTGAGCGGCCCCTTGACGCTGAAATGCTCGCCCTTGTGATTGATGTCGTGCAGCTTGTCCTTGTCGTAGAAGCGGCCGGTCTTCTTGTCGCGGATGAAGGCGTCGTCTTCCCAACTGTCCCACAGCGCCTTGACCGTCTCGACATGCTCATGCGCCCTTTCGTAGCGCTCGGCGTGGTTGGGCTGGACGTCGCGGTTGAAGTTGCGCGCCGTGTCGTCGCCCGCCGATGTCACGACGTTCCAGCCGGCGCGGCCGTTCGACAGAAGATCGAGCGAAGCGAATTTGCGGGCGAGCGTGTAAGGCTCCTCATAGGTGGTCGAAGCCGTGGCGATGAAGCCGAGATGGGTGGTCAGCGGCGCCAGCGCCGCAAAAAGCGTCACCGGCTCGAAACCGGCAATCTTGGCATTGCCGCCTTCACGGGCGCCGAGGCCGACCGTCAGATTGTCGGCGAGGAAATAGGCGTCGAACAGGCCGCGTTCGGCGGTCAGCGCGAGCTTTTTGTGAAACTCGAAATTGGTCGCGCCGTCGGCTGGCGAGTCCGGATGGCGCCAGGCCGCGACATGCTGGCCGCCGCCGGGCAGAAAGGCGCCGAGCTTGATCTGTCTGGACTTGCTGGGACTGGTCATGGCTGATCCTTCCGTTCGGAAAACGACTGCTTCGGAGTCAGGCGGCGAGGCCGACGCTGCGGGTGGCGCCAACGACGTTGGCAAGCTCGGCAACGGCCTGCCTGGCGCGGGCATGGATCGCTTCCGATACGAGCACGCCGTCGGCAAAATCCTTGTCGGAGGCGTAGATCGCGGTCGGCATGGTCAGCGCTTCGAAGAAGCCGAACAGCGGCCGCAGCTGGTGCTCGACGATCAGCGAGTGACGCTCGCCGCCGCCGGTCGCCACTAGGACGACCGGCTTCCCGCGCAGCGAAGACGGATCAAGCAGGTCGAACAAGTGTTTGAAAAGGCCAGTATAACTGCCTTTGAAGGTCGGCGATCCCGCCACCAGAGCATCGGCCCTGACCATCTGTTCGATGATGCCGCGCGCCGTCGGGTCGAGATCGCCGAGGCGCCGTGCCTGAGGAAAGGATGAACCGATGTCCTCAATGTCGAAGACCGCCGGGGCCGCACCGATCCGGCCGGCGACCTCGCCGACAATATGGCTGATGAATGCCTTGGTTTTCGACGGGCGGGTCAGGTTGCCGGATATCCCCACCACCAGCTTCTTCGTCATTTTCAGGCTCTCCTCGCGACGTTTCTTCATTAAGACTACCGATTTTATAGAATTAAATGAGCGAGAAGATTTCAAAACGAGCTTGGCAGAGGGATTGAGTTTGCGTCCTTTCACCGTTGATTGGTTCAGCGAATGCGGAGTTCCAGCCGCGCGCCTGCCGCCAAGGTGGCACGGTTATCGACCATTCCACTGCGGACTGGCACGTTCCGCAGCGGTCATCCTGTCACAAGGATCGGATCGACGGTCAGTCCGGCACGGTCTCGCTGTTGACCGGCGGCAATTGCGGCGCTTCCAGCCCATGGAACGGATCGCGCCAGGCATCGATGTCCTGGAGCCGACGGTACCAGCGGCTGACGGACGGATAATTGTCGAGCGGCAACCTGGCGACATCGTTGAAGGGCAGGAATGTCGCCATTCGGAAGTCGGCATAGGAAACCGAATTGCCGACCAGCCACTCCCTTTCCGAGACCACGACATTGAGTATGGCTGCCGACGTATGGAACACCCTCAGCCCCTCGTCGACCAAAGCCTTGTCGATCGGTCCCAGCCCCCAGCGCTGCTTGGTGCCGCGCTCGAAATGCACCGTGTCGCAGGCCCTGGCGAAATTGTCCTTGCCCCAGCTCAGCCAGCGGATCATCTCGGGCTCATCGTCGCCGGTGCGCCAGAAATCGGAATGCATGTCGCGCGAGAGCCGGCACGCGATGGCGTCGGCCTCCCAGAGGCTCCATCCCGGGCCGACCAATATGGGCAAGGTCAAATTGGGGTTCAGCGCGCGATATCGTTCGGCCTGCCCCGGCGCTGTCGGCGAGGCGAATTCGAATGCGATCTCCGCCTTGAGGTAGCGCGCCGCCGCGACCGCGAGGCGAGGATTGGGATTGCGGCTGAACAGAAGTTTCATGTCGATCTCCAAAGGTCCTTGCCTGCCGAGGACGATTGAAACCCGCCCGATGCTACATTACGGGTGCAGACAAGACTCGGCGCAACCCGCCAGATCTGATTTTGCGTCAGGCGGAAGCGTTGACTATGTTCTGCCGACCAAGCCGGCTCGGCCAAGGCTTGCCGTTCAACGGCTTGCGCCCCTCCCCGCCTTCCGCTATAGAGCCGCCACCCGCGTAGACACCCTTGGAGGCAACGCGGAGGAAGGCCGGCCAGGCCTGCATGATCCCCGGAAGCGTTTGGATCGACCATGCAAGGCCGCGACGGCTTTCGACGTTTACGGATGGGCTTGCCCGCCGCGAACGCTCCATAAAACGCGAAAGGAAATGCCATGAGCCACGATATTTACGAGCTCAAGGCCGAAGCGCGCGAACAGGTCGGTAAGGGGTCCGCCCGTACGGTTCGACGCAACGGTAAAGTGCCTGCAGTTATTTACGGCGACAAGCAGCCCCCCCTGGCGATTGCGCTCAACTACAAGGACATCTTCTACAAGATCCACGGCGGCGGGTTCCTGACCACGATCGCCACGATCGATGTCGATGGCAAGAAGATCCAAGTCCTGCCGAAGGACTTCCAGCTCGATCCGGTCAAGGACTTCCCGGTCCATGTCGACTTCCTGCGCATCGGCAAGGACACCGAGGTCAATGTCGACGTGCCCGTCCACTTCATCAACGAAGAGAAGTCGCCCGGCATCAAGCGCGGCGGCGTGCTCAACATCGTGCGTCACGAAGTCGAGTTCCACTGCCCGGCCAATGCGATCCCGGATTTCATCACCGTCGATCTCACCGGCGCCGAAATCGGCGATTCGATCCACATTTCGGCGGTGGCCCTGCCGGCCGGTATGAAGCCGGTGATCTCCGACCGCGATTTCACCATCGCGACCATCGCCGGCTCCGCGGCGATGAAGCCGGAGACGGAAGAGACCACCGAGGCGGAGGCGCCGGAAGCGGCGGCCCCTGCCGCCGAAGAGAAGTAATCTCTTCGGCGTCCGGAGGCGACGATGCTTGTCTTTGCAGGCCTCGGCAATCCGGGCGCAAAATATCAGAACAACCGGCACAATGTCGGCTTCATGGCGGCGGACGCGATTGCCCGCCGCCATTCCTTTTCGCCCTGGTCGAAGAAGTTCCAGGGGCTGATCTCCGAAGGCACGCTCGGCGGCGAGAAGATCCTGCTGATCAAGCCGCAGACCTTCATGAATCTCTCCGGCCAGTCGGTCGGCGAAGCGCTGCGCTTCTACAAGCTCGAAGCCGCCGCCCTCACCGTCTTCTACGACGAGATCGACCTTGCCGCCGGCAAGGTCAGGGTCAAGGTGGGTGGCGGTTCCGGCGGCCATAACGGCATCCGTTCGCTCGACCAGCATGTCGGCAATGCCTATCGCCGCGTGCGCATCGGTGTCGGCCATCCCGGCGTCAAGGAGATGGTGCACGGCCATGTGCTCGGCGACTTCGCCAAGGCCGACCGTGAATGGCTCGACGTGTTGCTGGACGCGATCGCCGATGACGCCGGACTGCTGGCCAAGGGCGACGACAATTCCTTCATGAACCGCATCACGCTGGCGCTACGCGACAAGCTCGTGCCGACCGGCGATGACGATCGGCCGCCACCCAAGGCGCCGAAACAGCAGAGCCACATCCGCCAGGCCCGCCCGCAGCAGCCGGCGGCAAAGATCCCCGAAAGCGGCCCGATGGCCGCGATGCTGAAAAAGCTGTTCGACAAGGATTGAACGCCGAAACGATTGCCCGCAGGGCTTGACGATCGTCGGCGCTTTCGCCCATAGCCCTCACCAAATTTCGAATTCCCGATAGGACCGGAAAAAATGGGTTTCAAATGTGGCATCGTTGGCTTGCCCAACGTCGGCAAGTCGACGCTGTTCAACGCGTTGACCAGGACGGCCGCCGCGCAGGCCGCCAACTATCCTTTCTGCACCATCGAGCCGAACACCGGCGAGGTAGCGGTGCCCGATCCGCGCATGCAGAAGATCGCCGCGATCGGCAAGT
The DNA here is from genome assembly GCA_004020545.1 of Mesorhizobium sp. Taxonomy (GTDB): domain Bacteria; phylum Pseudomonadota; class Alphaproteobacteria; order Rhizobiales; family Rhizobiaceae; genus Mesorhizobium. The sequence continues at coordinate 54,520 of SAQE01000022.1, read as the reverse complement.
CGAAGGAGATCATCCCGACCCGCATCTCCTTCGTCGACATCGCCGGCCTGGTGCGCGGCGCCTCCAAGGGCGAAGGCCTGGGCAACCAGTTCCTCGCCAACATCCGCGAGGTCGACGCCATCGTTCACGTGCTGCGCTGCTTCGAGGATGACGACATCACGCATGTCGAAGGCCGCATCGATCCGGTCGCCGACGCCGAGACCGTCGAGACCGAGCTGATGCTCGCCGATCTCGAAAGCCTGGAGCGCCGCATCGTCCAGTTCCGCAAGCGCGCCGCCGGCAAGGACAAGGAGGCAATGGCCGTGCTGCCGATGATGGAGGCGGCGCTCGAGCTGCTGCAGGCCGGCAAGCCGACACGCCTCCTGCTCAACGGCATCGCACCGGAGGACCTGCGCATCCTGCAGGGGCTGAACCTGCTCACCTCGCATCCCGTTCTCTATGTCTGCAACGTCGCCGAGGCCGATGCCGCCACCGGCAACGAGCACACCAGGGCGGTGGAGAAGATGGCCGCCGCGCAGGGCGCCGGCACCGTGGTGATCTCGGCGGCGATCGAGGCGGAAGTCGCTCAGCTTTCCGACGAGGAGGAAATGGAATTCCTTGCCTCGATCGGCCTCGATGAGCCGGGCCTCAACAAGGTGATCCGCGCCGGCTACGAATTGTTGCAGCTCATCACCTACTTCACCGTCGGGCCGAAGGAGACGCGCGCCTGGACGATCCACAAAGGCGACAAGGCACCGCAAGCGGCCGGCGTCATCCACACCGATTTCGAACGCGGCTTCATCCGCGCCCAGACGATTTCCTACAACGACTTCGTCACGCTGGGCGGCGAAGTGGCGGCCAAGGAAGCCGGCAAGGCGCGCGACGAAGGCAAGGATTACGTCGTCCAGGACGGCGACATCATGCTGTTCAAGTTCAACACGTAGTCGTCGCACCGGCTCGATCCGCCAGTGGGCCTGCCCTCCGGTGGAGCGCCCCGCCGTCCGTCTTGACCTTGCAGGGTCGCGGGTCTAATCCGCTGATGCTCGCGGGCTCCCCGCAGCCCATGCAATCCTGACGACGCTTCGAACGAAATCTCTTTGGTCCAGCAAGGGAGACCCGGCGATGATCAAGGCCTTCGTCGTGGACAATGATCGCCTGCGTGTCACTGATGACCTCATGCGGGACAGTGACAGGGTCGTCTGGGCCGACCTGTTCAACCCGACCAAGGAGGAAGAGGCCGTCATCGAGGGCTGGCTGGGCATCGCCATTCCGACGCGCGAGGAGATGGAGGAGATCGAGATTTCGAGCCGCCTCTACGTCGAGGATGGCGGCTACTTCATGACCGCCGTGCTGCCGGCCCAGACGGAAGCCGACGATCCGCTGATGTCGCCGGTGACCTTTGCGCTGGCCGGCAGCCGGCTGATCACCATCCGCTACCACGAGCCCAAGGCCTTCAAGACCTTCCCGCTGCGCGCCGAGAAAGTGGCGACCGGCTGCACCACCGGCGACACCATACTGATCGGCCTGCTGGAAGCGATCGTCGATCGCCTCGCCGACATTCTCGAGCGCGCCGGCCGCGACGTCGAGGCGATCTCGCGCGACATCTTCGAGGCGCGCTCGACCAAGGCCTCGAAGCGCAACCGCGATTTTCAGGAGCTCCTGAAAGGCATCGGTCGCAAGGAGGATCTCGCTTCCTCCGTCCGTGACAGCCTGATCTCGCTGCAGCGCCTTGCCGGCTTCCTCACCCATGTCGCGGCCCAGACCAAGATGAGCAAGGATGTGCGGGCCCGCATCAAGACACTGTCGCGCGACGTGCTGTCGCTTGCCGACCACGCCACCTTCCTGTCGCAGAAGATCTCCTTCCTGCTCGACGCCACGCTCGGCATGATCTCGATCGAGCAGAACGCCATCATCAAGATTTTCTCGGTAGCCGCCGTCATCTTCCTGCCGCCGACGCTGGTCGCCTCGATCTACGGCATGAACTTCGACCTGATTCCCGAGCTGAAATGGGAGTACGGCTATCCATTCGCCATTGCGCTGATGGTGATCTCGGCGATCCTGCCCTTCTGGTATTTCCGCCGGCGCGGCTGGCTCTGACACTGCCGGCCAGGAACAACTGGCTCACCAGAAAGGACTTGACCAAATTGCCTTGGGCCTGCATCCGGGTTGCCCGACCTTAGGGATCACGCGTTCGTCAACCGGATTGCCGACATGACCGCAAAGACATGGGCCTTTGAGGATTTCGTCGAGGGCGCCTCGCTCGACCTCGGCAGCAAGGATGTTAGCGCTGCCGAGATCGTCGAATTCGCCAGCGAGTTCGACGCCCAGCCGATGCATCTCGACGAGGACGCCGGCAAGGCAAGCATCCTGGGCGGGCTTTCGGCCTCGGGATGGCACACCTGCGCGATGTTCATGCGCATGCTGTGCGACGCCTTCCTGCTCGATTCGACCTCGCAGGGCTCGCCGGGCATTGACCTTGTGAAATGGAAGAAGCCGGTTCTGGCCGGCGACCGGCTCACCGGCAAGGTCACCGTGCTTTCCAAGCGCCCGTCCAAATCGCGGCCCCAGCTCGGCTTCGTCAGCATGCGCAGCGAACTCTTCAACCAGCGCGGCGAATGCGTCTTCGAGCTGGAAAACACCGGTATGTTCCTGACCCGTGAGGCCGCCGCGTGACGCTCGACGAGTACTTCCTGATCGGTGAGACCGTCACGCTTGGCTCGCACAAATTCGAAGCGGACGAGATCAAGGCCTTCGCCCGCAAATACGATCCGCAGGTCTTCCATGTCGACGAAGAGGCGGCGAAGAAGAGCGTGCTCGGCGGGCTCTGCGCATCGGGCTGGCACACCGCCGCCACCTGGATGAAATACAACCTCGAAAAACGCATGGAGACTGAGGGCGTGCGCTGGACCGGCCCCGGCCCGCAGCCCGAATTCGGCCCCTCGCCCGGCTTCCGGAACCTGAAATGGCTGAAGCCGGTCTATGCCGGGGAAACCGTGACTTTCACCCGCACCGCTCTTGCCCATCGTCCCCTTGCCGGCCGCCCCGGCTGGAACCTGCTCACGCTGCGTTCGGAAGGGTTCGATTCGACCGGCGACAAGGTCATCGAGTTCGACAGCGCCGTGCTGGTGAAGGTGGAGTAGCGCCCCTTCCCTTCTCCCCTTGTGGGGTGAGCAGCCGGTTCGCTGAAAGCGAATTCATCGTGCTGTGGCACGATGAAAGGCCAGCGAACGCCGGGACGCTGCAAAGCAGCGGGGACCCGGCCGGGGGTGGATCGGCCACCACCCGGCCCTTCGCAGGCTCAGGGCGTTCGAAGCTCGAAAAGCCAAGCAATTGGCTTTTCGTCCGTAAAGCGGACCGCTTCTCACCCCACAAGGGGAGAAGGGGAAGAACTCAATGCCCCTCGAACCCAATCAGCGTCCTCACCGGCACGCCGAGCGCCTCCAGTTTCCGGCGCCCGCCGAGATCCGGCAGGTCGATGACGAAGCATGCGGCGACGATGTCGGCGCCGATCTGCCTGAGCAGCCTCACCGCCGCTTCAGCCGTGCCGCCGGTGGCGATCAGGTCGTCGACCAAGATCACCTTCTCGCCTTCTAAAACGCCGTCCTTGTGCATCTCCATCTCGTCCAGCCCGTATTCGAGGCTGTAGGCGACGCGCACCGTTTCGTAAGGCAGCTTGCCCTTCTTGCGGATCGGCACGAAGCCGGCCGAAAGCTGGTGCGCGACGGCGCCGCCCAGGATGAAGCCGCGCGCCTCAATGCCGGCGATCTTGTCGATCTTCAGCCCGGCATAGGGATGCACCAGCTCATCGATGGCGCGGCGAAAGGCGCGGGCGTCACCCAGCAGCGTGGTGATGTCGCGAAACAGGATGCCGGGCTTCGGATAGTCGGGAATGGTGCGGATGGCCGCAAGCAGCGTGTCTTCGAGGGAGGATTTCATGGGCGGTTGATCCGTTGCCGTACAGTTTTGCCGGCTGGCAGCCGAAAAGAAAAGGGCGCCCGTTCGGCGCCCTCGCATTTTTCTGAAAGCGGACGGCTCAGTGCGCCACGTCGGCCCACACCTTGCGCTTGGTCATGTAGACCAGGGCGCCGAACAGCAGCAGGAACACCAGCACGCGGAAGCCGGTCTTCTTGCGGTCCTCGAGATGCGGCTCCGCCGCCCACATCAGGAAGGCCGCGACGTCGCGCGAATACTGGTCGACCGTCTGCGGCGAGCCGTCGTCATAGGTCACCTGGCCGTCCGAGAGCGGCTTCGGCATCTTCAGCGACACGCCGGACAGGAAGTACGGATTGTAGTGCGTGCCTTCCGGGATCACCATGCCGGCCGGCGGCGTCTGGTCGTAGCCGGTCAACAGCGAGTGGATATAGTCCGGGCCGCCCTGGGCGTACTGGGTAAAGATGTCGAAGACGAAGCGCGGGAAGCCGCGCTCGACGCCGCGCGCCTTGGCGAGCAGCGACATGTCGGGCGGAGCGGCGCCGCCATTGGCTGCAGCGGCGGCCTGCTCGTTCGGGAACGGCGCCGGGAAGTGATCCGACGGCTTGCCCGGGCGGTCGAACATGTCGCCGGCATCGTTCGGGCCGTCATGGATCGTGTATTCGGCGGCCAGCGTCTTGATCTGACCTTCAGAATAGCCAAGCCCTTCCAAGGTGCGGAACGCCACCAGGTTCATCGAGTGACAGGCCGAGCAGACTTCCTTGTAGACCTTGAGGCCGCGCTGCAGCTGGCCCTTGTCATAGGTGCCGAACGGACCGGCGAAGCTCCAGCTCATTTCCTTCGGCTCGTTGATCGGGAAATGCGTCGGCGCTGCCTCTTGATGCCCTTCCTGGGCAGCGGCGGCCATTGTGCCCGCAGCCACAAGGCCAAGCAGCGCCAGCGAGGTGAGAATCTTCTTCATGCCAAATCCCCTCAGATTCTCAGCCCTTGGTTTCCGGCGCGCTCACCGCGCCTGCCGGATGCCCGCCGGCCCCCTTGTTCTTCTTTTCCAGCACCGCCTCGGTGATCGAGTTCGGCAGGCGCCGCGGCGTTTCGATCAGGCCGAGCACCGGCATGACGACCAGGAAGAAGGCGAAGTAGAACAACGTCGCCATCTGCGCCATGAACACGTAGCTGCCTTCCGCCGGCTGCGAGCCCAGCCATCCCAGCAGGATGGCGTCGGCTACGAACAGCCAGAAGAACAGCTTGTACCAGGGCCGGTAGACCGCCGAGCGCACCTTGGAGGTGTCGAGCCACGGCACCAGGAACAGCATGGCGATGGCGCCGAACATGCACAGCACGCCGCCGAGCTTGGAGTTGATCGGCCCGATGTTGAAGGTGATGGCGCGCAGGATCGCGTAGAACGGCAGGAAATACCATTCCGGAACGATGTGGGCCGGCGTCTTCAGCGGGTTGGCGATCGTGTAGTTGTCCGGGTGGCCGAGATAATTCGGCAGATAGAAGACGAAATAGGCGAAGAAGAACAGGAACACGATCATGCCGAACGCGTCCTTGATGGTGGCGTAGGGCGTGAAAGCGACCGTGTCGGTCTTCGACTTGACCTCGATGCCGGTCGGGTTCGACTGGCCGACGACGTGCAGCGCCCAGATGTGCAGCACGACGACGCCTGCGATCATGAACGGCAGCAGGTAATGCAGCGCGAAGAAGCGGTTCAGCGTCGGATTGTCGACGGCGAAGCCGCCGAGCAGCAATTCCTGGATCCAGTTGCCGACCAGCGGAATGGCGCTGAAGAAGCCGGTGATGACGGTGGCGCCCCAGAAGCTCATCTGACCCCACGGCAGCACGTAGCCCATGAAGCCGGTAGCCATCATCAGAAGATAGATGATGCAGCCGAGGATCCACAAAAGCTCGCGCGGCGCCTTGTAGGAACCGTAGAAGAGACCGCGGAAGATGTGGATGTAGACGGCGACGAAGAAGAACGAGGCGCCGTTGGAATGGAGATAGCGCAAGAGCCATCCCGAATTCACGTCGCGCATGATCTTCTCGACCGAATCGAAGGCGAGATTTGTGTCGGACGCATAATGCATGGCCAGCACGATGCCGGTCAGGATCTGCGCCACCAGCATGATCGACAGGATGCCGCCGAACGTCCACATGTAGTTGAGGTTGCGCGGCACCGGATAGGCGACGAAGCTGTCATAGACCAGCCTGGGCAGCGGCATGCGCGCATCGACCCAGCGTCCGATGCCGGTCTTCGGCGTGTAGGTGGAGTGTCCCTCGCTCATCGAAATATCCCCCTGCCTCAGCCGATAAGAATCTTGGTATCGGAAATGAATTTGAATACCGGGATCGCCATGTTCTCGGGCGCCGGGCCTTTGCGGATGCGGCCGGCTGTGTCGTACTGCGAGCCGTGGCACGGGCAGAACCAGCCGCCGAAATCGCCTTCCTGGCCGAGCGGGATACAGCCGAGATGGGTGCAGACCTGCACCATCACCATCCAGGCTTCCTTGCCGGGGGTGGTGCGGTTGGCGTCGGTCGCCGGCGCGTCGGAGGGCAGGTTGGCGTTACGAGCGATCGGATCCTTGAGGTCGTTGAGGCTGACAGCCTCGCCGTCCTTCATCTCCTTCTCGGTGCGGTTGCGCACCACGACCGGCTTGCCGCGCCACTTGACGATCAGCGAACTGCCGGGCTGGAGCGAAGAGACATCGACCTCGACCGAAGCCAACGCCAACGTCGAGGCATCCGGCTGCATCTGGTCGATGAACGGCCATGCGACGGCGCCTGCGCCGACCACGCCGGCCATGCCGGTGGCGATATAGAGAAAATCGCGACGGTTGGGATCGTGGATGTCGGTTGCGCTCACGGGTGCCTGATCCTTTCGCCTCTTTCCGTGCCGGCGGCCGAGCCTTGTCCCCGCTCAATCGCGCCGGCCCGACAGCGCATGGCGAACAGGCTAGCGAATTCCTCCGGCATTTGGGAGTTCGGTTTATGCGTGAAGCCCGTTTTTGTCCAGACGGGTGAAGGCACAAGGGCAGATTGTCGCGGGGATGTGCCGCGGCCTGGGTTGCCGCTCCGCCTGCTCAGCGTCAGACACCGTGAAACAGAGGGAAATCTTGGGCGAAATCGGAGCCTTGCCTACCTCGACAGGAGCCGCTGGCCCGGTCTAATCTCCGGCCATGGCGCATGTCATCGACCGCGACCAATGGGCGGAAACCCCGGACCGCTGGCAAGGCGAGCTGCAATGCGGCGTCTTCGGCTCCAGAAGCTGCCTGATCTTCAACTATGTGCCGGGAATCGGCGGCGGCCCGCGCCTGCACAAGCATCCCTATGCTGAGATCTTCGTCATCCGGCAGGGGAGAGCGCTCTTTACCGTCGGCGACCGGCGGATCGAGGCGTCCGCCGGCCAGATTCTCATCGTGCCGCCCGACACGCCGCACAAATTCAGCAATCTCGGCCCCGGCCCGCTCGAGACCACCGACATCCATGAGAATGGCAGCTTCATCACCGAATGGCTTGAATAGGTTTCCTAGCTGGCGCCGAGCCTGACCAGCACCGCTCTCGGGATGTTGTATTCGCGGATCACGGCGTCGTGCCGGCGAAAGCCGCAGAGTTCGCGTTGGATGAAATAGCCGTGGACGGCGTCCGCCGCCTCCTTGAGCAGCCGGTTGCGATGCTCGCCATCGCCGTTCTCGCGCAGCTTCGCCAGCGTCTCCTCGACGCGCTGGCCGGCGCGGCCAAGGGCCGCCGCCTTCTCGGCGAGGATCTCGTGACCGAGCAGGTCGAGCGCGCTTTCCTGCACGCCTGAGCGTCCGAAATTCGAAGGCATGCGTACCGACATGATTGCGTTCTACTCCGCCGGCCGCGTCTCTTCCAGCACGCTTTCCTCGTTGAACAGGAAGCCGCCGGACTGCCGTTTCCAGAGCCGCGCATAGAGCCCGTCGAGCGCCACCAGTTCGTCATGCGTGCCCTGTTCGACGATGCGCCCGCCGTCGAGCACCACCAGCCGGTCGAGCGCAGCGATGGTGGATAGCCGGTGCGCGATGGCGATCACGGTCTTGTCCTCCATCAGCCGCGCCAGGTTTTCCTGGATGGCCGCCTCGATGTCGGAATCAAGCGCTGAGGTCGCCTCGTCGAGGATGAGGATAGGCGCATCCTTGAGGAAAAGGCGGGCGATCGCGACGCGCTGCCGCTGGCCGCCGGACAGCTTCACGCCGCGCTCACCGACATAGGCTTCGTAGCCGACGCGCCCGCGATTGTCGCGCAGGCCCATGATGAAGTCATGCGCCTCGGCTTTCCGCGCCGCGGCGATCACTTGGCCGTCGGTCGCGCCCGGCATGCCGAGCTTGATGTTGTCGCGCAGCGAGCGATGGAAGAGCACGGTGTCCTGGCTGACCACGCCGATATTGGCGCGCAGAGAATTCTGCGTCACCTCGGCGATATCCTGGCCGTCGATCAGGATCTTGCCGCCCTCGAGGTCGTAGAGGCGCAGGATGAGATTCGCCAGCGTCGTCTTGCCGGCACCCGACGGGCCGACCAGCCCGACCTTCTCACCCGGCCGCACGACGAGGTCGATGCCGTCGAGGACCCCTGCCCCTTTGCCGTAGTGGAAGGTGACGTTCTTGAGGTCGATGCGGCCGCCGGCAACCACCAACTCCCTGGCATCGGGCGCATCGGTCAGGCCGAGCGGCTGCGTGATCAGCGCCTTGGAATTCTCGAGCACGCCGAGATTCCTCAGGATGCTGTTGAGCTGCATCATCAGCCGACCCAGCAGCATGTTGAGCCTCAGCACCAGGGAAAGCGTGAAGGCGACGGCGCCGACCGTGATCGAGCCTTCGACCCAGAGATAGATGGCGAAGGCGGCGATCGTCGTGATCATGATGCCTGAAAGCGTTGTCAGCGCCATCCGCACGCCGGTCAGCCGACGCGTGAACGGCCGCAGCGCATCGAGATAGATATCGAAGCCGCTGCGGATATAGCGGTCGTCGCCGTCGGCGGCGAAAAGCTTCAGCGTCTGCACGTTCGAATAGGAATCGACGATGCGGCCGTTGATCATCGAGCCAGCTTCGGCCGTCGCCTCGGCGTGTTTGCGGATCGCCGGCAAATGGAGCCTGGCCACACAGCCGAAGGCGACGATCCACACCACCACCAGCGCCGCCAGCCTGAGATCGAGACCGGCAACCAGCGCCAGCGTCGTCACCGTGTAGACGACCATGAACCAGACGACCTCGATGAAGCTCTCCATCAGGTCGCCGGTTGCCTGGCCCGCCTGCCAGACTTTTGTGGCGATGCGGCCGGCGAAATCGTTCTGGAAGAAGGCATAGGACTGCCGCGAAACGTGCCGGTGCGCCTGCCAGCGCACCAGATTGTAGAAGCCAGGCGTGATCGTCTGTTCGTCGACCAACGCGGCCAGTCCGACGACTGCCGTGCGAATGACAAGCACGACCGCACCCATGAACAGAAGTTCAGGGCCGGCCGCGGCCCATAGCGCATGCCAGCTCCTTTCGCCGGGAAGCTGATCGAGGATATCGACCAGCCGTCCGACGAAATAGAACAGCCCGGCTTCGACCAGCGGCGCCACGCCGCCTATGACGAGCATGGCGAAGAAAGCCAGCTTCGCCTGCCCGACATAGTGCCAGAGGAAACCGCCTACGCTGACGGGCGGCCGAAGATTCGCGGGCTCGCGGAACGGGTAAACCCAGTGCTCGAACCAGCGATAGACGGCCTTCATCATTCCGCGGCTTCACCCTTGGCATCAAAGTCATGGGCAATCGCATCGTTGGCGGCCTCGGCCGGAACGTCGTCGAGCAGGAAGCCGCCCGACTGGCGCTGCCAGAGTTGGGCATAGAGCCCACCTTTGGCGACGAGCTCCTCATGCGAGCCTTCCTCGATGACGCGGCCCTTGTCCAAGACGACGAGCCTGTCCATCGCCGCAATGGTCGACAGCCGGTGCGCGATGGCGATGACGGTCTTGCCCTGCATCAGCTTGTAGAGGTTCTCCTGTATCGCCGCCTCGGCTTCCGAATCGAGCGCCGAGGTCGCCTCGTCGAGGATGAGGATCGGCGCGTCCTTCAGCATGACGCGGGCAATGGCGATGCGCTGCCGCTGGCCGCCGGACAATTTGACGCCCCGATCGCCGACATGGGAGTCGAATCCCTTGCGGCCGTTATGGTCCGAAAGCCCGCCGATGAAATCGAGCGCCTCTGCCCGCCGCGCCGCTTCGAGCAGCATCTCGTCGGTCGCGTCAGGCCGGCCGTAGAGGATGTTGTCGCGCACCGACCGGTGCAGCAGGGAGGTGTCCTGCGTCACCATGCCGATCTGCGCACGCAGCGAATCCTGCGCCACGCCGGCGATCTCCTGCCCATCGATGAGGATCCTGCCGCTTTCCAGGTCGTAGAAGCGCAGCAACAGGTTGACCAGCGTCGACTTGCCGGCGCCGGAGCGGCCGACGATACCGACCTTCTCGCCCGGCCTCACGGTCAGCGAGAGGTTCTCGATGACGCCCTTCTGCTTGCCGTAATGGAAACGGATGTCCTCGAAGCGGATTTCGCCGCGGGTGACGGCAATATCCTTCGCATCCGGCCTGTCCTCGACTAGGCGCGGCAACGAAATCGACTGGATGCCGTCCTGCACCGTGCCGACATTCTCGAACAGGCCCGTCATCTCCCACATGATCCACTGCGACATGCCCCACATGCGCAGCACCAGCCCAATGACCACCGCGACCGCGCCGATCGTCACCGCATCGGCGAGCCACAACCACAGCGAGATCGCCGTGACGGTGAACAAAAGCAGCGAATTCAGGATGTAGAGTAGGCCGTAGAGCACCGTCACCAGGCGCATCGAGCGGTAGACGGTATCAAGGAAGCCCGCCATGCCTTCCCGAGCGAAGGCGGCCTCGCGGCGCGCGTGGGAAAACAGCTTCACCGTCTGGATGTTGGCATAGCTGTCGACGACGCGACCAGTCATGGTCGAACGCGCATTGGCCTGTTCCTCACCGACCTTGCCGAGCCGGGGAATAAAAATGCGCAGCAGCGTGATGTAGCCGATCAGCCATACGCCCAAGGGCGCGGCCAGCCGCAAGTCCGCCGACCCGACGATGAACAGCATGCCAAGGAAGTAGACGATGACGTAGTTGAGGACGTCGATAACCTTCATGACGCAGTCGCGCACGGCCAGTGCGGTCTGCATCAGCTTGGTGGCGATGCGGCCGGCGAATTCGTCCTGGTAGAAAGCCATCGACTGTTTCAGCAGGTAGCGATGCACCTGCCAGCGGATGCGCATGGGATAATTGCCCATCAGCGTCTGCTGGTTGAACAACGAACGCACCCAGACCGTGCCGGGCAGCGCAAACAGCACGACGAAAGCCATGCCGGCCAGCTTCCAGCTCTCGGTCTGCAGGAAGGTTTCCCGGTTCTGCGCCGACAGCCAATCGACGATGCGGCCCATGAAGCCGAACATCCACACTTCGGTGATGGCGATCGCCGCCACCAGAACTGCATCGACGACGATGTAGGGCCAGGCACCGCGCGTGTAGTGCAGGCAGAACGCTATCAGCGTCTTCGGCGGCTCGACCGGCTCCGCGGCGGGAAATGGATCGAGCCTGTTTTCAAACCAGCGGAACATTCCGGGCACTCGACTGTCTCTGCGCTCACGCGGCGCGGGATTGATGGACAAGCTTTCTCGGCCGCGCTGCGCCGCGGGCCGGCGATACGGAATCACCTGAATCGCCGGCCCTGCTTCGCGCAATATAGGGTGTCGCGGGCTTTTCGCCGACAGCCTCGCCAGAGGATGCTGACGGCTCCGAACCTCCCGGCGAAAGGCTGCCGCCAGCCCGCGCTTTCTCGCCCGGTCGGAACAGCCTCGCGACACGGCGCACCAGCGAAGGCCGGCTGTGGTCGGGCACGGCGCGCGAGAAGTCGACATCCGGCAGCATGCCGCGATGCGGACGCCGGCGCTCCTGCGCATGTACCGCCGACGAATAGGTCTCGCCGATCAGCAACGCCCAAGTCGCCATCTTGCGCTCGTGCAGGCTTCTCGAGCCGGGTATTCTGAATGGATCGAACATCGGTCCGTCCTCCATGTGCAAATGCGTTAAAAAGGGTGATGCGAGTTCGACCTCCGTCATTCGGCCGGAGGGTCGAGTTGCGTCGGTCAGGACATGACGGCAAGCGTCAGTCCCGACACGACGACAAGCGTCGGTCTTGACACGTTCAGGTGAGGCGTGGCGCCCCTTTGGCAGTTTGAAAAACATCGCAAGATTCCTTCGAAAGCCGAAAACTGGGTTCGGCGGGAATCGGTGCGATAGGTCTTAAAGTGTCAGAAGAATCGTCGTACCGAAACCGCCGTTGGGCATACAAGAGCCCCGGAGAGGAACTGGAAATGCATGGTCATCATGTGGTCCCCCTCCTTCGGTTCGGGTTGACGATGAGCGGCATATACTCGACTTCGCAGAAAATGGCCACCCGCCAGTCCAGAAATCGCCAAAAGCTGGAGATGCCTGTGGCCGATCTGCCACTTATTAGAAGGATGCGGAAATGAACGGCCGTCTCCGCATCGCGCTCTACCAGCCTGATATCGCCGGCAACACCGGGACAATCCTGCGCTTCGCCGCCTGTCTTGATCTCAGCGTCGACGTCATCGAGCCGGCCGGCTTCCCGCTCTCCGACCGGGCGTTGAAACGGGCCGGCATGGACTACCTCGAAATGGCGGCGCTTTCCCGCCATGCCGATTGGCACGCCTTCGAGGAATGGCGCCGGACGAATGCGCGCCGCCTGGTGCTGCTCACCACCAAGGCCACGACCGCGTACACCGACTTCGCTTTCGCCAATGGCGACATCCTTCTGTTCGGCCGCGAAACCGCCGGCGTGCCGGAAGAGGTTCATCAGGCGGCGGATGCGCGACTGACCATCCCGATGCGGCCGGGTATGCGCAGCATCAATGTCGCCTTGTCCATAGCGATGGTCGCGGGCGAAGCGCTCCGCCAGCTCGGATAGGATCCCTACCCTCCCCCTTGTGGGGAGGGTGGCAAGCGAGGCTTGCCGGGTGGGGGTCGAAGGCCACAAAGTACCCCCACCCCGTTCCGCGGCGTCGCTGCGCGGCGCCGCTCCACGACCCTCCCCACAAGGGGGAAGGTAATCAGCGATTCTCACCCAGGCGCACATCGCCTTCTCCTGCATTTGCCTCGTCAGGATTTCCTCGCTACAAGCTCAACCTAACTTGAGGTCAAGCGGAAACTGCGAAATGGTTGCGGTGAAGGAATTGACGGTCGGTCAGGTGGCGATGCGCAGCGGCGTTGCGGTATCGGCGCTCCATTTCTACGAGGCGCGTGGTCTTATCCGCAGCCATCGCACGGCGAGCAACCAGCGCCGCTATGGCCGCGATGTGCTGCGGCGGGTGGCGATCATCCGCGTCGCCCAGCAGGTCGGCATCTCGCTCGCCGAGATTGCCGCGGCATTCCACTCGCTGCCCGAGGGACGCACGCCGACGCGCGAGGATTGGAATCTGCTTTCAACGGCCTGGCGCGACGGGCTCGACCATAAGATCAGCCAGTTGAAGAAGCTGCGCGACGGCCTGACCGACTGCATCGGCTGCGGCTGCATGTCGATCGACAAGTGCCCGCTGCGGAACAAGGACGATAGGCTGGCCAGGGAAGGAACGGGAGCGAGGCGTTTGCTGGCGCCTTGACCGGTCTAGTCGGCCGCCGGCAGCCGCCGCATGGTGAATTCGATGACGTCGCCCGGCCGTTCGAACCAGCTTTCGATCTCGGTCCAGTAGGCCTGCTTGGGAAAGCGCTCGAACCATTCCTTCGCCTTGAGGCGCGCGGCCGGGCGCGGCAACACGAAGGTCTCGCGCAGGAATCCGTCGCGCGGCTCTCTTTCGCGCTCGGCCCTCGATCGCTCCAGCCTCTTCTTCAAACCATCCAGCGGCGGTCTTGCCGGGGTGCGCACGAAGGAACTCCTTTGCGCCTTGGTCAGACAGGACTTGACCCTTGCCTTTAAGAGATTAGGGATCGCGCCCTGAAAAGACGAGTCATTTGTCGGGCAAGCAAGCCCGTAACTGGAGACGGAATTGGAACGACCTGACCTTCCTGTGGGGCTGCCGGCCGACATCGAGCAGAAGAAGATGAAGGCCCGTCTCTGGTTCGAGGCGCTGCGCGAGCGCATCTGCACCACGTTCGAGCAGATCGAGCAGGAGCTGCAGGGACCTCTATCCTCATGGTCGCCCGGCCGTTTCGAGAAGACGCCCTGGGAGCGCGACGAGGGCAAAGGCGGCGGCGGCACCATGTCGATGATGCGCGGCCGGGTCTTCGAGAAGGTCGGCGTCCACACCTCGACCGTCCATGGTGAATTCTCGCCCGAATTCAGGAAGCAGATCCCGGGCGCCGAGGAGGATCCACGCTTCTGGGCGAGCGGCATTTCGCTGATCGCCCATCCCTGGAATCCCAACGTGCCGGCCGTGCACATGAACACGCGCATGGTCGTGACCACGCGCCAGTGGTTCGGCGGCGGCGCCGACCTGACGCCGGTGCTCGACCGCCGCCGCACGCAGGACGACCCCGACACGCTCGCCTTCCACCGCGCCATGCAGTTCGCCTGCGAGAAGAACGCCGCCGTGGCCGACTACGCGAAATTCAAGGCCTGGTGCGACGAGTACTTCTTCCTGCCGCACCGCAACGAGCCGCGCGGCGTCGGCGGCATCTTTTTCGACTGGCTGCATTCGGGCGAGGACAAGGGCGGCTGGGACGCCGATTTCAGTTTCGTCCAGGACGTCGGCCGTTCTTTCCTCGTCGTCTATTCCCATCTGGTGCGGGGCAATTTCAACCAGAACTGGACCGACGGCGACCGCGACGAACAGCTCATCCGGCGCGGCCGTTACGTCGAATTCAATTTGCTTCACGATCGCGGCACCATCTTTGGCCTGAAGACCGGCGGCAATGTCGCCTCGATCCTTTCCAGCATGCCGCCCGAGGTAAAGTGGCCGTAAAAATCCGGTGAACGCAAGGTTGGCCGCATTGATGTCCCATTCGCCGAATCTTGGCGGCCAATGTGGCAGGCGCCATTTCTTTTTCGTCTAATATCCTTTTGAAAAAATTGAGTTATTTAACGTTGACGGGTCGGGAAGCGCCGGCGGCCGAAGCGGGGATCATTCATCTCCCACAGGCCGCGACCCGACGCGACCGGACGGCCCTGATCGAGAGGGGTGCCTTCCTGGAGCGAGATTTCATCTCGCTCTCACGGTGCCCGCATTCCAGGAGAGCATGCCATGCGCAAGCTTATTGTGACGGCAGCAGCCGCTGCCTTTCTCGCCTCCGGTGGCGCCGCGTTCGCCGCGGTCAAACACACCACGGGCACCGTCAAGAGCTTTGATGGAACGGCCATGAGCCTTGTTCTGGACAACGGATCGACCTTTACCCTGTCCAAGGCCTTCAAGGATCCAGGCATCAAGCCGGGCGAGAAAGTTCGCGTTTCCTGGGACATGAGCGGCAAGAACAAAGTTGCCGAGGCGGTCAAGATCATGAAGTGACGGCCCGCCCGGCGAGAGCAATTCCAGCAAAGTGCGTAGCGGTTTTCCGTCCGGAATTGCGTAAAGACAGATAGTTGGAGCGAGATCAGGCAACACGGGAGGCGGGGCATTACTGCTCCGCCTTTCTGTTTCAGCACTTGGCCGGCCGCCCGCGACAGCGCTTCGCCACTATTGATGCAACCGAAGTCGGCGGCATGTGTTATTGTTGTCCACCCGGGCAATTCCAGGAAAAGTGCGCAGCGGTTTTCCATGCGGAATTGCATAAGAACAAGCAGTCGGAGCGGTCCGCCCGCTCCGGGTCGAGGAAAGGAAAACCCATGAAGGAATTCCAATGCGGATCGCTGGTTCCCGGCTGTGACTGGCACACGCGCGCCGAGGAGGAAGCGGAGGTCATGCGCCGTGCCGTCGAACACATGCGTTTGACGCATGGCGAAACGATCATCCGCGAGACCATGATCGAGGCGATCCGCTCGCGCATCCAGAAGGTTCGCGACGCGGCCTGAGGCGTCGACCGGACTCCAATCGCGATCTCGCGCGATACTAGGCCCACCATGCTGCGACAGGGAGCGGGATGCAGGATCGGGCACCCCGCTTCATTCGCGGCAATCCGTTCCTGTCGCCGGCAACTCTTCTGCTCCGACAAATTCAAGCAAAAACTTATATTCGTACCGGCTGGGATAAGCACATGATCCGGCCACGGCGGCTGCCCGAGGAGCCGTTTGCCACAAGGCGCGTCCGGATCCGACGGGACGAGGTGCTGCGCGCATGCGCGAAAAGTCCGACAATCGAGGTGGTTTCGGTGCAGCGGCACTCCTGCTGTGCGCATTCCTCGGTGTCTCGCCGGCGATGGCGCAGGAAATGACCACGTCGCTCGTCGATATCCACCAGGGGTCCTGGCTCAGCGACCGCGCGAGGGGCCTCGGCAATGGTGGCTACGAGTTGCAGGACGGAAGCTGGGTCTCGTTCAATCGGTGGTACCACAGCAATTGGGTCGACATGCATGTCGATTTTCTCACGCAGCTCACCGAAAACAGCGGCATCCTGTGGGGATTTGGGACCGGGGAACAGGCCGAGAAATACCGCATAGCGCCGAGCTTCAAGCTCGGTTTTCTCACCCAGACTCATCCGAGCCTGAACAGCACCCTATCCCTTTCTGTTACCTCGACCTTCGGCGGCAACCTGACCGAAAAGCCTTGCGTGGCCGACTACGGGGATCTGGGCACCTACAGCGTCAACTGCCGGCTCGCGGCCGGCGAGACGGCGCCTGAGGAAACGCTGAAATATCTGGTTAACGCTACACCCGAAAGGCTGCGCCTGTGGCTCAACTACCGTGTTACTTTCTGATCGCCGGGATGCCGTGCATGAGAAATCTTCCTGCTCCCGAACTTCGCAATCGTCCGTCCTCGTTGCTGTTTGACCGGGAGTAAGACCCATGTCTGTCAATTTCTGGAAGTTCGGTATTGCCGCGGCGCTACTCCTGCTGCCGGCATCCCTGGCGTCGGCGCAGGAAGCCCCCGACGCGGACCAGACGGCCGCGCTGTGCCACGGCGGCGCGTCTATATGCGTGAGCGCAAAGATCCCCGCCGTAAAGGCAACGACTCAGGCAGTACAGAGCTGGATGAGCCCCGACGTCGGCGCCGCGTGGGCAGCCGGCTACAAAGGCAAGGGCGTCACCATCACCATCGTCGACGACTTCAGCAGCTCATCGCGCTTTTCCGGCAATTTCGGCATCGGCACGCAATACCAGCGGCACGGCGAATGGACGCGCGAAGAGGCAAGCATGATCGCTCCCGCAGCGGCCATCCGCTCCAAGGATTTCTCGACGAGCTCGGCCGTTCCGCTGGCACGCGGTCTGAACGTGCTCAACCTCAGCTACGGCATGTACACCACCGCGGGCTACAGCGTGAACCAGATCTGGTGGGCTCCGGAGGAGTCCTCGATCATTTCCTACGCCACCAAGGGATCGGCCATCGTCTCGAAGGCGGCCGGTAACGACTCCATCGCCGTCGGCGGTGTGGCCGGCGGCCAGCAGGACTATCTCGACCTCGCCCTGATCGGCAAACCGACGGCGATCTTCGTCGGCGCGCTGTCGACAAACGGCACGACATCCAGCAAGGCTCAGCTTGCCTGGTATTCCAACTATGCCGGCTCCGATCCGACGGTGCAGAGCCACTTCCTGGTGGTCGGCGTCGAAGGCGACAAGACCGGCCTTTACGGCACGTCCTTCGCCGCGCCGATCATCTCCGGATACGCCGCGATCATCGGCAGCAAATTCACGAAGGCGACGCCGGTTCAGATCACCAACGACCTGCTCAACACGGCTCGCACCGACACGCTGATCAACTACGACCCGTCCATCTACGGCAAGGGCGAGGCAAGCCTTTCGCGCGCGTTGGCCCCCGTGTCGATACGTTGAGCCGCAGCGATCCTACGGCTTGCCGCGCTAGGCCTCGAGTGCCTTCGCGGCGCGCTTGAGCAGCGCGCCGCGATCCATGGCGAATCCGGAATCCACCCATTCCTTCTCGAGGTTTTTCAGCGTCGCGCCAAGCTTCGGGCCGGGTGAAGCGCCGAGTTCGGTCAGGTCGGCGCCCTTGATCGGAAAAGTCGGCTTTTCCCATTTCAAGGCGAAGCCGAGCAAGCGGGAGTAACCACCGGCTTCCAGCATGGCCTGATTGTCCTCGACCGCACGTGCCCGCGCGGCGGCGAGAGCGAGCCGAAGCCGATCGAGGAAACCGTCGCGGTTTCCGAAATAGAGCTTCCTCGCAAGTTCCGTCTCGGTCGTCTTGGATTCCGGCGAAGCCGTCAGCGCCCATTGCTTGAGCCGTTCGCTCTCGCTGGTCGAAAATCTCAGCCTTTCGGCAAGCACCTTCATGCGCGCGGCATCCGGCGGCACCATTGCCTCCAGCCTGAGCAGCGGATCGGCATTCCAGCCGAGATCCTTTTCGGTCCTGACCAGCCCGTGGGTGGCGTCGATGCCCCATTTCTCGCTCTCCGGCAGCACGGCGGTGAGGACCCCGGCCTGGCGCATCCACAGCAGGGCGCGCGAGGGATCGGGCGCCGAAAGCAGCTTCTTCAACTCGGACCAGACGCGTTCGGCCGAAAGCCGGCTGAGCCCGTCCTTCAGCCTAGCGCAGGCCTTCAACCCCTCGGCATCCGGCCGGCCGTTGCCATACCAGGCAAAAAAGCGGAAGAAGCGCAGGATGCGCAGATAATCCTCGCGGATGCGCGCTTCCGGCTCGCCGATGAAGCGCAAACGCCGCGCCTCGATGTCGGCGACGCCGCCGACGAGGTCGATGACCGTCCCGTCGGCTTCGGCATAGAGCGCGTTGATGGTGAAGTCGCGCCGCTCGGCGTCAAGCTTCCAGTCGCGCCCGTAGATCACTTTCGCCCGCCGGCCGTCGGTCTCGATATCGGCCCTGAGCGTCGTGACCTCATAGGCCTTGCCGCCGCCGATCGCCGTGATCGTGCCGTGCTCGATGCCGGTCGGCACCGTCTTGAAGCCGGCGGCCTCGGCGCGGCGGATCGTCTCCTCGGGCACGGTCGTGGCGGCGATGTCGACGTCGGCGACCGGCTGGCCGATCAGCGCATTGCGTACCGCGCCGCCGGCCACGCGCGCCTCCTCGCCGCCCTCCTTCAGCGCGGCGAGCAGGCGCTGCAGATGCTTTTCGCCGAGCCAGTCGGCCCTGCCCGAAAGAGACACCTCGGCACTCACCCATAGAGCCTTTCATAGAGCGTGCGGATGATACCCGCGGTGACCCCCCAGATGCGCTGGCCGCCATAGGGCATCTCGTAGAAGAACCATTCGAGGTCGTTCCACATGCGGCTGTCGCGCGCATGGTTGGCGGGGTCCATCAGGAAGCGCAGCGGCACTTCGAAGGCGGCGTCGACCTCGTCGGCATTGAGCGTCAGCGAAAAGCCGGGCCGCACCACGGAAAGCACCGGCACGATGCGATAGCCGCTTCCGGAAACATAGTCGGGCATCCGGCCGATGATTTCGATGTGGCCGCGGTCAAGGCCGATCTCCTCGAAGGTCTCGCGCAGCGCGGCGGCCTCGGGGTCGGGATCCGTCGGATCGATCGTGCCGCCGGGGAAGGCCACCTGCCCGGAATGGCTGCGCAGCTTCTCGGCGCGCTTGGTGAGCAGCACGGTCGCGCCATCGGTGTGATCGATGACCGGAATGAGCACCGCGGCGTCGCGCAGCGGCTTTATGTGCTTCAGCCTGGGGTGGCCGGGATTGAAGCGATGATCACCGAACTCGTCGCCGGCTTGCACCTCGGCCTGCGCCGTGACACGGGCGCGAAAATCTCCGATCGAGAACGGCACCGGCGCCACCTGGTCCATCACGCGCTTAGCCGCTCGAGTTTTTCGGCCGGCATGATCGGATAGACCTCGCCGCCGGAGCGGACGGCGAACATTGCCTTGCCGTCGATATCGATCTCCTCGCCATGTTCGACAAGCTCATACATCACCGGCCGCGCCACCAGCGCCTCCAGCCGACCGCGCACCAGCACATAGGGCTTGAGCCCGCCCGTCGCGTCCTCGTCGACGAAGCGCAGCGGATGGCCGGCTCCGGCCGTGACCACGTCGCCGACATTGGTGCGGAAGGTGATGACCTGCCCCTCGCCGGTCCCCGATACGTCCATCTCGACGGCGATGAAGGGCGCGTCGGCGACGCGGATGCCAACGCGCTCCACCGGCGTCACCAGGTAGGTTCTGCCGTCGGCGTCCTTGCGCAAAACGCTGGAAAAGAGCTGCACCAGCGGCATGCGCCCGATCGGCGTGCCGAGATAGAACCAGGTGCCGTCGGCCTTGATCTCCATGTCGAGATCGCCGCAGAAGTCCGGATTCCAGCGCTCCACCGGAGCCGGTCCCTTACCGGCCCGCGCCGCCCGCGAGATCAGCGCTTCCAGCCCACGCGCCTCGGTGGCGCCGGTCAAACTCTGTTCGCGATGCTCGACACTTTCGGTCATGGTCACGAAATAGTCACTGTTGTCCCGATTGTCAGCCTTGTCGGCCCAAGTCTGTGATTTAAGTTCGAATGCAGACGCCAGGAGAGGCCGAATCGCGGCATTCTGCGACTTTGAGAATGCAGGCCGGTATTTCCAACCACAAGGATCGAACGGCATGAGCGTGATGATCAAGGAAAGCCCGTTGAGCGACAAGGCGATGATCGAGGAGGCCGAGAAGGCGCTGGGCGACATCTCGAAGGTCCGCGACGCCGTCGGGAGGGTGATCTTCGGCCAGGAAGCCGTCGTCGAACGCACGCTGGTGGCGTTGCTTGCCGGCGGCCACGCGCTGCTCGTCGGCGTGCCGGGTCTCGCCAAGACCAAGCTGGTCGAGACGCTCGGCATCGTGCTTGGCCTCGATTCCCGCCGCGTCCAGTTCACGCCCGATCTGATGCCATCCGATATCCTCGGCTCCGAGGTGATGGAGCAGGACGAGTTCGGCAAGCGCTCCTTCCGCTTCATTTCCGGGCCGATCTTCACGCAGCTTTTGATGGCGGACGAGATCAATCGCGCTTCGCCGCGCACACAGTCGGCGCTGCTGCAGTCGATGCAGGAGTATCACGTCACCATTGCCGGCGTCCGTTATGACCTGCCTTCGCCCTTCCACGTTCTGGCGACACAGAACCCGCTGGAGCAGGAGGGCACCTATCCGCTGCCCGAAGCCCAGCTCGACCGCTTCCTGATGCAGGTCGACATCCTCTATCCGGACATCGAGGCCGAGCGTCGCATCCTGCTCGAAACGACCGGGGTCGAGGAGGCCAAGGCCGACAATGTGCTGCAGCCGGCCCGGCTCAAGGAAATCCAGACGCTGATCCGCGGCATGCCGGTGCCGGAAAGCGTCGTCGAGGCCATTCTAAAGCTGGTGCGCTCGGCCCGTCCGGGTCAGGGCAATGCCGACACCGACAAGCACGTCGCCTGGGGTCCGGGTCCACGCGCCAGCCAGGCGTTGACCCTGTGCGCCCGGGCGCGCGCCCTATATGATGGCAGGTTGGCGCCGTCGGTCGACGACATCCGTGCCTTGGCCGAGCCGGTGCTGCAGCATCGTATGGCGCTGACTTTCGCTGCCCGCGCCGAAGGCACTTCCGTGCGCGACGTGGTGGCGAAGCTGGCAAAAGGCATCTGATGGGTCGAATAGGCGAGGTCCAGACACCGGTTGCGACGCGCGACGCGCTCGCCCGCGGCCGATTGCGGGCCTCTCTGGTGCCGGACCTGCTGGTCGAGGCCCGCCGCATCGTCAACACGGTGATCGCCGGCTGGCATGGCCGCCGCAAACGCGGCATCGGTGAGAATTTCTGGCAGTTCCGGCCCTATGTCGAAGGCGATTCCTCGCGCATCGACTGGCGCCGCTCTGCCCGCGACGATCATACCTATGTGCGCGACCGTGAATGGGAGGCGGCCCACACGGTGTGGCTGTGGGCGGACCCCTCCCCCTCCATGCTCTACAAATCCGCGGGAGCCGGCGTTTCCAAGGAATCGCGCGCGCTGGTGCTGGCGCTCGCCTTGGCCGAGCTTCTGTCGCGCAGCGGCGAGCGCATCGCCTGGCCGGGCCTCACCGACCCGTTCACGGCCCGCAACGGCGCCGAACGGATCGCCGCCCAGCTTAGCCACGCCGGCGCGCTGCCGGCCAAGCCCGACCTGTCGGCCATCCGCCGCTTCTGTGATATCGTCATCGTCAGCGATTTCCTCGATCCGGTAGAAGAAACCATGGCCTGGCTCGACGTGCTCGCCCGCCATGGCGTGCGCGCGCATCTGATCGAGGTCGCGGACCCGGCCGAGGAGACCTTCCCCTATGCCGGCCGCACCGAATTCACCGATCCGGAAACCGGCGACAAGCTGACCGCCGGCCGCGCCGAGATGCTGGGTGACGAATACCGTCTGCTCTATACCGCCCGCCGCCAGGAACTGGCCGGCTGGTGCAGGCGTCTCGGCTGGAGCTTCACCGTCAACCATACCGACCGCCTCGCCTCCGAAGCGCTGGTGCGCATCCACATGGCGATGACCGCCGACAGCAGTCGTCCGGGGCTGGCCACCGGTCATGCGGGGCTGGCTGCCGGCGCCAGTCATGCGGGGCTGACCGCCAGTGGCGGTCTCACCGGAAAGGCGGTCGCATGAGCTGGCTGCCGCTTTCCTTCGGCGCGCCAATGGTGCTGTGGGGCCTGCTGGCCCTGCCGGTGATCTGGTGGCTGCTGAGGCTCACGCCGCCCAGGCCGCAGACCGAGGTCTTTCCGCCGCTGAGAATCCTTGCCCGGGTCCTCAGGCGCGAAGAGACGCCGCATCAAAGCCCCTGGTGGCTGACGCTGCTTCGCCTGCTGATGGCTGCCCTTGTCATCGCCGCGCTTGCGGAACCGGTGTTCAATCCGCGCGAAAAACTGCCGGCGGAAGGCTCGGCGCTGGCGCTTGTCATCGACAATGACTGGGCAAGTGCGGCCGATTGGGGCAAGCGCGTGGCCACCGCCGAGCGGCTGATCGCCGACGCCGGCTCGAATGGCGTGCCGGTCGTCATCGCCTTCACCACCGAGAAGCCCAATGCCGAGATCGGCCCCTTCGATGCGTCGGCCGCGCTCGACCGGCTGCGCGCGGCAAAGCCGCGTCCGATCCCGACCGACCGCCCCGCCGTCTATGCCCGTGTCGCCGCCACATTGGAGCGCCTGCCGGGCGCCAGCGTCGCCGTGCTTGCCGACGGCCTGGCGGCCAACGGCGACGAAGCGGCGTTCAAGACGCTTCTGGAAAAGAATGCCGCGCGGCTGGTCTGGGCCACCTCCGACCGGATCTCGCTCACCGGCCTGACCGGTGCCGACAACCAGGTCGACGGCTTTGCGCTGACCGCCATCCGCGCGCCGGGCGATCCGGCGCCGGCGCAGGTCACCGCGGGCGCCTTCGACGACAAGGGCCGCCGTATCGCTGACGCAACGCTGACCTTCGCACCGGGCGAAACCACCGCCACCGGAACGATGGCCGTGCCGTTCGAATTGCGCAACGACTTCGCTTCGATCGCGCTCGACGGCGAGCACCAGGCCGGAGCGGTTCGTGTGCTGGACGAGAGCTCCAAGCGCCGCCGCGTGGGATTGCTTTCGCAGGCCGAGGCCGACCAGGCGCAGCCGCTGCTTTCGCCGCTCTATTACATTCGCCGCGCCCTGCAGCCCTTCGCCGATCTGGTCGAACCGTCGAGCGCCGATCTGGCCGACGCCATCCCGCAGCTTCTCGACCAGAAGCCGGCTATGATCATCATGGCCGATGTCGGCACCATCCCCGAGCAGGTCCGGCAACGGCTGGTCGACTGGGTGAACAATGGCGGCACGCTGGTGCGCTTTGCCGGCTCCCGGCTGGCCGCCGCCGGCAATGACGACGACCTCTTGCCGGTCCGTCTGCGCAGCGGCGAGCGCGCCCTGGGTGGAGCGCTGTCCTGGACGACGCCGCAACCGGTCACCGAATTCCCGAAGAATGGCCCGTTTGCCGATCTCGCGCCGCCGACCGAGGTGACGGTCAGCCGGCAGGTGCTGGCCGAACCCACGCCCGACATCGTCGAGCGCACCTGGGCCACACTTGCCGACGGCACGCCGCTGGTGACAGGCATGAAGAAGGACAAAGGCACGCTCGTGCTCTTCCACGTTACACCCGAAGCGACCTGGTCGAACCTGCCGATCTCCGGCAGCTTCGTCGAGATGCTGAGGCGCATCGTGCAACTGTCGCGCAACCAGGGTGCCGCGGTCGCCAACGCCGAAGCCGCAGCCGCATCGCTGGCGCCCTATCGCATGATCGGCGCCGACGGCGCGCTAGTGCCGCCGACGCCCGATGCGCGGCCGCTCGTGCCGGGCGCCGGGCCGTTGCCGGTGACCCTGGAAAACCCGCCCGGCCTCTACGGCTCGGAGACGGGCGTTTTCGCGCATAACCTGCTCAACGCCTCCAGCACGTTCACACCGCTTGTCCGGCCGCAGATCTCGCTGCCGGTGACCGCCGTCCCCTACGCCTTCGACGAATCGGAGAATCTGAAAGGTCCGCTGGTCACGCTGGCCCTCCTGCTGATGCTGCTCGACACGCTTGCCGTCTTGTGGATGGGCGGATTGTTGTCGCGCCGACCGCGACGCGCCGCGGCGACCGCCGCTGCCGTGCTGATCGTGCTTGGCGGTCTCTTCGGCCATACCGATCTTGCCCGCGCGGATGATTCGAAGCCTGGCGATTCCCAGGCCATCGAGGATATTTCGAAAACCCGCATCGCCTATGTGATCACCGGCGAGCCCGGCGTCGATTCGATCAGCCGCGCCGGCCTCGAGGGCCTGACCCGCTTCCTGGTCGAGAAGACGGCGCTGGAGCCCGGCCCGCCGGCCGGCGTCAACATCGCCAAGGATGAGCTGACCTTCTATCCGCTGATCTATTGGCCGATCGACGCCACCGCGCCGATGCCCAGCGAAGCGGCGATCGCCCGCATCGACGCCTACATGCAGCAGGGCGGAACGGTTCTCTTCGACACGCGCGACCAGTTCTCCAACGGCATCGACGCGGGCTCGGCAAGCCCCGCCACCGAACGGCTGCGTGACATCCTCGCCAATCTCAACGTGCCGCCGCTGGAGCCGGTGCCGTCGGACCATGTGCTGACGAAATCCTTCTTCATCCTTCCGGAGTTTCCGGGGCGGTTCAACGGCAGCCCGCTCTGGGTCGAGGCCTCGCTCGACGCCAGCAACACCGAGAACCGTCCGGTGCGCACCGGCGATGGCGTTTCGCCGATCATGATCACTGCCAACGATTTCGCCGGCGCCTGGGCCGTCGACGAGAACGGCGATCCGATGCTGCCGACCGTGCCGCCGGATCCGATGCAGCGCGTCTACGCGCTGCGCGCCGGCGTCAACATCATGATGTACATGCTGACCGGCAACTACAAATCCGACCAGGTCCATGTGCCCGTCCTGCTCGAACGGCTGGGGCAATAGGTCATGAACTGGTCTATCTCCTTCGAACCGCTCGTCTCCTGGCCGCTGTTCGGCCTTGTCATCATGCCGCTGCTGTTGCTTGCGCTGGCGGGCCTGTGGTTCCGCCGGCGCGGCTCGTTCCTGCGCTTGATCGCCCTCATCGCGCTCGGCGCGGCGCTCCTCAACCCGGTTTTCCTCGATGAGGAACGTGAGGCGCTGAAGAGCGTCGTGGCTGTCATCGTCGACCGCAGCCAGAGCCAGGACATCGGCGACCGCACCAAGCAGACCGACGAGGCGCTGGCCGGTCTTCAGCAGCGTCTCGGCCGCTTCAAGCAGTTTGACGTGCGCATCGTCGACGCCGGCAAGTCGGAAGCCGCCGACGAGCGCACCGAAACCAGGCTGTTCAGCGCGCTGGAAGGCGCTTTCCGCGACGTTCCGCCCTCACGCATCGGCGGCGCGGTCATGATCACCGACGGCGAGGTGCATGACGCGCCGACCGGCGCTCCGGACTTCAACGCGCCGCTGCATGCGCTGATAACCGGCAACGAGCACGAGAAGGACCGCCGCATCCGCTTCGAGAACGCGCCGCGCTTCGGCCTCGTCGGCAAGCCGCTCGACATGAGCTACCGCGTCATCGCGAGCGACGGCCAGACCGGCCCCGTCGATGTGCGCGTTTCGGTCAATGGCGAGCAGGTTTCGGTCGAGCATGCGACCATCGGCCAGCCGATGAAGCTTGAGGTCACCATCCCCAATGCCGGCCGCAACATCGTCCAGCTCGGCATCGACCATGAGCCGGGCGAACTGACCGACGCCAACAACCGCGCCATCGCGCTCGTCGACGGCATTCGCGAGAACCTGCGCGTGCTCCTGGTCTCCGGCGAGCCGCATGCCGGCGAGCGCACCTGGCGCAATCTGCTGAAATCCGATGCGTCGGTCGACCTTGTCCATTTCACGATTCTGCGCCCGCCGGAAAAACAGGACGGCACGCCGATCAACGAACTGTCGCTGATTGCCTTTCCGACGCGCGAACTGTTCGTCGAGAAGATCAAGGATTTCGATCTGATCATCTTCGACCGCTATCAGCACCGCGACGTGCTGCCGATCCTCTATTACGACTACATCTCCGAATATGTCGAAAAAGGCGGCGCGCTGCTGATCGCTGCTGGCCCCGAATATGCTGGAGAGAGCTCGATTGCCCGCACGCCGCTGATGTCGGCCCTGCCGGCGATGCCCAGCGGCGAGGTCGTCGACAAGGCCTTCTATCCGCGTCTCACCGATCTCGGCCAGCGTCACCCCGTGACGCGCGGGCTCGACGGCTCGGCCACCGAGCCGCCGCACTGGAGCCGATGGTTCCGCACCATCGGCGTCAAGAATCCCGAGGGCGAGGTGGTGATGAAAGGAGCCGACGACCGCCCGCTGCTTGTGCTCGATCGCAAGGGCGAAGGCCGGGTCGGCATGCTGCTTTCCGACCAGGGCTGGTTGTGGGCGCGAGGCTTCGAAGGCGGCGGGCCGCATGTCCAGCTCTATCGCCGCATCGCCCATTGGCTGATGAAGGAGCCCGAACTGGAAGAGGAACGGCTGACCGCCGACGGCCGCGGCATGGTGCTGGAGATCCGCCGCCAGACGATGAGCGACGATCCTGGTCCCGCCCAGGTGATCACGCCTTCCGGTAAGGCGATGACGGTCAGGCTGCAAAAGTCCGAGCCAGGCATTTTCACGGGCAGCCTGCAGACCAGCGAGATCGGCCTTTACCAGGTGGGCAATGGCGATCTCACCGCGCTTGCCCATGTCGGTCCGATCAACGCGCCGGAATTCTCCGACGTCGTCTCCACACAAGACAAGTTGAAAGCATCGGCTGAGGCGACCGGAGGCAGCGTGCGCAGGCTGGCGCCGTCGTCCATGCTCGGCAACCTTTCCGGCGGCGTGGCCCTGCCTTCCATCGTGCCGGTCCGCTCCTCGGGCGCGGCGTCGGGCGATGACTGGATCGGCCTTCGCACCACCGACGACAGCACGCTGAAGGCCGTCTCGCGCGTGCCGCTGTTCGGCGGCTTCCTCGGCCTCGGCCTGCTGCTCCTGGCCATCGGCTCGATGTGGTATCGCGAAGGAAGATGAGCCTTGTACCTCTCCCCTTGTGGGAGAGGTCGGATTGCCCCGAATTGCCCTTCGCAATTCGGCTGGCTTCTCCCGCAAGGGGAGAAGGATTGAGAGCCCCTACTCTTCCGGTTCGGTCGTGAACAGCAGCGGATAGCCCTTGGCCTTGCCGGCATCGGTTGCTCGCGCGGCCTTGGTCTCGGCGACGTCGCGCGTGAAGACGGCGACCACACAGACGCCGCGCGTGTGCGCCGTGATCATCACTCGATGCGCCTGATCCTCGCTGAGCTTGAATTCACCCTTGAGCACCGTCACCACGAACTCGCGCGGCGTGAAATCGTCATTGACCAGGATGACCTTGTAGAGCTTTGGCCGCTCGGTTTTCGGCTGCGTCTTGGTACGGGGTTTGAGCACGGTCTCGGGCATCGGAATCCGCCAGTTGGGAACTGGGTTCTCGCCTCCAGTCTGTCATGCAGGGAAGCATTCGTCCATTTGCCGCCGTCGCGGCCGCAGGCATCAAACCTTATGTGGGAAAGCGTTGTTTGCGGTTCAACGGCCCTGCCGGCCGATCGTGCGGCGCATCGTTTTATCGGACCTGCCGGAGCCGTCATCAGCCATGTTGGAACCGCGCTCCATGAACGCAGTGAGCATCCAGGCGGCGAAGCCGACCAGCGTTGCGCCGGTGAGCACGATCAGGATCCAGCTCTGTGCCGGCGTGATGTAGTCGAAGCTCGGCGAGATCACCGGCGCGAAAAGCTCCGGCTCGGTCCTGCCGCTGGCGGGGTCCGGCACCGGGCTGGCTGTGAAGATGATCAGCGCTCTTGCCGCCGCGGTGGCAACCAGGCCGCCGAGCGTCAGCGAGCGCATCAGGGACGAAAACCGCTTCCTCATGCGGATTGTCCTACGGCACCGGCCGTTGCGATCGGGTTAAGGGCCGGCGCGGCGGAAGCTGCCGGTGCGAGGCTTCGGCCGCTGGAAAACCGCTCCGACCGGAAACCGGCCGGAGCGGTCTTGAAGATCAGGACCGAAGCCTAGATTACGACTTCTTCGCGGCCTTCTTCGGGGCCTTCTTCACCGGGCACTTGTGCGTCTTGGTCACTTTGCAGACCTTCTTGGCGGCGACCTTCTTCGGAGCGGCCTTCGTCGGAGCAGCAGCCGGAGCGGTGGTCGTGGTCGAAGCAGCCGGAGCAGCGGTCGTCGTGGCGGCGGCATTGCCGAGAGCCGGCATCGAGAAAGCCAGGGCAACAGCGAGGCCGAGGGCGGAGAGGAGGGACTTCTTCATGGCTTCATTTCCTTTTTCATGCGGGTCGAGGGGGTGAGCGTCACTGAACCGGATCGATCGGTGTCACTCCAAGCAGCTTCAAAGCATTTGCGAGCATCCGGATGCCCTGTGCCTGTTTCTTGGCGGCGCAGAACCGGTTGCCCTTTCTTTGAAGTGCCTTCGCCGCGGTGACCTGCGTTGCCGCGGCATGGATTTCGATGGCTTCGTCAACTTGACGGCTGAGGTTGGTGCAGCGCTCGGCCCGGGTCAGCGGCGTCACCTTTGCGTTGGAGGCTCCGACCGCGGCTGTGATGAGCGACATGCTGAGCAAAGCACCCATCAAGCTGATCCAGAACCTCTGCATTGGTCTTGCCCGTTACTCCGGAAACTTGCGTCGCAGCCGATGACCTGACCGCCACGACACCGGTTATGCCCTTGAAATTTTTCGCGAGTTTTTCCCAACTGTAGAATTTTGTTTCTGAATTGTTTCTGGGGAAGCCAGCTCTTCCCAAATCGTCGCCGCTGGCCAAGATGTGGCCCGAATTCTATCGTGTGGGTGATCACCGAAGGACGGCTTGACTACAGCAATCGCGGGGTTCTCGTGAAATCCGACGCGCACATACTGATCGTCGATGACGACAAGGGCATACGGGACCTGCTTCAGGAATTCTTCCAGAAGCGGGGACTGCACACGTCGGTGGCCGCCGACGGCGCCGAGATGGAGGCGATCCTGCGCCGCGCGCAGGTCGACCTCATCGTGCTGGACGTGATGCTGCCGGGAAAAAGCGGGCTGGAGCTGTGCCGCGAGATCCGCGCCAACTACACCACTCCGATTATCATGCTGACCGCGGTGACCGAGACGACGGACCGCGTCGTCGGCCTCGAGATGGGCGCGGATGACTATGTGCCGAAACCCTTCGATCCGCGCGAGTTGCTCGCCCGCATCCGCGCTGTTCTGAGGCGCAACGGCACGGCCGAGCCGCGCCGGCCCGCCGCCAAGCAGATCTACCGCTTTGCCGGCTGGACCATGGATTGCTCGCGCCGCCGCCTGACGGCGCCCGACGACGTGCGGGTGGAGCTGACGATGGCGGAGTTCAATCTGCTGCAGACCTTCGTCAAGAGCGCGCAGCGCGTGCTCACCCGCGAACAGCTCATCGAGCTTTCGGGTGGCGACACCGGCTACAGCTTCGACCGCAGCGTCGATATCCTGGTGAGCCGCCTGCGCCGCAAGATGGAAGACGACCCGAAGACGCCGAAGCTGATTCTGACCGTGCGCAGCGGCGGCTATCAGTTTCTGCCCGAAACGATCTCCGAATGAGACGCTTCCTCCCGCAAACCCTGCCGGTCTGGGTGCTGCTCATCGTCATTGCCGGCCTGATGATCAGCCAGATCGCGACCCTCTACATCGTCTCGCGCGACCGCGCCGCCGCCAACGGCGTCGTCGATCTCTATCGGGTGAACGACCGCGCCTATTCGCTGGTGCAGCTGATGCATGACGCCACGCCCGAGGAGCGCAAGGCGACCGCATCCGGCCTGTTCAATGCCACCTATGCGCTGACCGTTTCGGACACTCCTGCCGTCACCTCCTCGATTGCCGGCGACGACCAGCTTGCCGAGCTGGAGGACATTCTGGTCGGCCGCTTGTCCAAGTTCGGCATCACCGACGCGCGCGTGCGGCGCGATCCGGCAACGCAGGAAGCCGATGTCCCGGACGGGCAGGTGATGAACAAGGATGTCGGCCAGGTCGAGCGCGATCTTCTGGTGCTGGCCGCGGATTTCGCGCAGAGCGACAAGCTGACGGCGTCGCTGCGCTTTTCCGACGGCCAATGGCTGAACTTCACCGAGCCGATCACGCCGGCGGGGCCGATCCTGAGTTGGGACAGCCTGCCGCTCTATTCGCTGATAGCGGGATTGATCGTCGTGATGTCGATCTGGTCGCTGCGCCGGCTGACGGCGCCTTACCGCATGATGGAGACGGCGGTGAACCGCATCGGCAAGGATCTGAAAAGCCCGCCGATCGCCGAGAGCGGCAGCCGCGAG
This sequence comes from Mesorhizobium sp., assembly GCA_004020545.1. GTDB lineage: Bacteria > Pseudomonadota > Alphaproteobacteria > Rhizobiales > Rhizobiaceae > Mesorhizobium. The sequence goes on along the minus strand of SAQE01000022.1, from coordinate 23,786 downwards.
ATCCGTGCCGCGGCGAAAGCGGTCAACGCCATGCAGATGCGCCTGCGCGACTATGTCGAGGACCGCGAACACCTGGCGGCCGCACTTGCGCATGATCTGCGCACGCCGCTGACCAGAATGCGGTTGCGCCTCGAGTTGCTACGCAAATCGTCGGCCCGCGAAGCGCTTGCGCATGACCTTGCCGACATCGAAAGCATCGCCAGCTCGGTGATCGACTTCGCCAAATTCGAGGTCACGGAGGAAAAGGCCGAGCGGATCGATTTCTGGTCGCTGGTGGAATCGGTCGCCGACATGTTCGAGGATGCTTCATTCGACGAGGACGCCACACCCACGCGCGGCCTGATCTGCATCGCGCGGCCGGTGGCGCTGCGCCGCTGCATCACCAATCTCGTCCAGAACGCGGTCACCTATGGCAAGAGGGCGCATATCGGCGTGCGACGGTCGGGCGACACCATTTTGCTCACCATTCGCGACGAGGGTCCGGGCATCCCGCAGGCCAAGCTGGATCAGGTGTTCGGTTCCTTCGTGCGCCTCGAACAGTCGCGCAACCGCGAGACCGGCGGCCTGGGCCTCGGCCTCACCATTGCCCGCAACATCGCCCGCGGCGCCGGCGGCGAGATCAGCCTTTCCAACCATCCCGGCGGCGGCCTGCTGACGGAGCTGCGCCTGCCGCTGGCAGCTTGAGTCAGCAGGCGCTTTCCCGGCTGCCGCCGGGACTGGATCAGCCGCGCCATCCTTGTGATAGTGCGGCCCGCCCTACAGCGCCGCGCGTCCTCTTGGACGCGCAAAGGACGCTGCAGCAATTCAATTTGATGCATGATCCTTCCCGAACCGAAGGTCAGCGAAGCAAATATCGATTCCGATTTTCGGGGTCATGCACAAGGAAACCGAACCATGTTCTATGCGATCCTTGCCTATCACGTCGAACAGACCGTCCAGTCCTGGACGCCCGACGAGGATGCAGCCCTTATGAAAGACCTGCTCGAGATCAACGACAGACTGACCCGCGCCGGCAAGCTGGGGCCGGCGGCAAGGCTTGGCGAAACCGCGAAAGCGGTCACGCTGCGCGGTCCGGGCGACGGCATGGTGATCGACGGTCCCTTTGCCGAGACCAAGGAGCAGTTGCTCGGCCTCTACGTCCTCGATTGCGCGAACCAGGACGAGGCGATCGCGGTGGCGCGCGATCTGAAGCGCGTCAATCCCACCGCGGTCTACGAGATCCGTCCGATCATGCTTTATCTGCCGGGCGCGCCGCTGGCCTGATTCCAGGAAAAGTGACGAGTTCACCGCAGCGGGCGGCGCCTGGTAATGCGGCCACGAGCCGCGACATCGGCGGGGGCCTCATCGACCGGATAGCCGAAATCCTTCAGTTCCGGCATCGACAGGCCGGCCAAAGCCCTGCGCTGCATGGCATCCTGATACCGGCGCCGGAACCCGGTGAAGACGGTCGCGATATGGGTGGCGAGCGTGCCGGCGAAGCGGGAAGTTGGCTGGAAGGTCCTGAGGCTGATGTAGGTCATTGTCATTCTCCCTCGTTCGAACTCACGAGGACAATGTCCCACCGGCGCGCTTTGCCAATGTTCATCCGGGCGTGAAACCGCGGGAAAAGCCGCGCTAAATCGTCGTTAAGTCGGCGGCGAGACGTGATATTCTATCCAGGGCTTTTTCACGGGGGCCATGGTGCACATCCGATTGCTTGGCGGCATCGAGGTTGTCTCCGCAGGCGGGCAACCTCTGCACTTCGCGACGCGCAAGACCTCGCTGCTCTTTGCCGCGCTGGTTCTGGCCGGTCCGAAGGGCCTTCGCCGCGAGAGGATGGCAACGATGCTGTGGGCCGGCAGCGGCGAGCAGCAGGCGCGAAACAGCCTGCGCCAGGCCCTGGTCGACATCAGGCGGCTGTTTCCGTTCACGGGCGACGAGGCCATTCGTATCGAAGGCAATGCCGATACCATCTGGCTGGCGGCGAATGCTGACGAAGCCGACATCTGGGTTTTCGACCGGAAGCGCCAGGCCGATGACGGCATGAGCCTTGCGGCCGCGGCCGACCTCTACCGGGGCGAACTCCTCGACGGGCTGTCATCCCCCGGCGAGATCGATGAATGGCTTGCGCCGCTTCGGGCGAACTACATCCGCAAGGCGTTGGACCTGGCCGAGCGGCTGAGCCTCTTGCCGGAGTTCGGCTCGCACGAGGAACAGGCCTGCGGAACACTGGCCGAGCAGCTGGTGGCGCTCGACCCATGCGCCGAGCAGGCCCACCGTGCTCTGATCCGCATTTTCCGCCGCCGCGGCAAGACCAACGATGCCTTCCGCCAGTTCCTGACCTGTAAGGAAGCACTGAAGCGCGAGCTCGGCGTCGAGCCCGAGGAAGCGACGAGGGCGCTGGTCGAACGCATCGAAGCGCCCGACATGGAGCCGAGGGAGCCGATAACCGACAGCGGTCCACCCGAGGTGGAAGTGTCCCTCCTGGAAGAGAAGGCGCAGCGCCCTGCCGTTTCGGTGCCGGAAAAGCCGTCGATCGCCGTCCTGCCGTTTCAGAACATGAGCGGCGACGCCGAGCAGGACTATTTCACCGACGGCGTCGTCGAGGAGATCACGACAGCGTTGTCGCATGTGAACTGGCTGTTCGTGATCGCGCGCAATTCCGCCTTTGCCTACAAGGGCCAGGCGGTCGACGTCACCCGCGTGGCGCGCGAGCTGGGCGTTCGCTACGTGCTGGAGGGCAGCGTCCGCAAGGCCGGCAGCCGGCTTCGCGTGGCAGGCCAGCTCGTCGAGGCGGCGGCGGGGGTGAGCCTTTGGGCCGACCGCTTCGAAGGCGACGTCTCGGAGGTGTTCGAACTGCAGGACCTCGTTGCCTCCAGCGTCATCGGCGCGATCTCTCCCAGGCTCGAACAGGCCGAGATGGCGCGCGCCAAGCGCAAGCCCACCGAAAGCCTCGACGCCTACGACCACTATCTGCGCGGCATGGCGAGCCTTTACCGCTGGACGAGGGAAGGATTGGAGGAAGCGTTGCCGCAATTCTACAAGGCCATCGAGCTCGACCCCGATTTTGCCGCCACGCAAGGCGCCGCCGCTTGGTGCTATTTCTGGCGAATGGCAAATGGCTGGATGACCGACCGGCAGAAGGAGACCGCCGAGGTCTCCCGGCTGGTCGGCAACGTTGCCATCGCCGGTCAGGACGACGCGGTGGCGCTGGCCTTCAGCGGTCTGGCGCTGGGCTATGTCATCGGCGACTACGAGGCCGGTTCGGCACTGGCCGACCGCGCGCTCGCGCTGAACCCGAACTGCGCTGCCGCCTGGAGCGCCAGCGGCTGCCTCAAGGCCTGCCACGACGATCCGGACATCGCCATCGAGCACATGTCGCGGGCAAGGCGGCTGAGCCCGCTCGATCCGCTGTCCTTCTTCATGCAATCCTTCACCGCCTTTGCCCATTTCGTGGCCGGCCGTTACGACGCCGCCTGGCCGCTCGCCGAGGCGGCTTCCCGCGCGCAGCCATACTATCTCACCGGCCTGCGTGTGGCTGCCGCCAGCAATGCCATGGCCGGCAGGCTGGATGCCGCGAGCAAGCACATCGCGCGTTCGTTGGCGCTCGACCCGGAGTTGACCCTTTCCAACCTCAAGCACCGGGTGGGGCAGATCAGGCCGGCTTATTTTGCCAAATATGTCGAGGCGCTGCGGCTGGCCGGCCTGCCCGAATGACACGTCCTGGCCGAAGCCTTCTCAAGCCCGAAACGCCGCTGCCTCGATTTCCTTTCCAAGGCGAAGCGTTTCGCGCACCAGAAAGTCGAGAGCGCCGCGCGGCTAAATCGCCGTTAAGTCGGCGGCGGGACGTGATATTCTACCCAAGGCTTTTTCACGGGGGCCAGGGTGCACATCCGATTGCTTGGTGGCATCGACGTTGTCTCCGCAGGTGGGAAACCTCTGCACTTCGCGACGCGCAAGACGTCGCTGCTCTTTGCCGCGCTCGTTCTGGCCGGCCCCAGAGGCCTTCGCCGCGACAGGGCCGCGGCGATGCTGTGGGCCGGCAGCGGCGAGCAGCAGGCGCGAAACAGCTTGCGCCAGGCCCTGGTCGACATCAGGCGGCTGTTTCCGTCCACCGGCGACGAGGCAATTCGCATTGAAGGCAATGCCGACACCATCTGGCTGGCGACGAATGCCGACGAGGCCGACATCTGGATGTTCGACCGGAAGATTGCGGCCGATGACGGCACGAGCCTCGCGACAGCGGCCGACCTATACCGGGGCGACCTGCTCGATGGGCTGTCATCCCCCGGCGAGATCGAAGACTGGCTTGCGCCGCTTCGGGCGAACTACGCCCGTAAGGCGCTGGATCTGGCCGAGCGGCTGAGCCTCCTGCCGAAGCTGGATTCGCGCGTGGAACTGGCCTGCGAAACACTGGCCGAACGGCTGCTGACGCTCGACCCATGCGCCGAGCAGGCCCACCGTGCTCTGATCCGCATTTTCCGCCGCCGCGGTAAGACCAACGATGCCTTCCGTCAGTTCCTGGTCTGCAAGGAAGCGCTGAAGCGCGAGCTCGGCGTCGAGCCCGAGGAAGCAACGCGGGCGCTGGTCGAACACATCAAAGCGGAACCGACAGCCAAAGGCAGACCGCCCGAGGTCGAACCGTCCGGCCTGGAAGTGAAGGCGGAGCCGCCGCGTCCGGCCGTCTCGGTGCCGGAAAAGCCATCGATCGCTGTCCTGCCGTTCCAGAACATGAGCGACGACGCCGAGCAGGAATATTTCACCGACGGCGTAGTCGAGGAGATCACGACGGCGCTGTCGCATGTGAATTGGCTGTTCGTGATCGCGCGGAATTCCGCCTTCGCTTACAAGGGCCAGGCGGTCGAGGTCACGCGCGTGGCACGCGAACTCGGGGTACGCTACGTCCTGGAGGGCAGCGTCCGCAGGGCCGGAAGCCGGCTGCGCGTGGCAGGGCAGCTCGTCGAGGCGGCGGCCGGGCTGACTCTGTGGGCCGACCGGTTCGAAGGCGACGTCTCGGAGGTGTTTGAACTGCAAGACCTCGTCGCCTCCAGCGTTGTCGGCGCGATTTCGCCGAGGCTCGAACAGGCCGAGATGGCGCGCGCCAAGCGCAAGCCCACCGAAAGCCTCGACGCCTACGACCACTATCTGCGCGGCATGGCGAGCCTTTACCGCTGGACGAGGGAGGGGTTGGAGGAAGCGCTGCCGCAATTCTACAAGGCCATCGAGCTCGACCCCGATTTTGCCGCAGCGGAGGGCGCTGCCGCCTGGTGCTATTTCTGGCGGATGGCGAATCGCTGGATGACTGATCGGCAGAAGGAGACCGCCGAGGTTTCCCGGTTGGTCGGCAAAGTCGCGATCTCCGGCCAGGACGACGCAGTAGCACTGGCCTTCGGTGGCCTGGCGCTGGGCTATGTCACCGGCGACTACGAGGCCGCCTTGGCACTGGCCGACCGCGCGCTCGTGTTGAACCCGAACTGCGCCACCGCCTGGAGCGCCAGCGGCTACCTCAAGTCCTGCTACGACGATCCTGACATCGCTATCGAGCACCTGTCGCGGGCAAGACGGCTGAGCCCGCTCGATCCGCTGACCTTCTTCATGCAGACCTGCACCGCTTTCGCCCATTTCGTGGCCGGCCGATACGACATCGCGTGGCCACTCGCAGAGGCGGCATCGCGCGCGCAGCCATATTATCTCACCGGCCTGCGCGTCGCGGCCGCCTGCAACGCCATGGCCGGCAGGCTGGATGCCGCGAGCAAGCATATCGCGCGCGCGCTGGCGCTCGACCCCGAACTGACGCTTGCCAACCTCACACACGTGGCGGGGCATATCAGGCCGGCCTATTTCGCCAAATATTTCGAGGCGTTGCGGCTGGCCGGCCTGCCCGAATAGGACACGTTTCGGTGCATCGTTTTCAATCCGCCCGCGCCGCAGCCTCGACTTCCTTTCCAAGGCGAAGCATTTCGCGCAGCAGAAGATCGAGATCGTCGCACCGCGTGCGATGATTGGTGATCGCGGCTCTGAGGCAATGCCGGCCATGCACGGTGGTGTCCGACAGGGCGGCGATGCCCTCTTCCTGCAGCCTGAGCATGATCTCGGTGTTGAACGCCTTGAGCCGTTCCTCGGATGCGCCGTCCAGGCGATGCCGGAAGCAGACGATGTTGATGGTGGTCGGCGCCATCAGCTCCAGCGCCGGCTCCGCCTCGATCTGAGCGGTGAGATGACGGGCCTGGGCGATGTTCTGGTCGATCAGCCGGCCGAACTTCTCGACCCCATGCTCCTTCAGCGCCATCCAGATTTTCAGCGCGCGAAAGCCGCGCGAGGTCTGCAGGCCGTAATCGTGCAGCCATTGCCCGGAGGCGAGGCCGCGCGGCGTCGATTCCAGATATTCCGGGGTGACGGCGAAGGTGTTGCGGTGGGCGGAGGCATCGCGAACCAGCGCGCAGCCCGCCTCGAACGGCGCGTGCAGCCATTTGTGCGGGTCGAGCGCGATGGAATGCGCCTGCTCGATGCCGGCGACGAGCGATCTGTTTTCAGGGGCGATCGCGATCAGCGCGCCGATGCAGCCGTCGACATGGAACCAGAGGTCTTCTCCGGCCGCCAGCGCGGCCAGTGCCTGCAGGTCGTCGATCGCGCCGGTATTGACGGTGCCGGCGGTGCCGATCACACAGGCTGGCTTGAAGCCTACCGCGCGATCCTCCGCGATGGCCGCCTTGAGAGCGTCGACGTCCATGCGCAAACCGGCGTCGGTCGGAATCCGCCGCAGCGCCCGGTTGCCGAGGCCGAGCGCTTCCATCGCCTTGCGGTGGCAGGAATGGACCTGGTCCGACGCGTAGAAGCGCAACGGTTTTGGTATGGCGCCTACGCCCCTTTCGCCAACATCGGCGCCTGCCTTGACGTTGCGCGCCACGGTCAGTCCGATGATGTTGGCCATGGAGCCGCCGCTGACCAGCGTGCCGCTGGCCGAGGCCGGGAAGCCGACCATCTCCTTGCACCAGTCGACCACCTGGCTGTCCATCAGCCCGGCGGCATGGTTGCCGCCGGCGAGGTTCGAGCCCTGGATCGCCGCCAGGAAATCGCCGAGCGCGCCGGTGAAATTGCTGGACCCCATGTACCAAGACCAGAAGCGCGGATGGATGTTGCCCATCGGATAGGCCATTACGCTGCGGGCGACCTCGCTATACACATCGGCAATGGAAGCCGGCTCGCGCGGCATCGGCGCATTGAAAAACGCCCGCACCTCGACAGGCATCTCGCGCCACACCGGGCGATCCCGGATATCGCGAAGATAGCCGATGGCATCGTCGACAATCCGGTGCGACAGGGCCTGCACCTCCGTCCAATCCGATGGATCGAGCGTTTCATCCGTGACCATCGCTTCCTGAAAGGTGTCCATCCGCTGCTCCCCAAAAGGCACGCGATCATTCCCTGGATCGTCGCGCGAGATCTGTCGTGCGGCGCCGCCATCCGGATGGACAGCGGCGCCATGAATTGTCTTCAGGCGTCGAACTGGCAACTCGGCGTCGAGCGCGACAGTGCCAGCTCGTCGGCATCCATCTCCGCCTCGATGCCGTCGAAAAGCGGCGTCGACATGTAGCGCTCGCCGGTGTCGGGCAGCATGCACAGGATCACCGAACCAGCCGGGGCCGTTCCGGCGATCTGGCGCGCCACGGCGAAGGTGGCGCCGCCGGAAATGCCGGTGAAGATGCCCTCCTGCTGCGCCAGGGCTTTCGCCCATTTGATGCCTTCCGGACCGGGGATCGGCACCACTTCGTCATAGTAGCGCTTGTCGATCGCCTCCTGCAGCACGTTGGGGATGAAGTCCGGCGTCCAGCCCTGGATCGGATGCGGTTCGAACGCCGGATGGCTGGCGGCCGGCGCGCCGCCTGCGCCGCGCTCCTGCGCCTTGCCGCTGCCGACAAGCTGCGCATTGGCCGGCTCGGCAAGCACGATCCGGACGTTCGGCCGCTCGCGGCGCAGCACTCGTCCGACGCCGGTGATCGTGCCGCCGGTTCCATAGCCGGTGACAAGCACATCGAGCCTCGAGCCCGCGAAATCGTTGATGATCTCACGCGCCGTGGTCGCCTCGTGGATGGCGGCATTTGCTTCCGTCTCGAACTGACGGGCCAGGAACCAGCCATTGGCCTCGGCAAGTTCGACAGCCTTCTGGTACATGCCGAAACCCTTCTTGGCGCGCGGCGTCAGCACCACCTTGGCGCCCAGCATGCGCATCAGCTTGCGGCGCTCGATGGAGAAGCTGTCGGCCATCGTCACCACCAGCGGGTAGCCCTTCTGCGCGCACACCATGGCCAACCCGATGCCTGTGTTGCCGCTGGTCGCCTCGACCACGGTCTGATCCGGCTTCAACTTGCCGCTGCGCTCGCCTTCCTCGATGATGTTGAGCGCCAACCGGTCCTTCACCGAACCCGCCGGATTGAAGAACTCGGCCTTGACATAGATCGTCGCGTGACCCGGGCCGAGATTGTTGATGCGGATGACCGGCGTGTCGCCGACCGTGTCCAGGATGCTGTCGAAAACCCGGCCGCGGCCGGCGGTGGTCCTGATTTTCATCTGCTGCAACATGGGTTTTCTCCTCGATGTCTCACGCGCCGGTTACAAACCGGCGGCTTCGGCGGCGCGGTTTCGACACTTTGCCGCGGTAGGGTTGCGTGACCTGCCGCAGATGCGGCAACGGCGGCGTTCCGGCACGGAATAGGGCTGCCGGATGCTTCCTGTCGTCTTTGGTGATAGAACATGGACCAACTGGTCAGCGTGGGAGCGAGCGTGGAAACGCACGTGGAATCCGCCCAATCGGGCCTGAGCAGTGAGGCGGCCGGCCTGTCCCTGCGGCTGTTCGGACCGCTTGCGATTGTGCGCGACAGTGTTCCGGTCGTGCTGCCAGCGTCCCGCAAGCTGCGCGCGCTGCTCGCCTATCTGACGCTCGCGCCACGCCCCGTCAGCCGCAGCCGGCTCTGCGAACTTCTCTGGGATGTTCCCAACGATCCGCGCGGCGAGCTTCGCTGGTGCCTGAGCAAGCTTCGCGCCGCGCTCGATGAGCCGGACCTGCGCAGGGTCGAGACCGAGGGCGACGCGGTCGCGCTTCGCCTCGCCGATCTGCGCGTCGATGCCCTGGAGGCAGCCGAGGCGGCGACGGAAGGTATCGATACGCTCGGCCTCGAGCGCTTGCGGGGTCTCTTGCAGCTTTTCGCCGGCGATTTCCTTGATGGTCTCGAGCTCGACCGCAGTCCGCATTTCGCCAGTTGGCTGACCGCGCAGCGGCGCCGCTTCGGCTCATGCCACGTCGCCGTTCTCGAGCACATCATCGGCCTTCTCCCGCCGGAAGCCGACGAGGCGGCCGCCTATATCGACAAATGGCTGGAGCTGGCGCCCTTCGACGGGCGCGCGCATACCGGGCTGCTGGAAAACCTCGCCCGGCGCGGGCAGATCGGTGCCTGCGAAGAGCATCTTGCCACCGCGGCGGAGCTCTTTCACTCCGAGGAGCTGGATTTCACTCCCTTGCGCGAGGCATGGCAGGCGATAAGAGCCCGCCACTCCACCGCGACGCCATGCGCCCGGTCCGTGCCGTTCGCGGCGACCCAGCCATCGATCGCCCAGAGCGAACCCGAACCCGCCGCGACGCGCCGGGCTTCGCTGGCGGTGATGCCTTTTGCCGAAGACGCCGGCGCCGGCGGCTTTCGCGGCGGGCTGGCCGACGGGCTGACCCACGACATCATCACGCGCCTCGCCAAGCTCCGCGATTTCTTCGTCATTGCCCGCGGCTCGGTCTTTGCGCTCGCTGAAAAGAACATTGCGCCGGAAGACGCCGGACGCCGGCTCAACGTGGACTACGTGGCGACCGGCTCGGTCAGGAATCTTCTGGGCAGGGTCATGGTCGAGGTCGAGCTGTCCGAAGTGCGCACGGCCAGGATCGTCTGGGCAGAGACCTTCGAACACAAGCCCGATGACATCTTCATCGTCCTCGAGGATATCGGCAACAGCATCGTCTCCTCGATCGCCGCCGAGATCGCGACGGTCGAGCGCAACCGCGCGCTGCTTAAGGCACCGAATTCGCTCAACGCCTGGGAGGCCTATCACCGCGGCCTCTGGCATATGTATCGCTTCACCCGCCAGGAAAACGAGTTGGCGCAGCAATTTTTCCACGAGGCGCTGAAACTCGATCCCACTTTCGCCCGCGCCTACGCCGGGCTCTCCTTCACCCATTGGCAGAACGCCTTCCAGCGCTGGGGCGATCGCGACCGCGAGGCGGCGCTCGCATTCGAAAGCGCTGGCCACAGCCTTCTGGTCGACGACCGCAATCCCGCCGCGCACTGGGCGATGGGCCGCGCCTTATGGCTGCGCGGCGACCAGGACGGCTCGCTGCTGGAGTTGGCGAAGGCCGTCGACCTCAGCCCGAACTTCGCGCTCGGCCACTATTCCCTGTCCTTCGTCCATTCGCAGTCGGGCGATCCGCAATCGGCGATCGGCTCCTCCGATCACTCGCGCCATCTCAGTCCCTTCGACCCGCTGCTGTTCGGCATGATGGGCGCGCGCGCCATGGCGCATGCGCGGCTGGGCGAATTCAGCGAAGCCGCCGAATGGGCGCTCAAGGCGGCAGCCAGGCCCAACGCCCATGTCATCATCCTGGCGATCGCCGCGCATTGCCTGGCATTGGCCGGCCGCCAGGGCGAGGCGCGAAACTTCGCCGCCGCGATCCGCAAGACACTGCCGGACTACCGCGCCGACGATTTCATCGCCACCTTCCGCTTCGACCGGGACGCGGAGGCTCTGTTCCGGAATGGCGCCAAGCTGATCGGATTGAACTGAGCCTGCTCTGCGTCAGTGCACGAGCGGGCCGCTGGCCTTCCGCCACGCATCGATGCCGCCCTGGATGTGACGGGCACTCGAAATCCCGACGTCCCGCGCGGCCTGCACGGCCATCGCCGAACGCTCGCCGAAAGCGCAGTAGAACAGGATCTGCCTGCTGGTCGATTTCGCCAGCTCGTGCAGCATGCCGCCGGCGGCGATGTTTTCCTGCAGCCGTGCATAGGGCAGATGGATCGCGCCGGGGATGACGCCATTGCGCTCCCGCTCGGACTGCTCGCGCAGGTCGATCAGCGCCACATCGGGCCGACCGACCAGCGCCAGCGCCTGTTCGGCGGTCACCGACCAGCCACGGCTGGCGATATCGTCCTGGTGCAGACCGACCCTCATATTGGCGGGCACCGCGACATCCATCATCTTCGGGTTGGCCAGCTTCAGATTGTTCATGATGTCGACATACTCGTCGACCGACTTCACCTGCAGGCGCGGATTGAAGGCCTTCTCCTCGCCGATCGTCGACACGGTCTCGCCCTTGTAGTCGTGCGCCGGGAAGATCATCGTCTCGTCGGGAAGCTTGAGCAGGCGGCCGAAGATCGATTCATATTGCTTGCGCGGATCGCCGTTCTGGAAATCGGTGCGGCCGGTGCCGCGGATGAGCAGCGTGTCGCCGGTGAAGACCCGGTCGGGCAGGATGAAGCTGTAGGAATCGTCGGTGTGGCCGGGCGTGTAGATGACGTCCAGCGCCAGCCCCTCGATGGCAAGCTTGTCGCCGTCGGCAAGCCGCATCGACACGACATCGGCCTTGGTCTGCTCGCCCATCACGGTCACGCAATGCGTCCTGTCGCGCAGCGCGCCGAGACCGGTGATGTGGTCGGCATGGAGATGCGTGTCGACCGCCTTGACCAGCCTGAGGTCGAGCTCGTTGACCAGTTGCAGGTAGCGCTCGACCTTTTCCAGCACCGGGTCGATGATCAGCGCCTCGCCGCCGTGGCGGCTTGCGAGCAGGTAGGAATAGGTGCCGGAGACGGCATCGAAGAGCTGACGGAAGATCATTTGCGACGTACCCCGCTGCAACGCTGGCCTTCACGAACGCAATGATCCGTGTGGCTGCGCGCAGTATAGGATTGTGGCGCATTTCGACCAAGCACCTATCGTCAGCCGATGACCGCGATTTTCCACGCCAGCAGCGCGAGGATTGCCGCGGCTGTGAGCAGCGTCGCCCAACGATGCCGGCCGATTGAGTGCAGAACGAGAACGACCAGACCGGCGGCAATCGCCGCAAGCGCCCCCTCGACGTAAAAGACCTGATCTCCGGTCAGCCCGGCGCCGACCGCGCCGCCGATCCTGAAGAACTCGAGGAGCGACCGCGCCGCGATCACAAGCAGCAGGCCCAGCGCCACTTGCGCGGCGCGTGGGTCAGAAAGCCAATTCCAAATCCGCCTCACAGCGCGACCTGCCCGACGCCGCGCCCGCGTCAGCTATCGCCTCAGCACCGCGCTCAGCACGTCCCGGATGCCGATCGCGCCGACGAAGCGCGAGCCTTCATCGAATAGCGCCACCGGCGCGGTTTGCGAGCGGTGCATGGCGAGCATCACCGTCTTCAGCGGCGTGCCGGGATTGGCCCAGAACACTTGCGCCCTCTCCTCCGGCTGGCGCTCGACATCGGCGCAGGACACCCAGACAGCGGGCTTGCCGTCGCGTTCGGCCGCCGCCACCAGGCCATGCTCGTCGATCTTGAAGCGCGTCGTCTTGCGCCGGTCGAGCCATACCCAGCCATTCTCGCCCTGCTCGAGATCGCGGCGGTCGCGCATGACGTTCCAGGCCGTCAGCACCGAAAGCGGGTTAACATTGGCGATGAAGTCGCGGACATAGTCATTGGCGGGGCGCAGCACGATGTCTTCCGGCGCGCCGGTCTGCACGATGTGGCCGCCCTCCATGATGGTGATATGGGTGCCGATCTTCAGCGCCTCCTCGAGGTCGTGGCTGACGAAGATGATGGTCTTCTTCAGCTCCGCCTGGAGCTGCAGAAGCTCGTCCTGCAGCTTGGTGCGGATCAGCGGATCGAGCGCCGAGAACGGCTCGTCCATCAACAGGATCGGCGCCTCGGTGGCGAAGGCGCGCGCCAGGCCGACACGCTGCTGCATGCCGCCCGAGAGCTCGTGCGCGTATTTCTTCGACCATTGGTCGAGATGGACCAGTTGAAGTTGTTTTTGGACCCGGGCCTTGCGCTCGGCTTCCGGCACGCCGGCAAGCTCCAGGCCGAAACCGACATTTTCCTCCACCGTTCGCCAGGGCAGCAGGCCGAACTGCTGGAACACCATCGCCACCTGTTTCTGCCGCAGCCGCCTGAGCGTTGCCTCGTCGCAGGTGACGACATCGACCGTGCGGTCGCCGTCCTTGACCAGCACCTGGCCACGCGACACGACGTTCAGCCGGTTGACGGCCCTGAGCAGCGTCGACTTGCCGGAGCCGGACAGGCCCATCAACACAGAAATCTCGCCCTCATGCACGGTGAGATTGGCCCCGGCGCAGCCCAGCACGTTGCCGGTCTTTTCGAGGATCTCGGCGCGGGTGGCGCCTTTGTCGATCATTGCAAGTGAACCCGCCTGATCGGCGCCGAAGACGATATCGACATTTTTGAAATCAACCGCGACGCTCATTTCTTGCCTCCAACGCCGATACGCGTCATCCGGTCGAGCACGATGGCCAGCACGACGATGCCAAGGCCGGCCTCGAGCCCGAGGTCGATCCGGCGCGAGCCGAGCGCACGGTTGATTTCGGTGCCGAGGCCACCGGCGCCGATCAGGGCCGCGAACACCACCATCGACAGCGACAGCATGATCGACTGCGTCAGGCCCGCCATAATGGTGGGCAAGGCTGAAGGTAGCTCGACCTTCCAGAGAAGTTGTCTTTTGGTGGCGCCGAACGCCTCACCTGCCTCGACAATCGATTTCGGCACCGAAGTGACGCCGAGATGCGTGAGACGAACCGGGGTCGGAATGACGAAGATGATGGTGACGATGAGGCCGGGGGCGTTGCCAAGCCCGAACAGGGTCAGCACCGGGATCAGATAGACGAAGGTCGGCAGCGTCTGCATCAGGTCGAGCACCGGCAGCATGAAGCGGTAGACCTTCGGCTTGTGCGCGGCCCAGATGCCGAGCGGAACGCCGATAGCCATCGAGGCGGCGGCGGCAGCAACCACCAGCACCAGAGTCTCGACGGTCTGCTTCCACAGGTTCTGGTTGATGATGAAGACGAGGCCGATGAAGACGCCGATGGCCAGCGGCCGCGAACGCTGCAGGAACCAGGCGATAACGGCAATTACAAGCGCCAGCAGCACCGACGGCACCACCAGCAGCAGGTCCACCGCCCCGTCGAGGATGAAATTCAGGCCGTTCGAGAACGCCCTGAAAATCGTATCGAAATTGTCGGTGAGGAAACTGAAGAAGGCTTTGCCCCACAAACCTATGGGGATCTTGTAGGCGACCAGAAATTTCGAGATCGGATCCATCTTTCCCCTCTTTGACCCCCGCCGCCCTTATCGGGCGATCATCTTCTCAAGCATATGAAAAAGGGCAGCCTTCTCCAGTGGCTGCCCTTTTTCGGAGATCATACCGGACTCAAAGCCGGCTCAGCTCCCGAGCGCGGTCTTGATGGCCGCGGCGGCATCGCCGCCGTCGAAGGTGGTCACGCCGGCAATCCAGGGAGTGATCGCGTCCGGATGCTTCTTCAGCCAGTCGGTGGCGACCGTCTGGGCGTCGCCGCCCTTGAGGATCGCGTCCATCATCTCGCCTTCCATGTCCAGGTTGAACTTCAGGTTGGCGATGAACTTGCCGGCGTTCGGGCACTCGGTGGTGTAGCCCTTGCGCACGTTGGTGTAGACGGTGGCGGCGCCGAAGCCGCTGTCGCCCATGCCTTCGAGATAGGTGATCTTCATGGCGCCCATCACCGGATGCGGCGTCCAGCCGAGGAAGGCGATCCATTCATTGTTCTTCATCGACTGTTCGGCCTGCGTCAGCATGCCGGCTTCCGACGACTCGACCAGCTCGAAACCTTCGAGATTGTCCTTCGGGTTCTTGATCATATCGAGGATGATGCGATTGCCGTCATTGCCGGCTTCGATGCCGTAGATCTTGCCGTTGAACTTGTCCTTGAACTTGCCGAGATCGGTCAGCGTCTTGACGCCGGCGTCCGCGACATAGGTCGGCACGACGATGCCGTAGCCGGCGCCGGTCAGGTTGGTGCTGATCGTCTCGACGGAGCCGTCGGCGGTGTAGTCCTTGATGTCGTTGGTCATCGACGGCATCCAGTTGCCGAGGAAAACGTCGAGATCCTTGTTCTTCAGCGAAGCCATGGTCACCGGCACCGAAAGCTGGATCACCTGCGGCTCGTAGCCGAGCGCGGTGAGCAGCACCGAGGCGAGGCCCGTGGTTGCCTGAATGTCTGTCCAGCCGACGTCGGACAGACGCACGGCCTTGCAGCTCGCCGGATCGCCGGCATAAGCGGCGGTCGTGGACAGAAGCGCCGCCAGGCCAAGGCCGGCGACAAAAGATTTCATACGCGGCATGAACTTTTCTCCCATTGCAATTCGAGGCGACGCAAAGTCGGTTCTTGTGCCCGCCTTGTTTCGTCAGCCAAACACCATTTTGATGTGGTTTCAAGCGGCGCCACATCACGATCAACGGCGTGCGCTGGTCATTCAGCGACATGCCGGAGGTCTTTGCTGCAAGACGAAGTTTTCTTGGACGGCCGGCACTGCCTGATATTCCAGCGATCGGCGGGCTGGCGATCGGTAGATTGCCGCGATCCGGCACAAGAGATTTTGCGGCACTGCCGCTCGACGCGCCTCGTCGCGCAAAAACAACAGCTTAAGGCATATCAGCTAAAGCTGTTTGAAGGCAATGCGCATGACCCACGCCGTTAGCATGCTTGCCTTGTCTTTCAAGGTCCTGACCAATTCTTTTGTTTTGACGCCTCGCCCTGTCTTCCTTCTTTCAATCGCTTGAGGCCCCACATATATTCGCCGCCACGTGCGACGAAACCGGATGCCGAAGCGGGAGGCCCCAGTGGCGACATTGCAGAATTTCGATGCCGAAATTGCCAAGACCAAGCAGGTCGTTGAGGACATGCGCACCAAGATCGAGCAGTCCGGCACCGTGCTCGACACGCTCGCCCAGGCCGACAAGAAGATCGGCGACGCCAATTTCGACATAGAGAACGCCCGTATCGAGGACGTGCTGAAGCAGCAGAAGGTCATGGAAGGCAACATTGCCGACCTGATCATCGGGCTTGAGGACGCGACCAACGTCTTCGGCGCTGAATTCGAGAGCATGAAGAACTACACTGGCTGGGAAAACTTCGTCGGCGTCTTTTCGGCCCAGCGCAAGCAGCGCATGCGCACCGACCGCGTGCGCAACATGTCGCTGGCCGGCAATCTGCAGGAGCTGCTGGCCAAGTCCGACACCATCGTCGGCATCTTGAAGGCGCAGAAGCAGATCCTCGACCAGCGCTACAAGACCTCCGAGACCAGCCTGTCGCAGGTGATCGAGCGGCGCAAGACGACCATGGCCAATCTCGAGGCGGTGCAGAAGCGGATCGAGGAGCTCAACCCGATGCTGCTCGACATCGAGAACAAGATCGCCGCCTCCACGACCCAGAAGGAGCGCACCGAGCTCGAAGGCGAGCGTTCTAAGATGGCGACCGAGTACAACGAGAAGCAGGCCAAGGAGCAGGAGCTGCTCGCCGAAAGCCAGACGCTGGAGCGCTACACCTCGATGTTCCAGACTTTCGTGGACTCTCTCAACAACCAGATCGCCGCGCAATCGACGCTGATCAACAAGCTGACCATCGACACCGAACAGCGCATCGTCCTCTACAAGGCGTTGGAAGATTCGCTGAAGACCGCCGCCCAGCAGGACGTCGCCCACAAGATCAATACGCTGGGCAGCCAGGTCGACAACACGGCGGAAGAGACGATGGCCGGCATCGGCGCCGCCTCGCAGAAGCACATTGGCGATCTCCTGGAGATGCATGAGAAGAACATGGTGGCCAGCGCCGATATCCAGCGCCGCAAGAAGCTTGCGGACGACGCCTTCGCCCGCCGCTTCGACGAGGTGATGAAGAAGCATAACGCCGCCAACTACGTGCAGCAGTAGGCGGCGTGCCGACATTTTTCTCCAGGGCAGTCCCATGACCCCCGAAAATGAAGCGGCGGCGCGCTACTTCTCCGCCATCACGGCGGCGTTGAGAGGGCTGGAAGTGTTCATGCGCGATGACCGCTCGCCGCTCTACCGGCATGGCATCGTCGCCAAGATCGTCGCCGAGTACATCGCCCGGCTGGACAAATCCTTTTCCTGCTGGCGAAACCGGCTGGGCTTCATGGATGCGTTCCGTATCTCGCGCGCCGACAGCGGCTATCCGGTGTTCCAGAACCTTCTCGAGTTGGAGAACGACCGCCGCCAGGCAGATAACCGGCTCGCCAACATCCCGCAGGCCGGCGAGCTGCGCGAGGAGATGGCCGACTTCATCCTGCGCCATAAGGAATTTCCCGCGGCACTCCAGAAGTCGATGGCCGAGCGGCTCTATCTGGAGGACGTCAAGAGCGAGGCGACCTTCGGCCCCTTCATCCTGGCGCAGACGGCGAAGGTCTCGGTCAACCCCAAGACCTTGCGGCCCTATTATCTCGTCCACTGGGCCTCGTTCGACGGCAGCGCCAACCTGCCGCTGGTCTATATGGTGACGGTCGAGGATTCCTCGGAGAGCATGGTGCGCCAGCTCGTCGACGCCAATGGCAAGCTCAATGAGCGGGTCGACATCCCGCTTCCCGTGGACGGTCTCCTCAACCCCGAGCTCGCCCACCGCTTCGACGATTTCACCGAAAAGAATTCGGCCTACGCGCTGTCGCCGGCGACCATCGCGGTCAATCTCGACAAGGACTTCGAGCCGCTGCATCCGAAGCAGCTTCGGCGCGTCGTGCTCGGCCCCTTCTATTCCGCCGGCATCACCGAAAACAATTCCACGGTGGCGGAGGTGCTGGCAAAGGTGCGCAAGCCCGAAAACGCCTGGCTGCTTACCTGGACCATCCAGGAAGTCTTTTCCAAGTCGGAGAAGCCCGGCCGCAAGGGCCTGTTCTCCAGCGAGAAGACGACGCAGGAATTCTTCATCAACACCGACGACCTCGAGGCGGCGCGCCAGGGTGTATCGAGCTACGAGAACCATGCCCTGATCCCGCACGAGGCCTATCAGGCACTTTACGCCGCCGGCGAGGCACAGAGGATCTTTTCCGGCTACAAGGTCCACATCCTGTCGAACGGGCAGGTCATCAGCGACGTTTGATTTCAACCGCGGAGCATCCTTCATGGACACCGGGCTGACCACGATCTCGGAAGCGGCAATCGAAAAACACCGCGCCACCGCGCAGAGCTTCATCACCCGCATCGTCGTGCTGGAAGATCCGTCGCGCGAATCCGGCACCGCGCTCGCCGGCACCAACCGTCGCTTCGTCTCGACCGTCTCGGTCGGCTCGGTGCGCCGCACGCGCGAGGTGGAGCTCACGAAGACGGTCGCCGCGATCCATCCCGACGACCAGTTGATGACCATTGCCCAGTACACGCTTCTCTACCGCGCCCGCCGCGGCCTGGCGATCGCGCTTGCCATAGCGGGCGTCTTTGCCGAGGGTTCCGACCTCGAAAGCCTGCAGGCGAAGAATGCCCGCGCCCCGCTCGAAGGCGACGAAGCCGCAACCTTCAAGAAGCTTCTGTCGGCCTCGGCCTATGTTTCGGCCTTCAGCTTCGCCTCCTACCTTTTCCAGCTCATCGACAGCGACGGCGAGGCGCCGAACGACATCCCCGAACCCGACTTCCTGTTCGATACGCCGCAGGATGCGGTGAAGTCGATCGTGGCCGGGCTCGACCAGGCAATTGCCGGCTCCAAGGACGATACCGATTTGGCAACGCGGGCGCGCGCCTTTGCCCGTGTCGCCATTGACGGGCTGCTCGCGCGAAAAGGCCGCTTCGACGGCATCGGCCCGTTCGAGAATGCCCATATACGCATCGATGTCGACGACTTCACTCTCGACGGTTTCGACGTGGCGCCCGGCAAACGCTCGAAGCCGCTGGTGATGACCTTCAAGAAGCCGGAAGAGGTTGTCGGCAACCATATCGCCAAATTCCAATCGGTCAGGCTGGCCAAGATGCTGATGGCCTACGACTTCGAGCGCGAGCTGAACCCCTTCGTCGAGCTCGGCGGCTTCCTGTTCACCTTCATCGGCGATGGCGCGCCGGGCACCGGCAAGACGACGCTGATCCAGATGATCGCCGGCCTGGTCAACGGCTATTGCCAGGTCGCCGGCTATCCGTTCGCCTACGAGAATTTCGGCGTCGACCAGATTTCGTCCTATCAGGGCAAGTCGGGCCAGAACTGCCGCCAATTCATCAACAACGTGCTCAATCCGCGCGTCGTCGGCTTCGGCACCATCGACGATATCGACCAGGTGGCGGCGCGCCGCTCCGACGACCGCGCATCGGCCGGCCAGCAGGAGATCACCGGCGTGCTGATGGACGCCTTCGCGGGCGCCTCGACTGTGGTGCGCGGCAACTGTTCCTTCGGCATGTTCTCCAACTATCCCGAAAACGTCGACGATGCGCTGCGCCAGCGCGCCGGCGCCCGCTGGCTGGTCGACGGCCCGCAGACCCGCGACGACTACATCGACATCTTCGTGCTGCTTGCCGGTAAGAACCACAAGATCCCGCTCGGCGACCACAAGCTCTATGCGGCGCAGGAGATCCAGCGCGCCGTGGCGGAAGCCTATGAGGAGCACGAGAAGCCGCAGGAAGACGGCTTGATGAAGGTCTATGAGCGCTACATGAAGGAGAACGGCGCCCCGAAGACGCTGGCCGATATCGGCACCTATCTGCACATGATCAAGGATGCCGAGCCGCGCTTCACCGGCCGCGCCATCAAGAACGTCACCGACGCCATCAAGATGCGCGCCATGGATATCGAGCTGCCGGACGACTGGTTCGAGAAGCCGGAAGCCTTCATGCACAAGAGCTACGACGACAAGAAGGCGATGATCGAGGAACTGCGCGGGCCGTTTTCGATGGACATGGTCATGCAGGAGATCAACCGCTACGCCGATTCCGAATTCCGCTATTCCGACAAGTCCGACGACGCGGCGGTGGAGAAGCTCCTGCGCGACGCGCGTCTGCGCGAACGCGCTGCGCGCGAGATGGAGGAGTTGAAGAAGAAGGGCCTGTGGTGATCTTTTCCTTCTCCCCGTTTACGGGGAGAAGGTGCCCGAAGGGCGGATGAGGGGCAGCGCCATGCGCGGCGGAAATGAGCCAAAGGTTGCGAGAGCCACTGCGGAAGGTTGAAAACGATGCCGAGGAAAGACTTTGGCAGGAACTGCGCGGACGGCGATTGAATGGCCATAAGTTCGTTCGCCAACTGTCGATCGGCCCCTATTTCGCTGACTTCGCCTGTCGTGAAGCCAATCTGGTCGTGGAAGTCGACGGCAGCCAGCACGCAGGTCGATCCCGGGATCGATACAGGGATGAGACGATGAATGCTAATGGTTGGTCGGTATTGAGGGTTTGGCACGCGGATGTTTTGACCAGCCGCGCGAGTGTGCTGGATACGATTGTTGCAGCGTTGGACGGTCGGCTGGATCGCAAGATGATTGGTATCGATGCGAGATTTCTGCCGGCCACAATATCGGAGCAAGGACGATGAGCGTCGGCGCTGCCCCTCATCCGCCCTTCGGGCACCTTCTCCCCGTGAACGGGGAGAAGGAATAGATGGCCCGCGCCGCCAAAAAGCCCGACCTCCTGCGCGACAACGAGCTGATCTACGGCCGGCTGCTCGCTATTGACGAGCCGCATCTCATCCAGCGCTACAACAAGGCGCTTGCCGCCTTCGGCCTTGAGCCGACCAAGCTTGAGAGCTTCCAGATCGACCGCACCGGCTTCTCGCCCGAGGTCGCCGAGGAGTGCGGCGACTACGACTATCTCGATCCCAACGAAGTCAACCGCCGCTTCATCATCCTGACGCCGTCGCAGATCGACCTGCCGGTGGTGCACACCGCCTTCTCCAACACCTCGCAGTTGATGTTCGAGTTCATGTCGAAGAACCAGCGCGCCATCGACGCGCTGACCATCAAGGACGTCATCTACGGCGAGATCGAGGACTCGGTTCCCAAGGTCAACGACATCGAGGACCTTCTGTCGATCAACCAGGTCGAGTTCAAGGTGCTGTCGGCCGAGGATGTGCTCGGCAAGGCGGCCGAGCTGGGCAAGCTGGTCGACCGGTTGAAGCAGGAGCCCGACGCCTGGCGCGACAACGCCATGCTCGAGCGCATGGTCGATCTCGCCAAGGTCTGCGGCGACATCCGCGAGAACGCGCTGGTGCCCGACCAGGTGATCTTCCGTCACAACGCCTATTGGACAAGCCATTTCGGCGGGCTCTACGTGTTCGTCGATCCCGATATGACGACGGTGATCAGCGATCCGGCCGCGCCCGGCTTCCGCCGCTCGCGGCCGTGGCAGGTGAGCTATCTGTCGATCAACGACGCCGACAAGGTGTTCCGCTTCCTCGCCGCCACCGGCCGGCTGGACCTGCCGCGCGCCTCCTGGATCGAGGCCTCAGGCTATCTCGAGCATCGCGCCGAAATGGTGGTGCGGGCGCTGATCCGCGACGCCGAGCCGAACCGCAACCTGACCGACGTCGACAAGGTCTGGCTGCAGACCTGGATCCAGCGCCATGCCGACCTGATCGCCAGCGACGGCAACTTCCCCTTCCTCAACGCCGCCAAGCGCGAGATCGCCCAGTTCGGTCACCTGAAGCTGGATGACGTGCCGCCGCGCCAGCGCTTGCTTGTCGTGCGCGCCAAGCCCGATCATCCCGATGCCTGGCTCACCAACCAGTTGATCTCGGATTTCGTGCCGCAGGACTTCGTCTCGCGCTACGTCTTCAACAAACCGGGCTTCTACAAGGACTTCGACGGCTTCAGCAACGCCTGGCGATCGCATGTTGTGGACGTTCTGAAAACCACATATTTGAAGGACAAGGCGGCGTTCCGCGCGCGCCTTTACGGCTTGACTGACTGAGGGGGTGACGAGAGCCATGCTTGATCCGATCGTGAATTTCTTCACCCGAATTTTCCAATGGATTGGCCGCGGCATCGGCTTCGTCATCGGCATCATCCTGTGGCCGTTCATGTGGGTAGGCCGCTGGTACGGGCAGCGTGGCTGGATCCTCAAGGCCGTTGTCGGCCTGGCCTTGCTGGTGCTGATCGGCCTCTATGCCAACTTCTTCTACGCCACCCAATGGTGGAACAATTTCGAGCCGAACTATCCCGACAAATACACCTTCGAGACGCGTAACGTGTCGGCTGGCGAGCAGGTGTCGGCCGGCGCCGGCACCGACACCGCCAAGACCTGCGGCAACTCGGCGATCGCCCAGGTGGCTGCCGATTTGACCGACTTCAACGTCAATCAGAATGCCTGGATCTCGTCCATGATCCTCTACAAGCTCGGCTTGTTCGGCATCGACTGGGACCACACGCCATGGATGGACAACAAGGCCTCCTTCCAGCGCGGCATCAACCAGGCAGTGCGGCGCACGGCGACCGAGCTTGCCGACAATCTGGGTCGCGTGCGCACGACCTCGCAGATCGACGCCGACCTGCAGGACGCGCGCGGCAATCTGCAGTTCGATGAGGAAACCTGGTATTTCGGCCTGAGCCCGTTCGGCCCGAAGACCCCGACGCCGAGCTACTATCGCGACGCAGTGCGCAAGCTGCGCTCCTTCAACGCCCGCCTTGCCAGTTGTCAGGCGACGTTCGATGCCCGCGCCGATAATCTGAAGCAATATATCGACCGTATCTCGTCGGACATCGGCTCGACCTCAGCAATCCTCAAGGAGCGCGCCGAGAACCACAATGATGGTTGGTTCGACTTCCGCGCAGACGACCGCTTCTGGTTCGCCTATGGCCAGCTCTATGCCTATTACGGCCTGATGAAGGGAGCGCAGGCCGACTTCGACGACGTGATCAAGGAAAAGCACCTGCAGAATCTCTGGGACACGATGGACGCCCAGTTCGTCTCGGCGCTGCGCATCCAGCCCTTCATCATCGCCAACGGCCGCGAGGACGGCTGGCTCTTGCCGACACACCTGACGACCATGGGCTTCTATATCCTGCGCGTACGCTCCAACATGGTCGAGATCAGCAACGTACTGACCCAGTAACGCTGGAGCCGACAGCCGAGCGGTGGCGGATTTGCGCCGCCGCTTCTGTCGCTTTTCGCGTATTGCGCGGCTGTTTTAAGACGGCGGAGCGGCGTCGGCTCTGGCTTCTATACGGCGCAACGACCGGGCGCCAAAGACCCTGGGAAGGCCCGACCGGGAACAGCAATTTATTTCTTTACAGGAAACATAGTTGCATGAAAGTTGACGCCACGGCAGCGACAGGGTTAGAACATGCCCTTGCGTCCGAGCGACGTTTCGAGCATGCACGAGTGATCGAACCCCTACCCTCCACCGCCCAATCCAGAGGAAAGCCGTCATGGCCGAAGTGAAGTCCGACATCGAGATCGCGCGCGCCGCCAGGAAGAAACCGATCCAGGAGATCGGCGCCAAGATCGGCATCCCGAACGAGCATCTGCTGCCCTACGGCCACGACAAGGCGAAGGTCTCGGCCGAGTTCATCAAATCGGTGAGGGGCAACAAGGATGGTAAGCTGATCCTGGTCACCGCCATCAATCCGACACCGGCCGGCGAAGGCAAGACGACCACCACGGTCGGCCTCGGCGACGGCCTGAACCGCATCGGCAAGAAGGCGATCGTGTGCATCCGCGAAGCCTCGCTCGGCCCGAACTTCGGCATGAAGGGCGGTGCGGCCGGCGGCGGTCTGGCTCAGGTGGTGCCGATGGAGGATATGAACCTCCACTTCACCGGCGACTTCCACGCCATCACCACCGCCCATAACCTGC
>SAQE01000021.1 GCA_004020545.1 Mesorhizobium sp. | reverse complement strand
AATCAGCGGAAAATCCTAAATTGAATCAAAGCCTTCCGTGTTCTTCACGGACGACTACCCCCACCCGGACCTTCGGTCCGACCTCCCCACAAGGGGGGAGGTAGAGAACTCAGCCGCCCGTTTCCCTCTGCGCCTCTTCCTGCCGCAGCGAGGCGATGAAGCGCTTGGTCCGCTCACGTTCCGGATTGTCGAAGACGACCGAAGCCGGGCCTTTCTCGACGATCGCGCCGGCATCGAGGAACACCACCTCCTGCGCGATCTTGGAAGCGAGCCTCAAATCATGCGTCGCCATCACCATGGTCGTGCCTTCGCGGGCCAGTTGGCCGAGCACGTCGACCACTTCCTGTGCCAGTTCCGGATCGAGCGCCGAGGTCGGCTCATCGCAAAGCAGCACGCGCGGCGACGGCGCCAGCGCTCGGGCGATCGCCACCCGCTGCTGCTGGCCGCCCGACAGCGTTGCCGGCCAGGCATCGGCCTTGTGCGCCATGCCGACTTTTTCGAGCAGCGCCATCGCCCGCCCGCGTGCCCGGGCTTCCGGCCATTTCAGCACCGTCACCAGCCCTTCCATGACATTCTCGATCGCGGTGCGATGCGGAAAGAGCTGGAAGTTCTGGAACACCATGCCGGTCTGCAGGCGCACCCGCTGGATATCTCTTGACGGCACCTTGGCGCCCGGGTGGAACGCAAGCGTCTCATCGCCAATGCGCAAGGTGCCGGCGGTCGGGATTTCGAGCAGATTGATGCAGCGCAGAAGCGTGCTCTTTCCGCCGCCCGAAGGCCCGACCAGCGCCGTGACGCTGCCTTCGTCGATGCTGACGGAGACGCCCTTCAGGACGAGGTTGTCGCCGAAGCGCTTTTCGATGTCGGTGAGGCCGATCATGCATTGGCCTCCAGGAAGCCGCCATAGCGGTTGAGCCGCACCTCAAGCCGCGCCTGCAGCGCCGACAGCACGGAGCTCATCGCCAGGTAAAGCGCCGCCGCCTCGACATAAAGGATCAGCGGCTCATAGGTGGTGGCGACGATGCGCTGCGCCGCCTGGAACATTTCGGGCACCGTTATTGCCGCTGCCAGCGACGTGTCCTTGACCAGCGAGATGAAGGTGTTGGAAAGCGGCGGCACCGCGACGCGGCCCGCTTGCGGGAGGATCGTGCGCCGCATCGCCTGGCTCCAGGTCATGCCGATCGAGTAGGAAGCCTCCCATTGCCCCTTCGGCACCGAGCCGATGACAGCGCGGATGATCTCCGAGCTGTAGGCGCCGATGTTGAGCGTGAAGCCGATCAGCGCGGCGGGAAAGGCATCGAGCAGGATGCCGACCGACGGCAGGCCGTAGAAGATCAGGAAAAGCTGGACCAGGAGCGGCGTCCCTCGAAAAATCCAGACATAGAAGCGGACGAGCGCCACCAGCGGCTTCGGGCCGAACAGCCGGAGCAGCGCCGTGACCAGCCCGGCGATGAGCCCGAGGGCGAAGGACAGCAGCGTCAGCGGCACGGTGAAGATCAGCGCCGCCCACAGCAATGTCGGCAATGATTCCAGCATCAATTGCAGCCAATGCGGCACGAAACCCTCCTTGCCAGACCGTCCTGGCTCCAACGACTATCATGCAAAAACCGGCGGGCCGTCAAAAGACGGCCCGCCGGAATTCAAGCAAAAGGACGACTGGGCTTACTGCGAGACGTCCTGGCCGAAATAGGTGTCGGCGATTTTCTTGTAGCTGCCGTCGGCCTTGATATCGGCCAGCGCCTTGTTGATCGCGGCGACCAGTTCCGGATCGCCCTTGCGCACGATGACGCCGGAATAGTCGGCGTTCTCTTCCTGCGCGGCGATCTTCACATTGGCATCGGGCTTGTGCTTCTTGAAGTCGAGGAAGGACAGGCTGTCGTTTATGGTTGCGTCGGCGCGGCCGGTCAGCAGCAATTGGATCGACTGGTCGAAGCCGTCGGTGCCGACCAGCTCGGCGCCGTTCTTCTCGGCGAGCTTGCCGAAATTGGAGGTCAGCGACTGCGCCGCCTTCTTGCCCTTGAGATCGGCAAAGGTCTTGATGTCGGCGTCGTCGCCGCGAACGATCAGCACCGCCTTGGAAGCGATGTAGGGATCGGAGAAATCATACTTGGCCTTGCGCGCATCGGTGATGCCGACCTCGTTGATGACGGCGTCGTAGCGATTGGCGTCCAGGCCGGCGATCAGGCCGTCCCACTTGCCTTCGAGGAACTGGACCTTGACGCCGAGCTTCTCGGCGATCGCCTTGGCGATCTCGACATCGAAGCCGACCAACGCTCCGGATTCGTCATGATAGGTGAAGGGCGCGTAGGTGCCTTCGGTGCCGACCTTGATGACGCCGGCCTGCTTGATCTGGTCGAGATTGGCGCCGGCATATCCGGCGGTGACCGCCAGAAGCTGCAGGGTTCCGGCGACGAGGAGCGATTTGAGCCATTTCATTTTTCTGTGATCCCGTTTTGACCGGTGCCCCGGCGCATTGTGAGGGCCGCAAACTGGCAGATAGAAGCTCACGAAATAAGGAACCAGATTTCAAAAATTGGCTCAGCCAGAAATCTGATCCTCAAAATCAACGCAAATCACGGCAGGCGAACATCCTGGATCGATAACAAAACCGTACCTGGCGCACCGGATGCGCGCTGCCGCCGCTACGGAACCATCCATGCTCCTGGCACGTTGCAGGCTGTTGTAGGGCGCGGCAGCGTCTTTTCAACCGTCACCAGCGCAACGACCGCCAAGAGGAGCCGGCATGATTGAGGACGTGGCAGGACGGACACTGGTCCGGGCGGCAATGAAGGCTCCCTATCTCGAGCGCGACGAGGAGCACCTCCTGGCCATACGCTGGAAGGAAAAGAACGACCAGGACGCGCTGCACCTGATCACCGTCGCCCATATGCGTCTGGTGATTTCCATGGCGTCGAAATTCCGCCATTACGGCCTGCCGCTCGGCGATCTGATCCAGGAAGGCCATGTCGGCCTGCTGGAAGCCGCGGCCCGTTTCGAGCCTGCCCGCGAGGTGCGCTTCTCGACCTACGCCACCTGGTGGATCCGCGCCTCGATGCAGGACTACATCCTGCGCAACTGGTCGATCGTGCGCGGCGGCACGAGTTCGGCGCAGAAGGCGCTGTTCTTCAATCTGAGACGGCTGCGTGCGCGGCTCGCCAATGGCGCCGAGCCGATCTCCAATGCCTCGCTCTACCGCGAGGTCTCGGCCGCTCTCGGCGTGCCGGAAGCCGACGTGGCGATGATGGATTCGCGCCTTTCGGCTCCCGACAGCTCGCTCAACACCCCTTTAGCCGACGAGAACGGCGCGGCCGAGCGGATGGATTTCCTGGTCTCGGAGGATCCGCTTCCCGACGAGGTTGTCGGCGAGACGATCGACATCGAGCGTCGGGCGGTCTGGCTGAGGAGCGCGCTCGGCGCGCTCAATGCCCGCGAACTCCGGATCATCGAGGAACGCCGGCTGAGCGACGATGGCGCCACCCTGGAATCGCTCGGCGAGGCGCTCGGCATCTCCAAGGAGCGCGTCCGCCAGATCGAAGCGCGCGCCATGGAAAAGCTGAAAGTGGCGCTGGTCAAGCAGAACCCCGATTTCCTGGCGGAAGCAGCCTGAAATATGAACCGCGGTCGCGGGCTTACCTGTCGGTGACGATCTTGACCTTGTCGCCGGCAGACACGGTCGCCCCAGGCGACATGGCATTCAGCACACGGAACAGGTCGAGCTTGCGGTCGACGCCGACCATCTGCGCGGCGAGCGTGCCCATGGTCTGGCCGGCCTGGACGGTGACCACCCGGATATGCAGCGGCTTGAGCGCCGCCTTCTCGACCGCGCTCAGCGTGCGGAAGGACCCGCTGACCGAGCGCGCGACCGGCTCCAGCGCGGTGCTGGCCGAAGGTGCGGCGGTCAGCAAGCGATAGACCTGCCCGCCTGCGCGGATGACCGCGATGTCGAACTGCCAGCCTTGAGCGACGGCATGCGCCATCGCCGCCTCGTTGCCGTTGACCGTTTCCTGGCGCACGCTGGTGTCGTCCAGTCCGGCGACCCAGCCGCTGCGGATGTAGTCGGTCAGCGACACCGACTTGTCGATCGCCACGCCGTCGAAGCGGATGGCGATATCGCCAGGTCCGGTCGCGGTCACCGCGGCCGCCGAATTGTCGATGACGAAGCCGTCCGGCACCGAGAACGAGACGCCAAGGCCGGGATGCATGAAGGTCTGGCCGCGCACATAGCCCTCTTCCGGCGTATCGCCGTAGAGCAACCCGTCTATGCCGGCAAGGAAGGCATCGCGGTCGCGCGTGCCGACGCCTGGCGGGCCGAAGTTGCGGGCAAGCCGCTGCGCCAGCTCGATGCGCTGCGGCGTGTTGGGATGCGTGGCCAGGAAGTCGAGGCTGGCATCGGTGGCGCCGCTGACCGAGCGGAAATCGGTATAAGCCGACATCGACTGCAGGAAGCGGCCGGCCGCGTACGGATCGTAGCCCGCCTCGCCGATCGACTTGATGCCGATGGCGTCTGCCTGCAGTTCCTGGTTGCGCGAGAATTGCGCGAGCTTCAGCTTGCCGCGGATCAGCGCCGCCTTGGCGGTCGGGTTGTCGCCGAGCACATCGGAGACCACCTTGGTCGCCAGGCCTTCCTCGGCCTCGAGCTGTTGCCGCTGCAGGCCGTGATTCGCGGTGACGTGGCCCATCTCATGCGCGATGACGGCCGCGAGCTCGGAGGAGTCGTTGGCCAAAGCCAGCAGCCCGCGCGTGACATAGAGATAGCCGCCGGGCAAGGCGAAAGCGTTGACGTTGGGCGAATTGAGGATGGTGATGCGATAGGTCTGGGTCGGGTTGGCCGACACCACCGTCAAATTGCCGACGACCTTGGCTACCATGCGCTCGAGCTTCGGGTCGGAATATTCGCCGCCATAAGTAGCGAGAATCCGCGGATGCTGCGCTTTCGCCATTTCGGCGAGCTTGGCGTTGGCGACAACGTTATCGACCGTGATCGGCTTGTCCGAGGGCTGGAAGCCGGATTCCTGCACGTCCGGCGGCGTGAACATCTGGCAGCTCGCCAGTGCCACGGCAAAGCCGGCCATCGCGAAAAATCGCGCCAGCGGCCTCGTCCAGACTCTCTCGATGCCGGCCGTCAGATCGGCTTCCTTTCGAAATCTTTCGGCAAATCACGGCCCACCCGGACCAGCATGGCCGGACCTAGCCACACTCCCCCGGACAAGGCAAGCAAACGCCGGATCGCCCTTTGCCGGTTTGGCCGTAAATTATGTCCGCTTCCGGGCAATATGTTGTGATCCGGCAACGCTGCCGCCTCGATCGCCGATATAGCGCCGGAAGGCGTCCGGTCCAGACCGGCCGAAGAAATCCGCGGCCGGTCCGGTCGCGGCGATCCTTCCTTCGTCCAGAAATGCCATGTTCTCGCCGATGCGGCGGGCATCGTCCGGCTGGTGCGTGACGAAAAGCACGGTCATGTGCCGCTCGGCATGGATGCCGGCCACGAGATCGAGCATGTCGTCGCGCAGCGCCGGTCCGAGCGAGGCAAAGGGCTCGTCGAGCAGAAGCACGGGCCGGTCGCGTAAGAGCACCCTCGCCAGCGAGACGCGCTGCCGCTCGCCGCCGGAAAGTTCGCGTGGCAGCCGCTTTTCCTTGCCGGCAAGGCCGACGCGCGCCAGCGCTTCCGCAACCGCGCGGCGGTCGGTGGAGGTGAGCTTGAGCGATGGCGAGCGACCGAGCCCGACATTGCTTTCGACCGAAAGGTGGGCAAACAGATTGTTTTCCTGGAACACCATCGATACCGGCCGCGCCGAAGGCGGCGTGTTGCCGACATCGGTCCCGCCGATCAGCACCTTGCCCGCGTTCGGCGCTTCGAACCCGGCGATCAGATTGAGCAGCGTCGACTTGCCCGACCCGCTCGGCCCCATGATGGCGGTGATCCTGCCGGCGGCGAATTCGGCATCGAAGCGGAAGGATGCCTCGCCATAGCTGAACGAGACGCTATCCAGCGCGACAGCCAGTCCCTTCTGCGCCGCAATGCCAATGTTCGCCGTTGTCATGCCTTTGCTTCCCGCCCCAGCCAGTCGGCGACGACCACCAGCATCAGGCAGACGAGGCCGAGCAGCAAGGCCAGCCCCGCGGCGTCGGCGGTCCGGTAGCTGCCCATGCGCGCCAGCAGAAGATAGGGCAGGGTCTGCACCGAATCGCTGCCGAACAGCGCGATCACGCCTAGATCGCCGAGCGACAGCGCCATGGCGAAGGCAAAGCCGGTGGCCAAAGGCCGCCGGAGCGACGGCCAATCGACCAGGCGCAGCCGGTTCCAGCCGGAAATGCCGAGCGCCAGGCAAAGCCGCTCATGGCGCTCGCTCGCCGCGTCGTAAGCAGGGCGAACGGCGCGGATGGCGAAAGGCATCGCCATCACCGCATTGACGGCGACGACCATGACGGGCGCGACGGCAAACACATCCGTGAAGCCGCGCAAGGCCAGGAACCAGCCGGCGCCGATCACGATCGCTGGCACGACGAGCACGAAACCGGCGCCGGTGTCGGTGGCATGTTCGAGCAGCGACATGGCGCTGCCCGCACGGCGCCGCAAGGCCAGCGTGCGCCGGGCCGCGATGAGCGAGAGCGACAGCGTCGCCGAGAGCGTCGCCGAGAGGAAAGAGAGCGCGGCGCTGGTGAGCGTCGCGCGGCGCACGGTCTCCTCGCCGGCCAGCCGGCCGAGGTCCGCGTCCAATCCAGCCAGCACGGTCGCCGCCATTGGCCCGGCGACGAACAGCAGGGCAAGCGCGATCAGGCCGGCATTCAGCACCGTTTCAGCCTTACCCGTCGCAAGATAGCGGCGCGGCGCCACCGGCAGATTGGCATCGCCGACCGTATTGGCCCCAAGCCGCGTGAGCAGAGCGACGATGACGAAGGTCAGGCCGATCTGTAGCAGCGTCAGCACCACCGCCCGGGCCGGATCGAAATCGAAGCGCAGCGCCTGGTAGATGGCGACTTCCAAAGTCGTGGCGGCCGGTCCGCCGCCGAGCGTCAGCACGATGGTGAAGGAAGTGATGCAGAGCATGAACACCAGCCCGGCGACGCCCGGCAAGACCGTGCGCAACGCCGGCCATTCGATCAATCGCAATGCCGGCCAGGCGCCCATGCCGAGCTGGCTCGCCAGCCGCCACTGGTCGGCGGGCACCGTGCTCAACGCCTCCAGGAACAGGCGCGTAGCCAAGGGCAGGTTGAAGAAGACATGCGCGATCAGAATGCCGGACAGGCCGTAAATGCCTGGCCATTCACCGCTGCCGAACTTGCCGAGAACGCCGGCTAAATAGCCGGCATGGCCGTAGAGCGCCAACACGCCAAGGGCGGCGACGATGGCCGGCAGCGCCAGCGGCACGGTGAAGAGCTGCAGGATCAGGCGACGCCCCGGAAAACCCGGATGCCTGGACAGGGCGCGCGCCACCAGCAGCGCCGGCGCGACCGATAGCAGCGTCGACAGCAGCGCCTGCCAAAGCGTGAAGCGGGCGACGCGCAAGAGATAGCCGTCGAAGGCAGCGATAGCGCCAGATGGGTCGTGCGCGCCTTCGAGTGCGAGGCCGGCGAAGGCGCCGCCGATGAGCACGGCGATTGCCGCAAGCGCGACGATGCCGGCGGTGACGCGGGATTCAGAGCGCGGCGCGGGCTGCACGCTGCGCCATTTGGGTTCGAGCTAGCGAACGTCGCGTTCCTTCGCGCCCCCCTCTGTCCTGCCGGACATCTCCCCCTCTAGGGGGGAGATTTGCCGTCACATCGGCTTTCGCCAATCTCCTACGCTGCAGGACTGAGCGGGGCGCCCAAGCTGTCAATCTCCCCCCTTGAGGGGGAGATGTCCGGCAGGACAGAGGGGGGTAGCTTGGCGCAGACATCGACGAGATCGAAGCCTACTTGCTCATCGCCGCCAGCCACTCGTCCACCCAGGCTTTGCGGTTGGCCGCGACTTCTTCCGGGCTGAACAGCAAGGTCTTGGTCGGCTTGACCAGCTTGTCGAAGGCCGGGTTGAGCGGCTTGTCGGTCTTGCCGGCCGGGAACATCCAGTTGGTCTCCGGGATGACGTCCTGGAATTTCGGCCCGGTCATGAAAGCGATGAACTTTTCCGCCAACGGGTTCTTCGCGCCCGTCTTGGTGACGCCGGCGACTTCGATTTGCAGGTATTCGCCTTCCTCGAAGGACGCCGCCTGGTAGCGCTCGGTGTTCTCGGCAACCATGTGGTAGGCCGGCGAGGTGGTGTAGGAGAGCACCATCGGCGCCTCGCCCTTGGTGAACAGGCCGTAGGCCTCGCTCCAGCCCGGCGTCACGGTCAGCACCTTCTGCTTCAGCTTCGCCCAGGCTTCCGGCGCCTTGTCGCCATAGACCGACTTCACCCATAGCAGCAGGCCGAGGCCCGGCGTCGAGGTGCGCGGATCCTGGATAACGATCTTGTCGGAGGCATTGCCCTCGACCAGATCCTTCAGGCTTTTCGGCGGGCTCTTGAGCTTCTCGGTGTCGTAGACGACGGCGAAATAGCCATAATCGAAGGGTACGAACGTATCATCCTTCCAGCCTCCGGGCACATTCAAATCTGCAACGTCGCCATGCGGCGCGAAAAGGCCGCTCGCCTTGGCGTCCGCGGTAAGATTGGTGTCGAGGCCGAGCACGATGTCGGCCTTGGTGCCGGTGCCTTCCAGCTTGACGCGATTGAGCAGCGCCACGCCGTCGGCGACCGAGACGAATTCGAGATCGCAGCCGCATTCGGCCTCGAATTCCTTCTTCACCGCGGGTCCCGGACCCCAGTCGGCGGTGAAGCTTTCATAGGTATAGACAGTGAGCTTGTCCTTCGCCTCGGCAGGCCCGATACCTGCCAAAAGCGAAACAAGGCCGGTTGCGAGAATAAGCCGGGACAGCAGTGAGCGCATCGGCGCCTCCTTCGTTCGCGTGACAAGGAATTGAGGCGTCGGATCGTCCGAGACGTCTAATCCCTCCGCCGGTACAAACCGGATCAGGTTCAGCGGGTTGGCTTTGTTGCCTCTCAGCCGGTTCGCGAAAGTCAGCGTCCGGCACCCCGTTAGAGCGATTGCAGACATAGGCCCGGCCGAAACGGCGCGCAAGCGGAAGTTTGCCGGGCATCCAATGCATCACGGCTCACTCCATAACGAGCGCCGTTCCGTTTGGATGCGCCCGGCTTCCGTTTCGCGGGCGGGGCTGGTAAGGGCGACGGTCATGGGCACGTTCACCATCCTGCTTGGCGGCGAACTCGTCCGCACGCCTCGGCTCGAGCGCCAGATCGAAGGCTCGCGCGTCATCGCCGCCGACGGCGGCATCGGCCATGCCCGCATGCTTGGCGTCGTGCCGGAGCTCTGGGTCGGCGACTTCGATTCGGTGCCGGCGAACCTGCCGGACGATCTGGCCGCCGTGCCGCGCAAGATCTTTCCGGCCGAGAAGGACATGACTGACGGCGAGCTCGCAATCGCCGAAGCGCTTCAGCGCGGCGCCACCAACCTGGTGCTGGCCGGCGCCTTCGGCGGCAGGCGAGCCGACCACGCCTTTCTGCATCTGGCGCTTGGGCTTCGCTTGGCCGAGGCCGGCACCAATATTCTGCTGACCAGCGGCGCACAGGAAGGTGTCCCCATCCTGCCGGGCAAGGCCGGCTTCGACTATGCCGAGGGCACCTTGTTCTCGGTGCAGGGCTTCTCCGATCTCACCGGCCTGACGGTCACCGGCGCCAAATGGCCGCTCGATCGCGTCGAGGTGGCGTTCGGCTCCTCGCTCACTATATCGAACGAGGTCAAGGGACGGCTCGAGATCGCGCTCGAGCGCGGCCGGGCGCTGCTTCTGGCCCACCCTTATCCTCTTCCCGAAAGCTGACATGGCTCCGCCTCTTCTCAATCTCGACGGCATAAAACTGACCTTCGGCGGCACGCCGCTGCTCGACGGCGCGGCGCTCAGCGCCTCCGCCGGCGAGAAGATCGCGCTGGTCGGCCGCAACGGCTCGGGTAAGTCGACGCTGCTCAAGATCGCCGCCGGGCTGATCGAGCCGCAGGACGGCGAGGTGTTCCGCCAGCCTTCGGCGACGGTTCGCTATTTACCGCAGATGCCCGACATGGACGGCTTTGCCAGCGTGCGCGCCTATGTCGAGGCGGGGCTGGGCCCGGCCGACGATCCGCATCGCGCCACCTATCTCATGGAGCATCTCGGCCTCACCGGCGAGGAGCAGCCGAACGATCTTTCCGGCGGGGAGGCGCGCCGCGCCGCGCTGGCCCGCGTCATGGCGCCCGAGCCCGACATCCTGCTGCTCGACGAGCCGACCAACCATCTCGACCTGTCGGTCATCGAATGGCTGGAAGAGGAACTTGCCCGCACCTCCTCGGCGGTGATCCTGATCTCGCACGACCGCCGCTTTCTCGAACGCGTCTCGCGCGCCACCGTCTGGCTCGACCGCGGCCAGACGCGGCGGCTGGACAGGGGCTTTGCGCATTTCGAGGAATGGCGCGACCAGGTGCTTGAGGAGGAAGAGCGCGACCAGCACAAGCTCGGCCGCCAGATCGTGCGCGAGGAGCACTGGCTGCGCTATGGCGTGACCGCCAGGCGCAAGCGCAACATGCGCCGCCTCGGCGAGCTGCAGGCCATGCGCCAGCGTTTCCGCAACCATCGCGGCGCCGAGGGCACGGCGACCATGGTGGCGAGCGACGCCGCCGAATCCGGCAAGCTGGTGATCGAAGCCAAGGGCATCGAGAAGAGTTTTGGCGACCTCACCGTCGTCAAGAGTTTTTCGACCCGCATCCAGCGCGGCGACCGTGTCGGCCTGGTCGGCCCGAACGGCGCCGGCAAGACAACGCTGCTGAAGATGCTGACCGGCGAACTGACGCCAGACGCCGGCTCAGTGCGGCTCGGTGTCAATCTGGAGATCGCCGCGCTCGACCAGAAGCGCGAGGCGGTCGACCCGCAGGAGACGCTGGCGCACTACCTGACCGACGGCCGCGGCGAGAACCTTCTGGTCAATGGCGAGCAGCGCCATGTCGTCTCCTACATGAAGGATTTCCTGTTCAAGCCGGAGCAGGCGCGCACGCCGGTGCGCGAGCTTTCGGGCGGGGAACGGGCGCGACTGCTGCTCGCCCGCGTGCTGGCGCGGCCGGCGAACCTCCTGGTGCTCGACGAACCGACCAACGATCTCGACATGGAGACGCTGGAACTGCTGCAGGAACTGGTCGCCGGCTTTGCCGGGACGGTGATCCTGGTCAGCCACGACCGCGATTTCCTCGACCGCACCGTCACCAGCGTGATCGCGCCCGACGGCGGCGGGCGCTGGATCGAATATGCCGGCGGCTATTCCGACATGCTGGCGCAGCGCGGCGGCTCGAGGCTCGAGGATCGCAAGGCACGGTCCAAGGCCGAAACCGCCGACGCAAGCGCCGCGCCGAAGACTGAACAGGCCGCCCAGAAAGGCCCGGCGAAGAAACTTTCGTTCAAGCAGAAATTCGCGCTGGAATCCTTGCCGAAGAAGATCGAGGCGGTGACGGCCTCGATCTCGAGGCTGGAGGACAACATCGCCGATCCGTCCTTCTACGAACGCGACCCCGTCTCGTTCCAGAAGACCATTGCAGCGTTGGACAAGGAGCGCACCACGCTGGCGGCGCTTGAAGAAGAATGGCTGGAGCTGGAGATGCTGCGGGAAGAGATGGAGGGGTGAGGCCGAAGAACGCCCGCTCGTTGCCGCAATAAGGAAATGCGCATATAGTATACGCATATTGCGGAGGCCATCATGCGCAAGATAGCCGCAAATGCGGTCCGTCAGCCGGCAAATCTGTCGATCGATTCACACCTCATGAAGGAGGCAAAGGGACTCAACGTGAATGTCTCTCGTGCCGCCGAAGCCGGGATCGCCGAAGCCGTGGCCGCTGAGAAAACGCGGCTTTGGAAGCTTGAGAACCGCGCCACGATGGACTCCTGGAATGATTATGTCGAAAAGCATGGCATTCCGCTCAAAGAACATCGGCAGTTCTGATGGCGCGCTATGACGTCTTCGCCGCCGGCGGCATAGAAGGCGGCTATCTTCTCGACGTTCAGTCCGATCTCCTCGACAACTTCAAGACACGAGTGGTCGTTCCGCTTCTGCCGCTCGCGTCAGCCCCGCCGCCAATGCGGAAGCTGCACCCCGTTTTCGAAATCAATGGGCGAAAGCTGGTCATGGCCACCCATCTGATCGCCACAGTGGCCGCGACAGAACTCGCGGAGAATAGAACCAATCTCACCGACCATCACGACGAGATCGTCGCGGCGCTCGACATGCTGTTCCAAGGTTTTTAGGCAGCGAAAGCCGCGCTCACCCAGACGTCTTCGTCGCCCAGGCCTTCAGCGCCTCATCAAAAACCTTCTCGCCGGGAATGCCCTTTTCCATGGTGAGCAAGGCACGGCGTCCGGTCTTGTAGACCACCGGCACGTCGATCCAGTCCTGTCCCCTGAGCAGCGTCAGGTTCGCGTCCTCGTCGGCCTTGGTGTCGTTGAGCGCGACGAGGAAGAAGCCGTCGGCGATCTTGGCCGGGATGCCGATCAGCGGGCTGCCGGCGTCCTGTTCCGAGCTCTTCATGGCGATGCGCAGGATGTTGTCGACGCCGCCGCCGTCAAACCCTTCCGGCGTCAGGAAGATCATCTCGATGATGTGGCTGGCAGGCAGGGTCTGGTCGGTATTGCGCCGGATGGTCATCCTGAGCTGGATGTCCTTGCCCGGTATCGTCGCCTCGGCGCGGATCGCCGGCTCCGG
Source organism: Mesorhizobium sp. (assembly GCA_004020545.1). GTDB lineage: Bacteria > Pseudomonadota > Alphaproteobacteria > Rhizobiales > Rhizobiaceae > Mesorhizobium. The sequence goes on along the minus strand of SAQE01000021.1, from coordinate 77,195 downwards.
TGGCAGGTCGCCGCCCGGCGATTCCTGCACGAGCGACCAGACGATGCTGCCGGGCTCGGCCGTGCCCTGCTGCGTGCTGGTGCGCTCCTCATAGAAGATCGCCTTCTGGCCGACCGGCACGGTCGCTTCGGCCGTCGCGGGCGCGGGCGTGGTCCCAGACGCGGGTGGCGTGGCGCCAGCCGCCGGCGGTGTCGTCCCCGCGGCGGGAGGCGTAGCGCCGGCAGCCGGCACGGGCGGATTGGCGGCATCGGCCGGCGCCGGCGGCGTCGCGCCCGGCGTTTGCGCGGCCGCGGCTGGCGGCGTGCCGACAGCCGGCGGAGTCGTCGTCGCAGGCGCGGGGGGCGGCACGGTCGCGGCCGGCGGCGGCGTGGTCAGCGCGGCGACCGATTCGCCTTCGCCGATCGTGGCCTGCCCGCCGGCGGGGCCGGGATCGACCTCTTTGCCTTCAGACGTCAGGCGCTGGGTGAATTTGGCCGTTTCGGCCGGCTCATTGGCAGCGGCCGCGTTGTTGCCCGCGGCGGGCGGCGTGGCCGCCGTCTCGGTGGCCGGCTTTGCCGGAGCGGGCTTGACCAAAGGCTCGGTCGAGACCGTCTTGCTGCCGCCGCCGTTCAGGCCGAGCATCGAGCGGAACGCATCCTTGTTCAACCAGACGCCATAACCGCCGCCGGCCAGCACCAGCAAAGCGACAACGGCCGCGATCAGCCCGCCATAGCTGCGTCGGCGCGGCGCCGGCCGCAGCCGCTGGAAAGTATCGGCCGGCTGCTCGTCATTGGCGAAGGCATCGCTGCCGTCGTCCGGCTCGGCGGCGTTCATGCCGGGCAGACCGACGTCGTCCTCGCGCGGCGAGGGCATCGGCGGCTGTGCCGAAGGCACTTTGTGCCAGCCGCCGGGTTCCGTCTTCGTTGCCCCTTGCCAGCTCGGTTCCGCCTTCACCGGTGCCGGCGCCGGCTTGAAAGGCTCCGGCTTGGCCGGTTCGGGCTTCGCCACCGGCGGCTGCCGGACGTGGCTCGGCTGGTTCTTGTTGCGGTCGATCGACGAGAAAATATGTTCCAGCTCCGCCAGCGGATCTTCCGCCGGAGCCGGCTTGGGCGCCGGAGCGGGCGCTGCATACTCCCGTTCGACGCTGGAAATGGCATCTTCCAGCGAGCGCTTCTGCTTAGCGATGACATCGGCGGACAAAGGCGGAGAATAGTCCGCGAGCTTCTTCGCCAGTGCCCCACGAGCATTCTCGTAGATCCGCTTGCGCAGCTCGGGCGAGGGCTCGCCGTGCTTCTCAAGCTGCTTTTTCAGAACACTAACGAAATCCGCCATGCGTCAGTCGACCTGCATTCTTTCCCCGGGCCGCAAATCAGTCGTAGCGCCAGGAAGGGCTGTGAAACTAGTCTTGAAACGGGTCGGTCACAAGTATCGTGTCGTCCCGCTCCGGGCTGGTGGAAAGCAGCGCAACCGGGGCGCCGATCAGCTCTTCGATGTAGCGGACATATTTAACCGCTTGCGCCGGCAGATCGTTCCAGCTCCTGGCGCCCGCCGTCGTCCCCTTCCAGCCTTCGAGCGTCTCATAGACCGGTTCGACGCGCGCCTGCGCGCCTTGGCTGGCCGGCAGATAGTCGATCAGCTCGCCATCGAGGCGGTAGCCGGTGCAGACCTTGATCTCGTCCAGCCCGTCGAGCACGTCGAGCTTGGTGAGCGCTATGCCCTTGATGCCGTTGACGGCGACAGCCTGGCGCACCAGCACCGCGTCGAACCAGCCGCAGCGGCGCTTGCGGCCGGTGACGACGCCGAATTCGTGGCCGCGCGTGCCGAGGAACTCGCCGATCTCGTTCTTCTGCTCGGTCGGGAACGGACCTTCGCCGACGCGCGTCGTATAAGCCTTGGTGATGCCGAGCACATAGCCGATCGCGCCGGGCCCGGTGCCCGAGCCGGCCGCCGCCTGTCCAGCCACCGTATTGGACGAGGTGACGAAGGGATAGGTGCCGTGGTCGATGTCGAGCAGCGTGCCCTGCGCGCCCTCGAACAGGATGCGCTCGCCCGCGCGCCGCTTGTCGTCGAGCACTTTCCAGACGCGGTCCATGTAGGGCAGGATGTCGCCGGCCACCGAGGTCAGTTCCCGCATGATCGCCTCATGCGTCGCCTCGGCATGGCCGAGCCCGCGGCGCAGCGCATTGTGATGCGTCAGCAGCCTGTCGACCTTCAGGGGAAGCGTTTCCAAATCCGCCAAATCCATCACCCGGACGGCGCGCCGGCCCACCTTGTCCTCGTAAGCGGGACCGATGCCGCGGCGGGTCGTGCCAATCTTGGTTCCGGAATTCGAGGCGGCGTCTTCGCGGAATCCGTCCAGCTCCCGGTGCAGCGACAGGATAAGCGCGGTGTTTTCGGCTATTTTCAGGCGCTCTGGCGTCACGTCCACGCCCTGCTCCTTGAGCTTCGCCACTTCCGCGACGAAGGCATGCGGATCGAACACCACGCCATTGCCGATGATCGACAGCTTGCCCTGCCTGACCACGCCGGACGGCAGGAGCGACAGCTTGTAGACCTTGCCGTCGACCACCAGCGTATGACCGGCATTGTGGCCGCCCTGGAAGCGCACGACCACGTCGGCACGTTCCGACAGCCAGTCGACGATCTTGCCCTTGCCTTCGTCGCCCCATTGCGAGCCGACGACCACCACATTGGCCATGTTCTTTTCCCTTGAGATGCCGCCTTGGCGGCTGAAACGACAGGCCTCTATAACCTCATGTGCGGGGCGATGCGACCCCTTCTTTGCCGCCGTAACCCCAGGAGCATGATCCCGAACCGAAGGACCGCGTAAGCGAAAAGTGGAAACCGGTTTTCGCAAGAGATCATGCTTCAACCAAGTGTTAGATCAGGATGACGATTCAACGGATCGTCATCCTGATCCAGGCACAACAAATTCCGGCTTTCGCATCATTTACTTGGCCTGGCCGCCGCAATAGGCCGGCTTCGGTCTTCGAACGCGCCTCCCGCACCGGAATCAGCAATGCATCGAGCCGCCTATCTGTTCCTCCTCTCCACCATGCTGCTGTGGGGCGGCAATTCCGTGGCCGGCAAGCTTGCCGTAGGCCACGTGTCGCCCATGACATTGGTTTTCCTGCGCTGGATGTTGGCGGTGCTGATCATGCTGCCCTTGGGCTGGCGGGCGTTTCGCGAGGATTGGCCCGAGCTGCGCCGGCATTGGCTGCTGCTTGCCGGCCTTGGCGCCTGCGGCTTCACCTTCTTCAACGTCATCTTCTACACGGCGCTGAACTACACGACCGCCATCAATGTCTCGATCGAGCAGGCGGCCATACCGATCGTCATCATTCTTGCCAATTTCGTGCTGTTCCGGCTGCGCGTGCAGCGCTTGCAGATCGTCGGCGTCGCGTTGACCATCGTCGGCGTTGCACTCACCGCGAGCCATGGCGATCTCGGCCAATTGCTGAAGCTCGATCTCAATTTCGGCGACGCCATCATGCTGGTCGCGGTTCTCTGCTACAGCCTCTATTCGGTGGGGTTGCGGCTGAAGCCCGCCATCCGCTGGCAAAGCCTGATGCTGGCTTTGTCGTTCGCCGCGCTTTTGACCTCATTGCCCTTCTTTGTCTGGGAAATGGCGGCGGGTCGTGTCATCGTCCCCGACGCGCGCGGCTTGGCGGTCGCGTTCTACACCGCGCTCGGCGCTTCCGTCGTCTCGCAGATATTCTACATCAAGGCCAATGAACTGATCGGTGCCAACCGCGCCGGGCTGTTCATCAATCTGGTGCCGATCTTCGGCACGCTGCTTTCGGTGCTGATCGTCGGCGAGCGGTTTGAGCTCTATCAGGGTCTCGCGCTCGCGCTCGTGCTCGGAGGCATCGCGCTGGCCGAATACAGCGGCAGAAGGGCTACCTTGCGGATGCTGCGATCTCCCTTGCTAAATACGCAAGGCAGCGATTGACCATGACGATGCATGATCGAGCCCGCTTCCCCTAGAGCAATTCCAGGAAAAGTGTGAAACGGTTTTCCGTCCGGAATTGCGTCAAAACAACGAGATAGGGCGGTTTGCCGTTTCCGTGAAACGGTGAACCGCCCGACGGGTGACAAGGCCTGGTATTATGGAAACGCCCCGCTTGCTGCCACAGGCGGGGCGTTTCCATTTCAGGCGATTGGCGCGTTCACTCGCTCCCGACGTCGAACCGCAGCGGCTTGGCCGAGTCGATCGACTCGTGCGCCCGCAGCTGATCCAGCACCTTTTCCGGAAACGGCGCGTCGAGATAGAGCAGCGCGATCGCATCGCCGCCCGGCCGGTTGCGGCCGAGCTGGAAGTTGGCGATGTTGACGCCGTTCTCGCCGCAGACGGTGCCGAGCAGGCCGATGATGCCGGGCGCATCCGCATTGGTCGTGTAGAGCATGTGCTGGCCGACCTCGGCGTCGAGGTTGATGCCCTTGATCTGGATGAAGCGCGGCTTGTGGTCCGAGAAGCAGGTGCCGGCGATCGAACGCGTCATGTGCTCGGTGGTGACGGTTAGCTTGATATAGCCGTCGAAGACACCCGACTTGTCGCGCTTGACCTCGGCGACGATGATGCCGCGCTCCTTCACCATGATCGGCGCCGACACCATGTTGACGTCCGAGACCTGCGGTCGGATCAGGCCGGCAAGGGCGGCACTCACCAGCGCCCGCGTGTTCATCGTCGCGGTCGAGCCGTCGAACAGGATCTCGACCTCCTTGATCGGATCCTCGGTGACCTGGCCGACAAAGGCGCCGAGCACTTCGGCGAGCTTGACGAAGGGTTTAAGCCGCGGCGCTTCCTCGGCGGTGATCGAGGGCATGTTGATGGCGTTGGAGACGGCGCCCTTGATCAGGTAGTCGGACATCTGCTCGGCAACCTGCAGCGCGACATTTTCCTGCGCCTCGGTGGTCGAGGCGCCGAGATGCGGGGTTGCCACGACATTTTCCATGCCGAAGAGCGCATTGTTCTCCGCCGGTTCGACTTCGAACACATCGATACCGGCGCCGGCCACCTTGCCGCTCTTCAGCGCGGCAACCAGGTCGGCCTCGACGACCAGCCCGCCGCGCGCGCAATTGATGATGCGCACGCCGTCCTTCATCTTGGCGATCGCAGCCGCGTCGATGATGTTGCGCGTCTTGTCGGTCAGCGGCGTGTGCAAGGTGATGAAGTCGGCGCGGGCGAAAAGCTCGTCGAGCTCGACTTTCTCGACGCCGAGCTCCTCGGCGCGGCTGTCCGACAGGAACGGATCGAAAGCCACGACATGCATCTTCAGGCCGACGCCGCGGGTGGCGACGATCGAGCCGATATTGCCGCAGCCGATCACGCCCAGCGTCTTGCTGGTGATCTCGATGCCCATGAAGCGGTTCTTTTCCCACTTGCCGGCATGCGTCGAGGCGTTGGCCTCCGGAATCTGGCGCGCCAGCGCGAAGATCATCGCAACGGCGTGTTCCGCAGTGGTGATCGAATTGCCGAAGGGCGTGTTCATCACGATGATGCCCCTGCGGCTTGCCGCCGGGATGTCGACATTGTCGACGCCGATGCCGGCGCGGCCGACGACCTTGAGCCTGGTTGCGGCATTGATCAGCTTCTCGGTGACCTTGGTCGCCGAGCGGATGGCCAAGCCATCATACTGGCCGATCACTTCGAGCAGCTTTTCCTTGTCCTTACCGAGATCGGGCAGGTAGTCGACCTCGATGCCGCGATCCTTGAAGATCTGCACGGCGGTGGTTGAAAGCTTATCCGATACGAGAACGCGGGGCGCCATGGCGGCCTCCATCAAAATGGGATTGATCCGTGTGGGGATCGGCGGCCCGAAGGCCGCCGTGCGATGATCTCAGGCCGCCGCCTTGAGCGACGCCTTCTGCGTGGCGAAGGCCCAGTCGAGCCATGGCAGCAGCGCCTCGAGGTCGGACGTCTCGACGGTCGCGCCGCACCAGATGCGCAGGCCGGGCGGCGCGTCGCGATAGGAGCCGATGTCATAGGCGACGCCTTCCCTGTCGAGCGCCGAGACGATGCCCTTGGCGAACGCCGCCTGACCGTCGGCGTCGAGCGCCGCGACGTCAGGATCGGTGAAGGAGAGGCAGACCGAGGTATTCGAGCGCGTCGCCGGATCGACGGCCAGGTGGCCGAGCCATGGCGACTTGTCCACGAACCGGTCGAGCACCGCGGCATTGGCGTCGGCGCGGGCAATCAGCGCCTCCAGGCCGCCGATCGACTTCGCCCAGTGGAGAGCGTCGAGATAGTCCTCGACGCACAGCATCGACGGCGTGTTGATGGTTTCGCCCTTGAATATGCCTTCGATCAGCTTGCCGCCCGAGGTCAGGCGGAAGATCTTCGGCAGCGGCCAGGCAGGCTTGTAGGTTTCCAGCCGTTCGACGGCGCGGGGCGACAGGATCAGCATGCCGTGCGCGCCCTCGCCGCCCAGCACCTTCTGCCAGGAGAAGGTCACGACATCGAGTTTTTCGAAGTCGAGCCTCTGGGCGAAGGCGGCCGACGTCGCGTCGCAAATGGTCAGGCCACGGCGCGCGGCCGGAATGAAATCGCCGTTCGGCACCCGCACGCCGGAGGTCGTGCCGTTCCAGGTGAAGACCACGTCGCGGTCGAAATCGATCTTGGTGGGGTCGGGCAGTTCGCCATAGCCCGCTTCGAAGCGGCGCACGTCGGCGAGCTTGAGCTGCTTGACGACATCGGTCACCCAGCCGGAACCGAAGCTTTCCCAGGCGACCATGTCGACACCACGCTCGCCGAGCAGCGACCACAGCGCCATCTCGACCGCGCCGGTGTCGGATGCCGGCACGATGCCGATGCGGTAGCCGGCCGGAACCTTGAGGATTTCGCGCGTCAGCTCGATCGCCTGTTCGAGCTTGCCCTTGCCGATCTTGGCGCGGTGGGAGCGCCCGAGCGCAGCAGCTTTCAGCGCCTCAGCCGACCAGCCGGGACGTTTTGCGCAGGGACCTGAGGAGAAATTGGGATTTGCCGGACGGAGTCCGGGCTTGGTAAGCGTCGTCATCGTGGTCTATCCTTCCAGATAGTGGCCCCTCGTTGGGGAGGGGTGGCCCACGGACGGCGATATGCGTTCAGGCTTCCGGCGTCAAGAGGAAAGTTTTTGTCGCTGCCGGGATACTTGCATCAGGCCACGGCGCGCCGGTCAGCAAAAGCGGCGGACCGATCGATCCGCCGCCGGCGATTTTCGGGCTTCGTCGCCTACCAGAGATCGTAACGCAGACCGAGCTTGACCGTCTGATAGTCAATACCCTTGTGGATGTTGAAGGCGCCTCCGTCATAGGCGACGTATTTGGCGCCCGGCACCGAGAAATACTCGTAGCCGAGATCGACGGAAACGTTTTTGGTGACCTGGTAGGACAGGCCTGCACCGATCGAATAGGCGAGATTGAACTTCCCCGCGGTGTCGGTCTGCCCTTCATAGCCGGCGGGATCGTCGCAGAAAAATCCTCCCGTGCCGGCGCTGTTCGTCGGAACCTCCACGCAGTCGCGCGCGCCGATACTTCTGTAGTATTTGTTGTAAGCGAGCCCGATGCCGCCGCCGATATAAGGGGTGAGTCCGACATAGGTGCCTAGGTCGACATAGCCGTTCGCCATGACGCTGTAGCCTTTGTTGGAGGCATTGTCGGAGAGGTCGCAGGCTTGGGTGGCCGCTACGGAATTGATGGTTCCGAAACCGTCATCCACAAGCGTGTGGCCGTCGCAGGTCGCTCCCAGCTTGTCATGTGCCGCGAATTTGTCGGTCGGCAGGATTCCGCCGTTCAACTCGACCCGTAGATAGTCGTTGACGTGATAGCCCATGCCGATGCTGCCGGTGAACAGGCTGGCCTCGTCGGTAAAGCTGTTCAGCGGACCGCTCGAGACTTCCTCATGCTTGAACGGATGGCTGAAGGCGTAGCCGATGTCGCCGCGCAGGTACCAGCCCGAACCGACCTCGACGGGCTGGTAGTCCGGCGCCTGGTCGACATAAATCGGCGGATCGTAGTCGGCCGACAGCGCCTGTGTCGCCGGTATCAGCACGATTGCAGCGAGCGCCAGTGCGATACGCGATTTTGATGTCATGGTCCCCGGCTCCTGAAGTTGGCGCCAGTCGCGAACGCGAGCACAGCTGCCGTTTCCAGGATGCATTGTTAACCATAGTGGTTAAGTGGCGGTTAAGGATAACAGCCGGTTACCGAATTGATTTCGATGACATTTTATCAGTCGCGCGCAAACGAAAACCGCCCGGCTGGCGCCGGGCGGTTGAGAAATTTCCGGTCTTCGAAGCGATTACTTGGTGTAGATCGGCTCCGGCTCCGGTACGTAGGGTTCCGGCGGCGGGGCGCAGTCGGACCTGCCGAACTGGTAGCGCAGGCCACCGCGCACTTCATGCACGTTGATACCGCGATCGTAGCCCGGGCCGACATTGCTGTCCGAGGCATATTCGAACATCTTGCCGCCATTGATATGACTGTAGCGGTAGCCGACATCGAGCTTGACGCGATCGGTCAGGCAGTAGGAGGCGCCGGCCATGAGCGCATAGGCGAAGCGCCAGCCCTTGCCGCCGGCATGCTCGAACGAACCGTCGAGATCTGTGTTGTGCAGCGTATCCCACTTGACCCAGGCGCCGCCGATGCCGGCGCCGACATAGGGCGTGACACCGTGCCAGGTGCCGATGTCGACATAGGCATTGGCCAGAAGCAGCAGCGCCGAATAGGACGAGGTGTCGACGGAGGTACAAGGCACCCCGCCGGCGCAGAAGCCATCGGTCGAACCGCTGAAATTGGACTTGGCCAGCCAGTCGGCGGTGAGGTCGGTGCGGAAATACTGATTGACCTGGTAACCGACGCCGGCGCCGGCGGAGAAGGCGCCTTTCAGCTTGCCGCTGGCGAAGCTGCCCTGGGTCTGGGGCGCCGCGCCGTAGGTGATGTAGTCGCCGCCGCGGAAGCGCGACCAGTGGTAGTCGATATCGCCGCGGATGTACCAGCCGCCGACATCGACCGGCTGAGCCTCGACGACTGGCGGCGGCGCCTCTTCGACCGGAGGCGGTTCCGCGAGGTCGGCGGCAAGCGCCGGCCCGGCCACCCCCGCGAACAGCGCGGCAAACAATGCCATTCTTGCTGTATTCAACATGCTGTCACCCCTAAGAAGCCTCGGGACGACATCGCCCGAAGTTGAACCTCGGCGTGGATAATGAAATGCAAAGGTTAAAAGCCGTTTAACCGTACCGATTAACCACGAATCTATACAATTTTAGAGGGAATGCCGTTGTCCGGGCCGTTGCGGGCACGCACGAAAAAGCCCGCCGGGCGGCGGGCTTGTGGATGCGGCGGGCTCGGCTGGCAGAGCAATTTCATTAAAAGTGCGTAGCGGTGAAGCTCGGCGACTTCGCCGTAGTCTTCCGTCCGGTTAGGCGGCGCTGCGGGTTTCCGAAAGGATGCCGACGATGTCGTTGACGACGGTCTCGACCAGTTGCGGATCGTCGCCTTCGGCCATGACGCGGATGAGCGGTTCGGTGCCGGAGGGCCGGATGACGAGCCGGCCGGCCTTGCCGAGCCGGTTGCGCGCATCCTCGATGGCTGCCTTGACCGGCGCCTCCTCGAGCGGCTTGCCGCCGGAGATGCGGACATTCTTCAGAAGCTGCGGAACCGGTTCGAACTTCTTCGACAGCTCGCTGACCGGCCGGTTCTGCCGCTTGATGCAGGCCAGCACCTGCAGCGCCGAAACCAGACCGTCGCCTGTGGTCGAGAAATCGGAGAGCACGATATGGCCAGACTGCTCGCCGCCGACATTGAGGCCGTGCGCGCGCATATGCTCGACCACGTAGCGGTCGCCGACCTTGGTGCGGTGCAGTTGCAGCTTCATGTCGCCGAGGAAGCGCTCGAGGCCGAGATTGGACATCACGGTTGAGACGACGCCGCCGCCGGCCAGCCGCCCGCTCTGGTGCCAGGATTCGGCGATCAGCGCCATGATCTGGTCGCCATCGACGATCGCGCCGTTCTCATCGACGATGACCACGCGGTCGGCGTCGCCGTCAAGCGCGATGCCGATATCGGCGCGCACTTCATGCACCTTCTTCTGCAGGCCGGCCGGATGGGTCGAGCCGCACTCCTTGTTGATGTTGAAGCCGTTGGGTTCGACATTGATGGCCACCACCTCGGCGCCGAGTTCCCACAGCGCCTCGGGCGCCACCTTGTAGGCGGCGCCATTCGCGCAATCGACGACGATCCGAAGGCCGGAAAGCGACATCGAGCGCGGCAGCGTGCGCTTGGCGAATTCGATATAGCGGTCGTGGACGCCATCGACGCGCTTGGCGCGGCCCAGCCCGTCGGAATCGGCAAGCGCAAGCTCGATATCCTTGTCGAGCATGCCTTCGATGCGTTCCTCGATCTCGTCGGAGAGCTTGTAGCCGTCGGGGCCGAACAGCTTGATGCCGTTGTCGTAATAGGGGTTGTGCGAAGCCGAGATCATCACGCCGATGTCGGCGCGCAGCGAGCGCACCAGCATGGCGACCGCCGGTGTCGGAATGGGCCCGAGCAGGAACACGTCCATGCCGGCGGCGCACAGGCCCGACACCATCGCATTCTCGATCATGTAGCCGGAAAGCCGCGTGTCCTTGCCGAGCACGACGCGGTGCCGGTGATTGCCGCGCTGGAACGAAAGCCCGGCAGCCATGCCGACCCGCATGGCGACCTCGGCCGTCATCGGAAACTTGTTGGCGCGTCCGCGGATGCCGTCGGTGCCGAAATACTGCCCTGCCATGCCTGCCAATGTCCCCGTCGGTTTCAGCCGCCCGTAGTGCCACAATTGGGCCGCATCCGATCATCACATTTCGTGATTATATATTACCATTCCTTAGAAAATCATTGTCGCTGGCGGTTCAAGTGATTCGACAGCCTACCACGACCTCTCACTGTAGCGGCAATATACCAGCCGAGGCGAGCTTTTCTATCCAAAGCCGCCCGGAAAAACCTTGTTTGCGCGACCAACCGCAAGCAATTCATCACCTTATCGGACGCAACACACTTTGTGACGGCGTCCACGCTGGAAGCATCTGGCGCAATCCGAAGTTGAGAGCTATTGATTTGGTATAGGGACACCACCTGGCGGCAGCAAGGGAGAAAACGCCATGCTTATTCATAGACTTGCAACATTGACGGGCCTCGCCGTCGCAGCCTTCTTCGTGGCGGCGCCGGCCAACGCGCTGACCATGGCCGAGTGCAGCACCAAGTACAACGCGGCCAAGGACGCCGGAACGCTCGCCGGCCAAACCTGGAACCAGTTCCGCAAGGCCCAGTGCGGCAGCGACGCTTCGGCCGCGACCGACACGAAGGCGGCGACCGACACCAAAGCGGCTGATACCAAGCCGGCCAAGAAGGCCAAGGAAACCACGGCCGCGACCGCCGACAGTTCGGCAAAGGGCCTGACCGCCAAGGAGTGCAGCGCCAAGTACCAGGCCGCGAAAGCCGCCGGGACGCTGAACGGCATGAAGTGGAACGACTTCCGCAAGACCGAATGCGCCGCCGGCGCCGCCGCGGCAGCGACTGATACGAAGCCTGCCAAGGCGACCAAGACCTCGACCGAGGCCGCCGACAGCGGCAAGGGCCTGAGCATGGGCGAATGCAGCACCAAGTATCAGGCTGCCAAGACCGCCAACAAGCTGAACGGCATGAAGTGGAACGACTTCCGCAAGGCCGAGTGCGGCGCCGGCGCTGCCGACGACGACACCGTGCCGGCTCCGACGGAAGCGACTTTCACAAAGGAACCGGCGAAGCCGACCGTGACCGCTCCGAAGGGCGTGACCTTCCCGACCGCCATCGCGCCGAAATTCGCCACCGAGACCCCGGCCAAGGGCCGCATGCATACCTGCCTCGAGCAGTATTATGCCAACAAGGACGCCAACACGCTGAACGGCCTCAAGTGGATCCAGAAGGGCGGCGGCTTCTACAGCCTCTGCAACGCCAAGCTGAAGAGCTGACCTCTTAGCTATATTTGAAGAGAGCCCGCGCATCGAAAGGTGCGCGGGCTTTTTGTTGGCGACGGTGCGCGGAGCCGAACAGACGGATCAAAAGAGCACGCGGACTTGCAACGTGGCGAAATCTTCAAGCGTTGGCGCCGCCCCTCATCTGGCTGCCGCCATCTTCTCCCCGTGAACGGGGAGAAGGACGCTGTCATCGCCGATTTCGCCAATCTTTACCGTCGCAGAATGAGCACCGAGGGAGCGGCCAGCCTCTTTCTCCCCGTTTACGGGGAGAAATGCCCGGCAGGGCAATGAGGGGCAGCGCTGGCAATCGAAGGATAAAGAGCGTAGGCGAGATCGACCGAGAGATAGCAGCCTGTCATCTTTGAGCCACGTAGCAAAACGCCGCGACAGAGCCGCGGCGTTTTGCTCGAATCGTATCTATCCCGAGGTTATCCCTGCGGCTGCGGCTCCATGCCGCCTTCGGGCTCGGGGCCCTTCTTGCGGCGGCCGCCAGTGCCGGCCTTCGGCACGGCCGAGCCACGGCTCGGCGGCGTGTCGTCGCCGAGGTCGCGGGCGGGCTTGTGGCCGGCGATCAGCTGCTTGATCTCTTCGCCGGTCAGCGTCTCGTATTCGAGCAGCCCTTCGGCGAGCGCGATCCAGTCCTTCTTCTTCTTGGTCAGCACGGTCTTCGCGGTGGAGTAGGCGTCGTCGATCAGCCTGCGCACCTCGGCGTCGATGATCTGCGCCGTCTCTTCCGAGATGTTCTGCTGGCGCGCCACCGAATGGCCGAGGAAGACCTCTTCCTGGTTGTCGCCATAGGCGACATGGCCGAGCTTGTCGGAGAAGCCCCAGCGCGTGACCATGGCTCGCGCCAGCTTGGTCGCCTGCTCGATGTCGGAGGAAGCGCCGGAGGTGATGTTCTCCTTGCCGAACTTGAACTCTTCGGCGACGCGGCCGCCCATCATGATCGCGAGCCGCGAGATCATGTATTTGTAGCTCATCGAATAGCGGTCACCTTCCGGCAGTTGCATGACCATGCCGAGCGCGCGGCCGCGCGGGATGATGGTCGCCTTGTGCAGCGGGTCGGCCGTCGGCACGTTGAGCGCCAGGATGGCATGGCCGGCCTCGTGATAGGCGGTCAGTTCCTTCTCGGCTTGCGTCATCGCCGACGAGCGGCGCTCGGCGCCCATCATGATCTTGTCCTTGGCGTCCTCGAACTCGGCCATGGTGACGAGCCGCTTGTTGCGGCGCGCCGCCATCAGCGCGGATTCGTTGACGAGGTTCATCAGGTCGGCGCCGGAGAAGCCGGGCGTGCCGCGCGCGATGACCTTGAGATCGACATTGGGCGCCAGCGGCACGTTGCGCACATGCACCTTGAGGATCTTCTCGCGGCCGACGATGTCGGGGTTCGGCACCACCACCTGGCGGTCGAAGCGGCCGGGCCTCAGCAGCGCCGGGTCGAGCACGTCGGGCCGGTTGGTGGCGGCGATCAGGATGATGCTTTCGTTGGACTCGAAGCCGTCCATCTCGACCAGCAACTGATTCAGCGTCTGCTCGCGCTCGTCATTGCCGCCGCCGAGGCCGGCGCCGCGATGACGGCCGACAGCGTCGATTTCGTCGATGAAGATGATGCAGGGCGCGTTCTTCTTGGCCTGGTCGAACATGTCGCGCACACGGGATGCGCCGACGCCGACGAACATTTCGACGAAGTCCGAGCCGGAGATGGTGAAGAACGGCACATTCGCCTCGCCGGCGACGGAGCGGGCGAGTAGAGTCTTGCCGGTGCCGGGTGGGCCGACGAGCAGCACGCCGCGCGGGATCTTGCCGCCGAGCCGCTGGAACTTCTGCGGATCGCGCAGGAACTCGACGATCTCCTCCAGGTCTTCCTTGGCCTCGTCGACGCCGGCGACGTCCTGGAAAGTGACGCGGCCATGCGCCTCGGTCAGAAGCTTGGCTTTCGACTTGCCGAAGCCCATGGCGCGGCCGGAGCCGGACTGCATCTGGCGCATGAAGAATATCCACACGCCGAGGATCAGGATCATCGGCAGCCACGAGATCAGCATCGAGAACAGCGAGCCGGAGCCGTCGTTTTCAGGCTTGGCGTTGATGGTGACGTTCTTGTCCTGCAGCCTGGAGACCAGCGACGGATCGCCGGGCGAATAGGTCTGGAAGCCGTTGGCGTTGTCCGTGTAGTTGCCAAAGATACGGGGGCCGGTGATGGTCACGCTTTTGACTCGGCCCGAGCCGACATCCTGCAGGAACTGCGAATAGGGAATATCGGTAGTCGCACCGCGCGTCTGCGGCGTCTGGAAAAGATTGAACAAAGCGATGAGCAGGACCGCTATGATCGCCCAGAGCGCAAGATTGCGATAATTCGGATTCATCTATTGTCCTGTTGGCGTCCGCATGCGGACCCACGATGGTGATGGAAGCTTGAGCCTAACATAGGGAGAGCGCCTCCCCTTGCCAAGCATAACAGCACGCCTCGGTTAAGCTTTCGCCCATGCTCCGCCGCGATCATGGCTGGGAAAAGGCAATGGCGGCAGCGGCGGCGCGCCGATCAGCGCGGCGACGACGGCGGCGGGCTTGAGATCGAAGGACGGCAGGAAGCGGGCAAAGGGCGCCACCGCCGGGACGATCGGGATCGGCGGCGGCAAAGCATCGCCGCCAGCAAAATCAAGGCATTCGCCGCCGCGCCACAGCGCGGGTTCGGCGGCCAGCGCCATGCGGCGCAGGTTTGCCGGAACGCCACCCTCGGCGACGCGTTTGGCCGCGCGCGACCCAAAGGGCGCGATCACCAACCCGCCCGATCTGTCGCTCAATGTGATCCGCCGCCGGCCGTCCCAAAGCATGCCATCCACCGCCGGAGCGGCGGCAGGCAGATTGCGGGCCTCGCGATAAAGGAAGATGCCGGTGCGGCGCGCATCGACCACCGTCCGCGACAATGTGGCACAAAGCGGCCCGGACCGCAGCCGCTCGAACAGGGCGCGGGAGCGCGCTTCGTCCGCAAGGAATGAGACACCGCCGACCGTGGCGAGCAGCATGCGCAACGCATAGGTGGCGCCTTCGCGGTCGTCGCTGGCGGCGAAAGCGCGGTCGAGGCGGATGAGGCCGGGAGACGGTTGGCTGGCAAAGGCACCGATCTGCATGGCCGCCCGCCGGCCGAGCGCCTCACGCTCGGCCGCGGCTTGCCTGGTTCGCGCGATTGCCGCCTCGAAACGCCGTTCGCCCCCATCTCCAGCAAGGGATGCCCGCACGCGCGGCCGCTCGAAACGCAGGTCGACATTGGTCGGATCCTCGATCCAGCCGATACCGCGGCGCTTGAGCATCTCGCGCAATACAGCGCGGCGCGTGCCGAGCAGCGGCCGGGCGATCCATACCCGCCAATCGTAAAGCGTGGCGGGCGCCATGCCGGCGAGGCCGCGGCCCCCGTCGCGCGCATCCTCGGCGCCAGTTCCCTCGTCGCGGGCTTGACGCATCAGCACCGTCTCCGCCTGATCGTCGGCGGTGTGGCCGGTCAGGATCAGGCGGATGCCTTCCGCTTCGGCAGCCTCGGCCAGCAGCCGGTAGCGTGCCTCGCGCGCGGCGGCGGGCAGGCCCGTCGAAGGCTTGCGGCCGGACCAGGTGAGCGTGCGATGCACGATGCCGCGCTCGGCGCAGAGCTGGGCCACGGCTCGCGCTTCCGCCGCCGAGCCTGGTCTCAGGCCGTGATCGATCGTCACCGCAAGCAGCTTTGCCGCGGACTGGGTTCGGTCGAGATGGTCCTTGAGGAGAAAGAGAAGGGTGGTCGAGTCGCTGCCGCCGGATACAGCTGCAACGGCGCCGCTGGAAAAGTCGAAGTCTGAAAAAATTCGGTCCGAAAAGTCAGGCTCGGTATCGAGCATCAGTGCATGTCGCCCAAACTTGGTCCCGGTTCTGGGACAACGACATGCAAGCTAGCACGAGGCCAGCGCCTTTTCCTGCTTGATACGTTCCTTCAACGTGCCGGAAACATCCGGATAGCGCTTGCCGATCTCGTTGAAGGTGGCGCAGGCCACGTCGTTCTGCTTGAGGCCGACCAGCGACACCCCGAGCTTGAGCAGCATGTCCGGCGCCTTCTTGGCCTTCGGATACTCCTTGCTGGCGCCAAGGAACACCTCCGCCGCGTCGCGGTATTTCTGCTGACCAAGCAGGGACTCGCCCAGCCAGTAATGCGCATCCGCCGCCTTCGCGTCCTTGGGGAAGCGCGAAATATGATCGCGGAAACCCTGCTCGGCGGTTGGATAGTCGCCCGACAGGATGAACTGGTAGGAGTTGCGGTAAAGCTCGTCAGGATTGTTGGTCGAGGGCAATGAAGCCATCACCGTGCCGCCGGACTCGCTCTTGCCGCTCTTGTTGCCGGTTTCGGCGGCGGGCGCGTTCGCCGTGGCCGCCGGAGCTTGCGCCGGCGCGCCCGCCTGCGGATCGGTTTCGGCATTGACGACATTGCCGTTCTTGTCGACCGTGATGGTGCCGAAGGTCTTCGGCGGTGCGCCGGTGATCAGCTTACCCGGGTCGCCGGTCTGCGACTCGACGATGACGTCGCCGACGCTCTTGCCGCCGCCGTCCTGCGCTCCCGCATCGGCCGGAGCTTGCGTCGCCGGGGCCTGCGCGACGCCGGTATCGGAGCCGGCATCGCCGTTGCTTGCATTGTTCGTATCGCCGTTCGGGGGCGCGGCCTCGGACTTTTTCTGACCGGTCGGCTTCGCGCCTTGCGAGCCGCCCTCGAGCTGCTGGAAGCGGAATTCGTTGTCTTCCTGCTGCTTGCGCATCTGCTCCTGCATCTGCAGGATTTGGAAGTTGAGCTCCTCGATCTTGCCGTTCATCTGGCGGAGCTGATCTTCCAGCCCGGTCGCGCCGGCGCTGTCCTGCTGCGCCATCTGGGACTGCTCCGGCTTCTTCTTGTCGCCGAAGATGCCGAGCGTCGGCAGGTGGAAGGTGAACCCGCTGTCCGAGGACTGCCCAGTGCTGCCTGCCGGGGCGGCGACGCCTGGGATGCTTGATACGAGCAGCAGCGCAAGCGTGCCGCTCAGGACCGTTCTGAAATGCATTATGTCTCTCGCCGTGAAATCTGTTGGCCTGATGCGCCTTTCCAAATCGGAAGGGAGGAAGCGCCTTCGCGCTCATAGCAGGACGCGAGACTTCGGCCAAATTTTGTTTCAGCCCGTCGCATGCGAAAAAGGCGGCCCTGAGGCCGCCTTTCGTTTCGCCATGTTGTATTTTTGCCGCCCACAGCGCCGCGCGTCGTCAGACGCGCAAAGGACGCTGTGGCGCTTATGATCCCTTCCGAAAATCGGTATCGATTTTCGGCGCGGAGCCGTCAGGAGCCGGCGCCGGAGAGCGTGGTGACGGCGCGGCGGTTCTGCGACCAGCACGAGATGTCGTCGCAGACCGCGACCGGGCGTTCCTTGCCGTAGGAGATCGTCTTCAGGCGGTTGCCCGCAACGCCCTTGGAGACCAGGAAGTCGCGGGTGGCTGCGGCGCGGCGGGCGCCCAGCGCCAGATTGTATTCGCGCGTGCCGCGCTCGTCGGCATGGCCTTCGATGACGATGGCATACTGCCTGTACTGGTTGAGCCACTGCGCCTGGCGCGACAGCGTGGTCTGCGCGTCGGCGCGGATCGACGAGGAGTCGGTGTCGAAGAAGATGCGGTCGCCGATGTTGACGGTGAAGTCCTGCGCCGAGCCGGGCGTGGCGGCGCCGGCGCCGTTGAGGCCGAGATCGGCCGCGCTGTTCGGGGTCTTCTTGGAGGCGCAACCGGTGATGGCAAGCGCTGCCACCAGCGCGATCATCGCCGGGTTCCTGGTAAGTGCTGCGATACGGCTCATGCCGCCTCTCCTTCGCATTCGAGTGATTTCGTTGATCACCCAGTAACCACGTTTGGGTTAACCGGCATTCAAGAAACACAGTTAATTTTTGGTTTCAGCCGCCGTCCTCGGCCGTTTTGTCGGGCTCACAATGCGCGGGGACCGTAGGCGGAAATGCGGCCAAAACATGAAAAAAGCGGGAATTGAAGAGGTGCGGAAGCCGCCTTTCCTCAATTCTTCAGTTCTCCAGTTCCCCTCACTCGAGAAGCGGCGACCACGCCGGATCCGAGGCGAAGTTCGACGTCGGGATCGGCTGCTCGTTGCGGCCGGTAAGATCGACCGTGACCAGCTTCGGCCCGCCGGCCGAGTCACGGAAGAACATCAGCACGCGGCCGTTCGGCGCCCAGGTCGGACCCTCCTGCTGGAAGCCGGAGGACAGGATGCGCTCGCCGGAGCCGTCGGTCTTCATGACGCCGATCTGGAACTCGCCGCCGGTCTGCTTGGTGAAGGCGATGAGATCGCCGCGCGGCGACCAGACCGGTGTCGAATAGACGCCGTCGCCGAAGGAGATGCGGGTCTGACCCGAGCCGTCCGCGCCCATCACATAGATCTGCGCGCGGCCGCCGCGGTCCGACGTGAACACCACCTTGCTGCCGTCGGGAGAATAGGACGGCGAGGTATCGATGGAGGTGGAATTGGTCAGCCGCGTGGTCGAGCGGCTCCTCAGGTCCATGGCGAAGATGTTGGAATTGCCGTCGTCGCGCAGCAGGCTCATGATCACCTTCTGGCCGTCGGGCGAAAAGCGCGGCGCAAACGTCATGCCGGGGAAGTTGCCGACCAGCTCGCGCTGTCCGGTCTCGATCTGCAGGAGATAGACCTTCGGCTGCCCGCTCTCATAGGACATATAGGTGATTTCCTGCCGGTTCGGCGAGAAGCGCGGCGTCAGCACGATCGAGCGGCCGTCCGACAGATAGCGCACATTGGCGCCATCCTGGTCCATGATGGCGAGGCGCTTCTTGCGCGCGTTCTTGGCGCCGGATTCGTCGACGAAGACGACGCGCGTATCGAAATAGCCCTTTTCGCCGGTCAGCCGCTCATAGATGGCGTCGGCGATGATATGGGCGACGCGCCTGGTGTTGGCGTCATTGGCGAAGAACTGCTCGCCGGCCATCTGCTGCCCCGCAAACGTATCCCACAGACGATACTGGGCGCGGATGCGGCCGTCGGCCTCCTTGCCGACGCTGCCGGTGACCAGCGCCTGCGCATTGATCACCTTCCAGTCGTCGAAGCGCGGCGTGGCATCCGGGCCCGAGATCTTCTCGATGAAGGCGCTCTTGTCGATCGGCGCGAACAGTCCGGAACGCTTCAGATCGGCGGTGACGATCTCCGTGATCTGCGCGCCGAGCGCATCGTTGGACTGGAAGTCCGTGATGGCGATCGGCAGCGGCTCGACATTGCCCTTGTTGACGTTGAGCTCGACGAGGGCCCAGGCTGGCAAGGTGGCGCCGGCCGTCATGCCCAGCGCCATGGCGGCAATCATCAGGAGCGGCTTGAGGAAAGATCTCATGTCTTCTCGCTTCTCTTCTTTTGATGGTTCAGACGCCAGGCCTAGAGGCCAAGCATCTCCCTTGGATCGAAGGTGACCCGGATGTCGTTCCAGATGTCCTGCTTGCCGGCGGGAACCTGCAGGCCGGCCACGTCGCATTTTTGAACCGCGCGCACGGCGCTTTCGTCGAACTGCCGGTTGCCGCTCGACTGCTCGACCGATGGGCGGCCGTCGAGCTTGCCGTTGGTGTCGAGATTGAACCGCACCACGACGACGAAGTTCTCCGAGCCCTCCAACCCGACAGGCAAAGTCCAGCAGCCGCCGAGCTGAGCCTCCAGCGCGCCCTGCTCCGACTTGGAAAGCTTCTGGCCCTGGTCCTTTTCACCACCCAGCGACGACTGCTGGGTCGAGCGCTTGGCGCCGCCGCCGGACGGCTTCTGCTTGTCGAGAAGCGCGGAAATCTCGTCGGCGTTGAACTGCTTGTCATCCGACTTCGGCTTCGAAGAGGCCTCCTTGACCGGCTTTTCAGCATCCTTGCGATCCGGCGCCTTGGCGCTCTCGGCGGGAGCGGCCTGCGGCTTCGGCCGAGCCTCAGGGGCGGGTGCCGAGTCCGGCAGCTTCGCCTCGTCGGTGGGCTGCTCCTTGGCGATCGCCTCGGCGACGGCGTCCGGCTTGACCTCCTCCTTCTGGATGGCGGCGGTCGTTTCCTTCGGCGGCGTTGGCGTCGGCTCCTTGGCCGGCGTCGGCTTGGGGTCCGCCTGCTTGACCGGCTCGGGCTTGACCTCTTCCTTCGGCGCCGGCGTCGGCGCGACTTCCGTCGCCGGGGTAGGCTTCGGCTTTTCCTGCGGCTTCGGCACATCCTCGGCGGCCGGCTTTTCGGTCGGCGTCGGCGCCGGCGGCGGCGCGGACGTCTTGTCGACCGGCTTCGGCTTGGCCTCGTCCGTCACCGGCTTGTCGGTGTCGACGCTGTTTTCGCCGATCTTCTGCGCGTCGGGAACGATATCCGGGCGCTTGGTCGGCAGCGGCGCCGGCTTGTCGTGCATGACGGCTTTCTTGTCGCCCTGCAGCGTCTGCGCAACCGCCTCCATCGGCACGATGTCGACCGCCACCGATTCGACATCGGAAGCAGGCATGGCAGGCGGCGAGGACAGCGTGAACAGCCCGAAGGCCAGCGCCACCGCATGCAAGATCACCGATGTGGTGAGGCCGGTCCTCATCTTCGTGTCTACTGGTCCTGTTCCTGCAGCGAAACCAGGCCGATGTTCTTGTAGCCGGCCGCCGAAATGCGGGCCATGACCTTCATGGCAGTACCGTAATCCGTCGACTTGTCGCCGCGGATGAAGATGCGCTCGTCGTAGCCGGTCTTGGAGATCGCCTGCAGCTTCGCCACCAGTTCCTCGATCGGGATCTCGGTTTCCTGCAAATAGATCTGGCCGGTCGCATTGATCGACACGGTGATCGGCTGCGTGTCGACATTCATCGCCTTGGCCTGCGTATCCGGCAGGTCGATCGGAACGCCGACGGTCAGGAGCGGCGCCGCGACCATGAAGATGATCAACAGCACCAGCATCACGTCGACCATCGGCGTGACGTTGATTTCCGACATCAGGCCATGGTGACGCCCACGCCGCCTGTGGCCGCGTCCGCCTCGCCCTATGCCACCTGCGCTAGCAGCAGACATCCCCATGATCGTTCCTCAGGCTTTCTGCGCCACTTTTTCATCGATTTGGCGCGAGAGTATGGCGGAGAACTCATCCGCAAACCCTTCCATGCGCATGGCGAGCTTGTTCGCATCCGATGACAGCTTGTTGTAGGCGATGACCGCGGGGATGGCCGCGAGCAGGCCGATGGCCGTCGCCAGCAGCGCCTCGGCGATGCCGGGCGCCACGACCGACAGGCTGGTGTTCTTCGAGGCGGCGATCGCCTGGAAGGAAGTCATGATGCCGATGACGGTGCCGAACAGGCCGATGAAGGGCGCGGCCGAGCCGGTGGTGGCGAGAAAGCCGAGGCGGCCCTCCAGCCTTTCCATCTCGCGGGTCAGTGCCAGGTCCATCGCCTTGTCGATGCGGGTCTGCAGCGCCAGCGGCGATTTCGCGCCCTTCTCGAAACTCTTCTTCCATTCGCGCATGGCCGCGACGAAGATCGCGCCCATGCCGGTGGTCTTGCGGTCGGCGAGCGTCCGGTAGAGGTCTTCGAGCGACTGTCCCGACCAGAACACCTGCTCGAAACGGTTGAGGGCGAGGCGCATGCGGCTGTAGGCGACCAGCTTGTCGATAATGATCGCCCAGGTCCAGATCGAGGCGCAGAGCAGGCCGATCATGACCAGCTTGACCACCCAGCCGGCCTGCATGAACAGGGCCCATATCGACAGATGCGCGCCCGGGTCGGCGAGTGCGATGTTTTCCATGACTTAAGTCCTTAAGATTTTCCGGGCATCGCTGGCGGCTGGCCCATGGGCATCCCTTTGGTCCGATCGCGCGAAGCTTGAAGCTTGCGGGACAAGCCCCGAATGCACCGTTTCGCGGCCTTTTCGAGGCAAATCTTGGTGAAAGGAAGGCGCACGAATTGCGCCAATCTTCACCAATTCCTTCATGAACCGTTATGGTTAAGGATGGGTTAGGATATGAAGCGCGGCGCATTGCCGCGCCTCGCACGGATGCTCGTTGGCCGACTGAGGTCGAGGTGCGTTGAGATTCAGGTCAGGCCGAGCCGCCATTTGCAGGCCGGCCTCACCTGAATATCAGCGCACCTTCGGCATGAAAGCGGCGACCCACTCCTTCGGAAATCTGCGCGGCCGGCCGTTATCACCGATGATTGCCGCCTCGACCTTTGCCTCGACCAGCACCTCGTCGCCGCGCTTCAGTTGCTGCGCCATGAAGATACGGGCGCCCGAGATGTCCTCGGTGCGCGTGTCGATGGTCAGAATATCGTCCATGCGGGCCGGCGCGCGGAAGTCGATCTCTATGCGCCGCACCACCCAGACGATGCGCTCGCCATGCTTGCCCTCGGCAAGCTCGGTGTGATGGACGCCGGCGAGCCTGAGATAGTCCGAGCGGCCGCGCTCGAAGAATTCCAGATAGCGCGCGTGGTAGACGACGCCGGAGAAGTCGGTGTCGGCATAGTAGACCCGCGCCATCAGGCGGTGGCCGAATCCTGTCAGCGCTCCGGAAAGCCCGGCGTCGAGCGCCGCCGATTCACCATGATCGTCCATCGCGCTTTCCTTTTCAGGTCCGAACAGGCAGGTGTGGCGCGGGAACCGGATGGCACTGTTGGGCGCGATGATCAAGACCTTGATGGCGGCGCTGTTGGCGCTTGCCGCTGCGGCGTTGCCGGCCGAGGCGGCGACGTTCTCGATGAAGCGCGGCCTCAACCTCGACCAGTGGACGACTTGGACCGGCGAGGAGAAATGGAACGACCCGAACGCCATCCTGCCCTATCCGGAATGGCGTAAATTCCTGAAAGAGGATGACCTCAGGGCGTTGAAGGATGCCGGTTTCGACTTCCTGCGCATGCCGGTCGATCCCTCGCCCTTCCTGTCGGACGAGACGCTGTCGCTGCGCGGCGACCTCTACGCCAGCGTGCTGGACTCGGCGCGCATGATCAACCGCGCCGGGCTGAAAGTGATCGTCGACCTGCATCTCATTCCGGCCGGCGGCAATCGCAAGGTCGGCATGGGCGAGGTGATGGGCGATCCCGCCACTTTCGACGCCTATGTCGACGTCGTGCGCAAGATGGCGCATACGCTGTCGGGAGAAGACCCAGGCCAGGTGGCCTTCGAGCTGATGAACGAGCCGATCGTCGATTGCGACGACAACGGCACGAACCTATGGCCCGACCGCCAGAAGAAGCTGTTCGCGGCCGCCCGGTCTTCCGCCACCAGGCTGACGCTCATCCTCACCGGCGGCTGCTATTCCAACGCGAACTCGCTGACGAAGATCGATCCGAAGGCAATCCCCGACGACAACATCATCTGGACATTCCATTCCTACGATCCGTTTCTTCTGACGCATCAGGGCGCGACCTGGGCCGGCGACTTCATCCGCTATGTCACCGGTCTGCCCTATCCGCTGACCGCGGTGCCGCGCGCCCGGCTCGACGTGGCGCTGGAGACGATCCGCGACAGGATCAAGGCCGAGGCGCCGTGGACGCGCCGCAGCGGCATGCTTGCCTACCTGGAGGAGCAGGTCGCCGGCATGGACGCGCCCGACAAGCTCGTTGGCCAGATGGATGCGCCTTTCAGGACCGTCGAGGACTGGGCCAGGGCCAACGGCATCAAGCCGCAAGACATCACGCTCGGCGAATTCGGCATGATCCGCCAGGAATACGGCAACGCCTATGTCATGCCCGCCGAATACCGCGCCGCCTATGTCAGGGACATGATCGCGCGCGCCGAGGCGCATGGCTTCTCCTGGTCGGTATGGGGTTATGGCGGCGCCTTCGGCATCGTCGATGCCTTCGACGGCGAGAAGGCCGAGCCCAACGTGATGGACGCGATCAGATCGCTCCATTGAGCGGCTCAGGCCGAGCCGAGATCGATCTGCAGGATCTCCGGCGGCATGCCGAAACGCACTGGCATGATGCTGAAGCCAAGCCCGCCGGAAACGATCAGGTTGCGGCCGTTTTCCACGACATGGCCATAGGCGAAGCGGTTGCCGAAGCGTGAGGGCACGACCGGCGAATAACCGAACAGCCGCACCTGTCCGCCATGCGTATGTCCGGACAGCGTCAGCGACACCCGCCATGGCACTTTCGGGAAGATGTCGGGCTCATGCGCGAGCAGGATGACGGGCGCTCCATCGCCGGCCTTGGCCAAGGTGCCGTCGAGATCGTCCAGCCCTTTGAACCTGCTTTGGCCCGGCCCCGGCAGCAGGGCGAGCTGGTCGGCGAGCCCGGCAATCCAGAAGCCGTGCCCGTCCTTTTCCAGCCGCACGACATCGTTCTCCAGCACCGGGATGCTGACATGCTCGAGCGCCTTGCGCGACGCGGTGGGCCCGGCGCCGGCGCGCTGCGCCGCGCGATCCGTCCACCAGTCGTGGTTGCCCAATATCGACAGCACGCCAAGCGGCGCCTTCAGTCCCGACAGAGCCTCGGCCCATTCCGCTGCCCGCACCCAGCCCGTCACCAGGTGGGTGCCGGCGGTATAGTCGCCTAGCAGCACAATGATATCCGGTTGCAGCGCGTTGGCCGCCTCGACGAGCGAGGCGATCCGCTCCGGCGTCATCCAGGGCCGGCAGGCATGGATATCGGCCAGCGCCACGACACGAAGCTTGAGCCCCACCGGCCAATGCGGCGGCGCCAGGGCATAGTGCTTCACATGGGCGGGCAGCATCGGCTCGATGCCGACCGCATAGGCGCCGAGCAACACCATGGAGAGGAACGAGCCGCCGGCGAGCCGCAGGAAACCACGTCTGGTGATCATTGACTGCCCGTCCCGTTGAACAGGAGGAGCGTTAGAGCCGGCAATTGTGCCTTGAGCTGGACTGAGCCGAGCAGTTTTCGCGCAGACAGGTCCGCTCAAACGCCCCGGCCGAACAAATGTCCGTTACTCCTCCTGGAACAGGCTGATCTGCTGCTGCGCGAGGTCCTTTGGCGCTTCGAGGCCAAGATGACGCCAGGCATTGGCGGTCAGCACGCGGCCGCGCGGCGTGCGCTGGATGAAGCCCTGCTGGATGAGGTAGGGCTCGATGATGTCCTCGATCGCGTCGCGCGGTTCCGACAGCCCCGCGGCGATTGTCTCGATGCCGACCGGCCCGCCGCCGAAGTTGCGGGCGATCATCGAGAGGTACCGGCGGTCGAGCGCGTCGAGGCCGAGCCCGTCGACTTCAAGCCTCGTCAGCGCCTCGTCGGCAATGCGCTTGTCGACATGGCCGTCGCCGGCGACGGAAGCGAAGTCACGCACGCGGCGCAAGAGCCGTCCGGCGATGCGCGGCGTGCCGCGGGCGCGGCGCGCGATCTCCAGCGCGCCATCATCGCCGAGCGGCATCGAGAGGATGCGTGCGCCGCGGCGCACGATCTGCTCCAGTTCCTCGACGGTGTAGAAGTTGAGCCTGACGGGAATACCGAAACGATCGCGCAGCGGGTTGGTCAAAAGGCCGAGCCGGGTCGTTGCGGCAACCAGCGTGAAGCGGGCGAGGTCGATCTTGACCGAGCGCGCCGCAGGCCCCTCGCCGATGATCAGGTCGAGCTGGAAATCCTCCATCGCCGGATAGAGGATTTCCTCCACCGCCGGGTTGAGCCGGTGGATCTCGTCGATGAAGAGCACGTCGCGCTCCTCGAGATTGGTCAGCAGCGCTGCGAGGTCGCCGGCCTTGGCGATGACCGGCCCCGAGGTCGAGCGGAAATTGACGCCGAGCTCGCGTGCCATGATCTGCGCCAGCGTCGTCTTACCTAACCCTGGCGGGCCGACGAACAGCACATGGTCGAGCGCCTCGCCGCGGCTCTTGGCGGCGTCGACGAAGACCTTGAGATTGGCGCGCACCGCCGCCTGGCCGACGAACTCGTCGAGCGACTGCGGCCGCAAGGTCTGGTCGGCATCCTCGCCGCGCTTGTCGGGGGCAATGAGGCGGGGCGAGAGGTTCATGTCGCCTTCCTTGCATATGGCCGCTGGCGCGACAAGCGCCACCTCACCGGGCCAGTTCCTTCAGTCCGAAGCGGATCAGCTTCGAGGCGTCGGCGCCCTCGCCGGCCGATTTCAGCGCGGCAGCCACGGCATTTGCCGCGATGTCGCGCGAGTAGCCGAGATTGACCAGCGCCGAGACCGCGTCGGTGATCGGTGCTGCCGCGGCGCCGTCGCCGAGTTCCTGCTTGAGGCCGATCGTGCCGCTGGCGGCGCCCGCATAGGCCGGCGCCTTGCTGCGCAATTCGGTGACGATGCGCTCGGCCACCTTCTTGCCGACGCCTGGCGCGCGGGAGACCATGGCGATGTCGCGCAAAGCAATGGCATTGGCGAGGTCGGCCGGCGCCAGCGTCGACAGCACCGCCAGCGCCACCTTGGCGCCGACGCCCTGCACATTGTTCATCAAAAGGCGGAACCACTCGCGCTCCAGCGCCGACTGGAAGCCGTACAGCCGGATCATGTCCTCGCGAACATAGGTCTCGATGAACAGTACCACCGCCTCGCCGGGCCCTGGCAGCGCTGCCAGCGTGCGCGCCGAGCAATACGCGACATAGCCGACGCCGTGGACATCGACCAAGCAGGAGTCCTCATCGATCTCATCCAGCGTGCCCTTCAGCTTGCCGATCATGGTTTTCCCCTCACGCCAGCGCCGCCAGCCGGTAGGCGACGCTCTGGCGGTGATGCGCGTGGCAGATGGCGATGGCCAAAGCGTCGGCAGCGTCATCGGTGTCGAAGATCGCCTTCGGCATCAGCACCTTGACCATCATGTGGATCTGCTTCTTTTCGCCGTGGCCGACGCCGATGACCGCTTTCTTGACCGCATTGGGGGCATATTCGGCGACCACCAGCCCGGCGCGCGCCGGCACCAGCATGGCGACGCCACGCGCCTGGCCGAGCTTCAGCGTCGCGGTCGCATCCTTGTTGACGAAGGTCTGCTCGATCGCCGCTTCATGCGGCATGGCCTGGTGCAGGATCTCGGCCAGCCCGTCATGCAACTGGCAGAGCCGCGTCGCCAGCGGCGCCTTGTCGTCCGAACGCACGGTGCCGGACGCGACGAAGCGCAGCGAATTGCCGAGGCTCTCGACGATGCCCCAGCCGGTGCGCCTCAGTCCCGGATCGATGCCGATGATGCGAATCGCTTCCCCCATGCGCCAAGTCTAGCCGCCGCGCTTGGGGATGCCAGCAAAATGTGAACAAAGCAGAAACAGGCAGCGGTCAGGCTAGCCGCGTGCGAACGCCGTGTTCAGCAGCGATATCTGGTCGGAAACCGGATTGGCGCGGCGGGCGGAGCTGGGCGGCTCGTTCACGGCGCCGCCATAAATCTCTTCGTCCATGCGACGCACCAGCGCCTGCAGGCGCAGCGACCGGCTCACAAGGTCCAGAAATTCCTTCGGCAATTCGTTCCAGCCCAGCACCTCGTCATGCGCGGAGGCGGTGTCGAGCCGCACCTTGGATTTTTCAGAAGCGACCTGGTCTCGGGTCATTTCGCCTGAATTCGCCGCCCGCTGCAGCAGCAGCCACGACGCGACCTGCATCAGCCTGGTGGTCAGCCGCATCGATTCGGCCGCATAGAGCGTCGCCGCCGTGCGCGACAGCTTCTTGGCTTCGAGCCTGCCCTTGCCGTCGAGATATTCGGCCGCCTGTTCGACCAGGCCCATGCCCTCCTGGTAGAGCGGCTTGAAAGATTGGGAGAAAACCCTGCGTTCCGCGAGCTTTATGGTTTTCGCGCTGCCCGTCGAAGGCTCGGTCATCGATACGCCCCTGCACTGCCGCAAGCCGATTCGGCATCCTTGCCGATACGTCCTGCACCCTTAAATGACTGAGGCTTGAAAATGCGCTTCGACGCCCATGAAGGCAAGCGCATGTTTAACAAACGGTTAACGCCGGGCTGCGCTCTCCCCGGCCGGCAGCGGACAAAAAAAGAGCCGCGGATAAGGCGGCTCTCAGGAGTTTAACAGGGAGGCGTCAAACAAAGTGGCTCCAACCACTCGGTAAGAATCCAGAAAAACTGGATGCGCATAGTAAATGCCTGTAAAGCTTAATGAAGCCTTAACGCCGGGCGGAATTTTTAACCGAACGGACTTTCCTGTGCCGGAACGGGACGGATCGGTTTCGCCTTCCCGGCTCGCGGAGAACCGGATTTTCGGATGCCGATCGCGGCGCCGAAACATGCCGGCCGCCGCCGCGACATCGTTCCGAAACATGCGCAACGCAAAACGCCGCTCCTCTCGAGGGCTGGCGCAAATCCGCGCTGCCGCAAATCAAGAAAGACATCCAGGAGCACACCCATGGACTGGTACTCGATTGTCAAATTCCTCCACGTCGTCTCGGCCGTTCTGTGGGTCGGCGGCGGTTTCGTTCTGTTCCTGCTCGGCATGCTTGCCGAGCGCGCCGGCAACATCGAGGAAAAGCTGCAGGCGATGCGCGCCAGCGGCCAGCTCGGCGGCCGGTTCTTCGCGCCGATGTCGATGCTCACCCTGATCTTCGGCCTCGTCATGTGTGCCTTCTGGGTGGGCTTCGCCGAGCTGTGGATCGTCATCGGCCTTGTCGGCTACGCCACGACGTTTTCGATCGGTATGCTCGTCTTCAAACCGACCGGCGAGCGGATGGGCGCCATGGTCGCCAAGGAAGGTATCACGCCCGCTGTTCTTGCCATCGGCCAGCGCATGATGAGCTGGGCGCGCCTCGACTATGCGGTCATGCTGGTGATCCTCGCCGACATGGTGCTGAAGCCCACCCTGCACGACATCGGCATCCTCGCCGGCATGGCGCTGGTGGTGGCGGCCGGCGCGGCGCTTGCCCTTGGCGGCAGCCGCCAGTTGGTGCCGAGCGCGGCCTGAGACCGCGATTTTAAAGCATGTCTCCCGAAACTGGAAACCGGTTTCGGGACAAAGACATGCCTAGATCAAAAACCTAAAGCGCTGGAGCGAATCGAAAGAACGCGACGCGCTTTAGGGGCGGCTGCTTGAGCCGCCCTCTTTTACATGAGCCCGGCGATACCGTCCCAGAGCAGCTTGACCGCCACCACCGCGACAGTGGCGTAGGTGAATGGATAGAACACCTCCGGCCGCATGCGACGCACCAGCCAGGCGCCTGCCACGGTGGCGAGCGGCGCCAGCGGCATGAGCGCACCAGAAGCTATCAGGTTGGTGGTGTCGAACTGGCCGAGCGCGAAATAGGGGATGAGCTTCAGCGCATTGGTGGCGGCAAAGAAGATCGCGGCCGTCCCCGACAGCACCTTCGGGTCGAGCCGGATGGGCAGCGCATAGACCTGGAAGGGCGGACCGCCGACATGGGCGACGAAGCTGGTGAAACCGGCAACCGTGGCCCAGAAGGCCGCCGCGATCCGGTTCGGCTGCACCGCGTGATCGGCGCCATGGCGGAACTGCAGATAGATCCAGCGCAGCACGAAGATCAGCGCGACAGCACCGACGATCAGCCGCACCATCTCCTCGGTCACCAGGGCCGCCGTCAGCCAGCCGAGGCCGATGCCGATGCCGGCGCCCGGCATCATGTCGACCAGCATCTTGCGGTCGTAGATGCCCCACCACGTCCAAACCGAGACGATGTCCATCAGGCACAGAATCGGCAACAGGATGGCGGCGGCCTGCACCGGCGGAATGGTCAGCGCCATCAACGGCACGCCTACAAAGCCGACGGCGCCGCCGAAGCCGCCCTTCGACAGGCCGACGAGGATGACCGCCGGAATGGCGGCGGCATAGAACCAGGGATCGCTGAGCAGGCCTGACATTGTCTGGAAACGGCTGGAAAGTGGGGCGGCTGGAGGAAAGCGGGAGATTTCCAATAGACCACAAAGCCAGACATCGCGATAGCCGATGGCCCCGTCAGCCGGCCGGCGCGATCAACTGTCCGTAACCGGCCTTTCCGATTTGCGGCGACGGCCGGGGCCATGCATAAGAACGCCGGTCCAGCATGAGGTTGACGATGAGCGAAATCCAGATCCGCCGCGCGCGGCAAGCCGATCTTCCGGCGATCGTCGCGATGCTTGCCGACGACGCGCTTGGCCGCGCCCGCGAGGACACTAGGCAGCCGCTGGCGCAAGCCTATCTGGATGCCTTCGCTGCGGTCGACAGCGACCCAAACCAGTTGCTGGCGGTGATGACGGATGGCGCCGATGTCATCGGCACGCTGCAGATCAGCTTCCTCGCCGGGCTGTCGTCGCGGGGCGCCTGGCGCGGCCAGATCGAGGCAGTGCGCATCGCGGCGGACCGACGCGGCGAAAGATTAGGGCAGCGCCTGCTGGAATGGGCGATCGAAAAATGCCGCGAGCGCGGCTGCAGGGTCGTCCAGCTGACCACCAACAAGAGCCGGCTCGACGCGCACCGCTTCTACGATCGGCTCGGCTTCAAAGCCAGCCACATCGGCTACAAGCTCGAACTCTAGAGCAATTCCAGGAAAAGTGTGTAACGGTTTTCCGTCCGGAATTGCGTAAAAACGGAGAGATAGAGCGGTTCGGCGTTTCCGCGAAACGCTGAAACGCTCTAGCGGTTGGCGTTGTTGGCTGTCAGCAATCGCGGCCGCAGCCCTACATCTTGTCCGGTCCCGGGTCGCCACCGGCGGCCGTGATTGCGAGCCGGCTTAGATAGTGCGTCCAGCCCTTCTCATGGCTGTCGCAAATCTCTCGGTCGGCAAGGCCGCTATGGGTGAGCTTGACCCGCGTTCCGCCCGACTCTTCGACGAGATCGATTTCAACAAGGCTCGAACCGGGCGGTGTCTGGCCGTTGCCCTCCCAGCCGAAGCTGTAGGCAAGGCGGTGGACGGGTACGACCTCGGTGAATTGGCCGCGTGCCGTGGCTCTTCCTGCCAAATTCAGCAAGTAAAGACCGCCGGGGGTGGGCTCTGCCGTTGCCTCCGTTCCCATCCAGCGCACGATCTTGTCGGGATCTGTCAGGAAAGCGAAGACCGTCGCCGGCGGCGCCGCGATCTGCACCTCGCGACGAACGATCAAGGGTTCAGCCATCGAAATCTCCCGGGTGTGCTCGCGGCAACTTGGCTCGCCCGACAGGCGGCGCCGGACCAGCGCTTTCGATTCGAAGCTAAATCGCCCTTTCGTTCAACAAAAATCTCCTTGGGTCGATTCGCGCTGGTGACAGCGACGGAACGCCGAAGCATGATCGTGTCGATGCGGCTTTCTTCAACTCTCGCCTGGCTGGTCGACAGCGCCGGCGGCGCCGTCCAACCGGATGATTTTCTGGCTACGCTCGGCGCGCGGCTGGTTGATGAGGGGCTGCCGCTCGCCGGTGGCGCCCTGACGCTCGCCGCGCCGCATCCGATCATAACGCGCCGCGCCTGGCTGTGGCGGGCCGAGACAGGCGTCGTCATGGAGGCGCTGGGTTTTGGCGCCGGCACGATGCCTGGAGCCAGGGAGGGCGATCTCGGACGCGAATGGCTGGCGGGACTGGGAACCGGTGTTGTGCACGATTACACGGTTGGGCCTGAACGTGAGGATGCGCAATCCGAGAATCCAAAACTGAATTGGGTCGCGACCCGTCCTCTCGCGGAGCATGAATCGAACACACTGGACCAGGTGGCGCGCTTCGCCGCCGCGCCACTTGCCGCCCTCGCCGCCAGGTCGGCGCTGTCGGCCCTGCTTCAGGCCTATCTCGGGCAGCGAAGCGCGGCGCAGGTGTTGGCCGGCCGTTCTCGGCGCGAGGTTGGTGAGACGATACGCGCCGTCCTGCTCTATAGCGATTTGCGCGACTTTACCGCCCTGTCGGAGGAGACGGACGCCGAACAGGTCGTGGCGGCGCTCAACGCCAGCTTCGACCGCATCGCCGGCGCCGTTCACGCTTTTGGCGGCGAGGTGCTGAAATTCATCGGCGACGGGGTGCTGGCGATCTTTCCTGTCGGCGAGCGCTCGGCTTCAGAGGCTTGCGAGGCAGCGTTGCGCGCGATCGGAGCGGCGCGGGCGGGAATGGCGCAGCTCAATCAGGTCCGTACTAGACAGGGCATGCCCGAGCTGCAGTTCGGCATGGCGCTGCATCTGGGCGACATGGTGTGGGGCAATGTCGGCACAGCCGACCGACTGGATTTCACCGCAATCGGCCCGGCCGTGAATCTCGTCAGCAGGCTCGAAGGTCTGTGCCGGCCGCTTGGACGGACTGTGCTGATCTCCGGCGCTGTCGCGGCGGAAATATCAACGCCCCTGGTCCTGCTGGGCGAACACCAATTGCGCGGAATCGCCAGATCGTGCGCCGTCTTCGGCCTACCGGACGGGTGATCCCCCCGTCTATACCAAGGGGCGCCCCCAATGATCCTGCTTCGCCCGCCTGTTCAAACCGGGCGCTTTGTTCTATGCCGCAATGCAACCATCTTCGCCCGGCATAGGCGAAAACCGGGATCGAAGACCAATGAATGAAGCAACGCCGCCCAATCGCTGCCGCATCGTGCTGATCGCGCCGCCGCTTGCGACGGCTGAGCGCATCTGCGCGGCGTTCGAGGGCGGCGACGTCGCTTCGCTGATCCTGCCTGACAACGGCATGGACGATGCCACCTTCCAGGCCTTCGCCGAGAAGATCGTGCCGGTCGCGCAAGGCGCCGGCATCGCCGTCATCATCGCCGGCGACAGCCGCATCGCCGGCCGCGTTCACGCCGACGGCATCCATGTCGAGGCAAACCGCCGGGAGCTCGCCGAGACGATCGAGCGCTTGGCGGACAAGATGATGGTCGGCGCCGGCGGCGCCAAGACACGCGACGACGCGCTGGCGCTTGGCGAGGAGCGGCCCGACTACATGTTCTTCGGCCGCTTCGGCTACGACAACAAGCCGGAGCCGCATCCGCGCAACCTTTCGCTCGGCGAATGGTGGGCGCAGATGATCCAGATCCCTTGCATCGTCATGGCCGGATCCGATCTCGCCTCGGTGGAGACGGTAGCGGCCACCGGGGCCGAGTTCGTGGCGCTCTCCAGCGCGGTCTTTGCCGACGGGCTCGATCCGCGCGCGGCGGTCGCCGCCGCCAACGCGCTGCTCGACGAAACCGCGCCGCGCTTTGAGGACTGACGTGGGCTGCCCCCGGCTTTTCTTCGCGGCATTGGCCGCTGCCTTGACGATCCAGTCGGCCACGGCCGCCGGCACGGAGACCGTGCCGGTGCCTCAGCCCAGGCCGGGCACGAGCGCGCCGGATGCAAGCGCCCCGAATATTGGCGCCCCGAATACCGGCATTCCCGATATAAGCGTCCCCAATACAGCCGCCCCGAGTCCTGGCGCGGCACATGTCGGCAAGCCGATCGAGACACCGCTGCCGCAGCCGGCGACGCTCGCGCCGCCATCCGCCGACACCGTCAATCCCGACCGCTTCGGCGCCAAGCCGCCGGACGCCGCCTACGGCGCCTTCCAGCGCGGGCTCTACAAGACCGCCTACAACCTCGCCATGGTGCGGGCCAAGAACGGCGACCCCGCGGCCCAGACGCTGGTTGCAGAAATCCTGTCGCGCGGATTGGGCGTGCCGCTCAACGCGGCCGAGGCCGCGAAATGGTATGGGCTTGCCGCCGAACAGGGTGTGCCGGAGGCGCAGTTCCAGTACGCGCTGATGCTGCTCGACGGGCGCTATGTGAAGAAGGACGACAAGGAAGCCTATGCGCTGATGCAGGCCGCCGCCGAGGCCGGCAACCGCCTGGCGCAGTTCAACTTCGCGCAATTGCTCGTCCAGCAGGATCCGGGCGACGCCGGCATTGCCAAGGCCGCCGCGTATTACCAGCGTGCCGCCGACACCGGCCTTGCCGACGCCGAATACGCGATGGCGCAAATCTACGCCAACGGCGCCGGCGGCAAACCGCGCGACGACGCCAAGGCACGCGTGCTTCTGGCGCAGGCGGCCCGGCAGAACTACGACACCGCGCAACTTGATCTCGCCGCCTGGATGATCGAGGGGCGCGGCGGCGAGCGCGACCTGAAGTCGGGCTTTGCCTGGATGAGGCGCGCGGCCGAAGGCGGCAATGTCGCCGCCCAGAACCGCCTCGCCAAGCTCTATATGGGCGGCATCGGCACCGACCCGGACCTGATCCTGGCCGGCGCCTGGTACATTGTCGCCCGACGCGCCGGGCTGATCGACCCTGAGATGGACGATTTCCTGCAAGGCCTCGACGACGGCCAGACAAAGCAGGCGTTGCAGAAGGCGAACCGGCTGCCCTGAGGGCGCCTCGCCGCGGCGGCCGGCTCCGTGACCGCCACCCTCCCTTGCCTCTCCGGACAATTTGTGGTCTTGGAGGCGCCAAAGCGCGATCTGCGCGGAAAAATCTCATTCCGGATCAGTTCATCATGGCCAAGATCAGTGGCAGCGAAATCCGTCCCGGCTATGTCATCGAGCACGATGGCGGCCTGTGGGTGGCGGTCAAGACCAACACCGTCAAGCCCGGCAAGGGCGGCGCCTACAACCAGGTCGAGCTGAAGAACCTGATCAACGGCACCAAGCTCAACGAGCGCTTCCGCTCGGCCGAGACCGTCGAGCAGATCCGGCTCGATCTGAAGGACTTCTCCTTCCTCTACGAGCAGGGCGACGCACTGGTGTTCATGGATACCGAAAGCTACGAGCAGCTCGAACTGCCGAAGGATTTTGTCGGCGAGCGCGCCGCTTTCCTTCAGGATGGCATGATGGTGACGGTGCAGCTCTATGAGGAGCGGCCGATCGGCATTTCGCTGCCCGATCAGGTGACGCTGACCATCACCGAGGCCGATCCGGTGGTGAAGGGCCAGACGGCGGCCTCCTCCTACAAGCCGGCGGTGCTGGAAAACGGCGTCCGCGTGCTGGTGCCGCCCTTCATCTCGGCCGGCGAGCGCATCATCGTCGACACCAACGAGATCACTTACGTGCGGCGCGCCGAGTAGACGGCCAGCAACAGGAAGAAAAAGAAAATGGCACGCTCCGCGATCCTCAATGTCATGGTCCAGGCAGCGATGAAGGCCGGCCGGTCGCTGTCGCGCGATTTCGGCGAGGTGCAGAACCTGCAGGTCTCGATGAAGGGACCGGGCGACTATGTCAGCCAGGCCGACCGCAAGGCGGAGGAAATCGTCTTTGCCGAACTGTCCAAGGCCCGCCCCGGCTACGCCTTCCTGATGGAGGAGCGCGGCGCCGTCGCGGGCGAGGATGACCAGCATCGCTGGATCGTCGACCCGCTCGACGGCACCACCAACTTCCTGCACGGCATCCCGCTCTTCGCGGTATCGATCGCACTCGAGCGCCAGGGGCAGATCGTCGCCGGCGTCGTCTACAATCCGGCGATGGACGAGCTCTACACTGCCGAGCGCGGCGGCGGCGCGTTCATGAACGACCGCCGGTTGCGGGTCGCCGGGCGCGCCAAGCTCACCGATGCCGTAGTCGGCTGCGGCGTGCCGCATCTCGGGCGCGGCCAGCACGGCAATTTCCTGATCGAATTGCGCAACGTCATGGCCGAGGTCTCCGGCGTTCGCCGCCTCGGCTCCGCCTCCCTCGATCTCGCCTACGTCGCCGCCGGCCGCATGGACGGGTTCTGGGAAGTAGGCCTGTCCGCCTGGGATATCGCTGCCGGCCTGCTCTTGATCCGGGAGGCGGGCGGCTTCGTCTCCGACTTCGAAGGCGGACAGGATATGCTGGAGCACGGCTCTGTAGTCGCCGGCAACGAGGTCATCCAGCGCGCGCTGCTCAAGACCGTGAAGAAGCCGCTTCCGACGCGCTGACAGGCTAGGCGCCCACCTGCACGACCGCGCTGAAGCGCCCACAGCGTCGTTTACGCGTCGAAAGGACGCGCGGCGCTGCAGTCGCAAAACCGCAACCGAAGCTTGAAATACTGGTCCGCGACTGCCCAGATAGGGGGCTTGCAGGATCATTCATGAGCGACGCGCGGCCAGAGACCCAGATTGAAATCCCCTTTGTAGGCCGCTGGCATTACTCGCGCGCCGAGATGATCGCCGACGGCATTGTCCATGCCGTCGGCATCGTGCTGGCGATCGCGGCCGGCTCGGCCTTCCTGGCTTTAGCCGCCTTCCACTCCGGTCCCGGCGAATATGTCGCCGCAGTCTTCTATGTCGTGTCCCTGCTCACCGTGCTGTCGGTGTCGCTGGCCTACAATCTATGGCCGATATCGTGGCCGGCGAAATGGATATTGCGCCGCTTCGACCACGCTGCGATCTACCTTCTGATCGCCGCCACCTATACGCCTTTCCTCGCCCAGCTCCACGACTCGTCGCTGGCCGTGCCCATGATCATCGTCGTATGGACGGCAGCAGTGGTGGGAATCGCGATCAAGATGTTCCTGCCCGGGCGCTACGACCGGCTGGCGATCGTCTTCTACCTTGCCATCGGCTGGAGCGGCATCGTGCTGGCCGGACCGCTGGTCGAGACCCTGCCGACAGCTTCGATCGTACTGCTCGTCGCCGGCGGTATCGTCTATTCCTTGGGTGTCATCTTCTTCGCCTGGAAAGGCCTGCGCTTCCACAATGCCGTCTGGCACGGTTTCGTCGTCGCCGGCGCCGGGCTGCATCTGGCCGCCATGGTCGACTGCTTGGTGATCAGCCGGTTCTGAGCGCTTTAGGCGGCGACGATATTGCCAAGCGCCATTCAATTTGGTCACAATTCCGTTTAGAGTTGCGACAAATTCGCGGCGGTGGCATCGGAAACGGGGCACGGATGGCTTTTCTCAGATCCTTCGGCAGGCGCTCGGATGTCCTGGTCTACGATCCGCACAAGCTGTCGAGCCCGCAGGTCTTCCTGCTCACCATGGTGATCTTCCTGGTCATCGTCGCTTTCATCGCCGCCATCCTCACCCGCCAGATCTCGAGAGCCTTCTCCAGCAATCCCGGCCTCAACGGGCTGATCATCGGCGTGCTCGCGGTCGGCATCCTGCTCGCCTTCGTTCAGGTCGGCCGGCTGTTCCGCGAAGTGCGCTGGGTCAATTCCTTCCGCGCCGGTTCCGAGACCACCGAGCCGGTGCTGCTGGCGCCGATGAAGGCGATGATCGGCCGCTCGTCGACGATTGCGTTCTCGACCTCGTCGATGCGCACCATGCTCGATTCCATCGCCACCCGCCTCGACGAAAGCCGTGACACCTCGCGCTATCTCGTCGGCCTCCTGGTGTTCCTCGGCCTGCTCGGCACCTTCTGGGGCCTGCTCAACACCATCGCCTCGATCCGCGAGACCATCGAGGCGCTCGACCCCGGCACCGGCGACGCCGCCGCCGTGCTCGATGCGCTGAAGCAGGGCCTTTCGGCGCCGCTCGCCGGCATGGGCACGGCCTTCTCGTCCTCGCTGTTCGGCCTCTCCGGCTCGCTGGTACTCGGCTTCCTCGACCTGCAGGCCGGCCGCGCCCAGACCCGCTTCTACACCGAGCTCGAGAACTGGCTGTCCTCGGTCACCGACCTGTCGTCTGACATCGTCGTTTCGGATTCGGCCCGCGCCGAACCGTCGGAGGAGATCCGCCTGCTGTCGGAGCGGCTGCGCAGCCTGCAGGAGAATGGCGGCGGCTCCAATCCGCGCGTCGCCACCGCCATGGCCAACCTCGCCGACGGCATTTCCGGCCTGGTCAAGAACATGCGCTCCGAGCAGCAGATCATGCGCGACTGGGTCGAGGCGCAGTCCGACGAGCAGAAGGCCATGCGCAATACCCTGGAAAAGATCGCCGACGCGCTGAAGAAGCAAGGGGTCCACTGACGTGGCGCTGGCAAGACGGCGCGCCGATCGCCGCATCGACTACTGGCCGGGCTTCGTCGACGCGCTGTCGACGCTGCTTTTGGCGATCATGTTCCTGCTCACCGTCTTCGTGCTGGCGCAGTTCCTGCTCAGCCGCGAAATTTCCGGCAAGGACACGGTGCTCAACCGCCTCAACTCGCAGATCAACGAATTGACCCAGTTGCTCGCGCTGGAGCGCTCGAACAGCCAGGACAAGGAGGATACGCTCGCCAACCTGCAGGCTTCGCTGTCGGCGGCGGAAGCGGAAAAGAGCCGTCTTCAGCAATTGCTTGACCAAGGCGCCGGCGCCGGCGATGCGGCCAACAAGCGCGCCGAAGCGCTGTCCGGCGAGCTCAGCAACCAGCGGCAGATCAGCCAGCAGGCGCTGAGCCAGGTCGAGATCCTCAACCAGCAGATCGCGGCGCTGCGCAAGCAGATCGGCGCGCTCGAGGACGCGCTCAACGTCTCCGAGCAGCGCGATCGCGACTCCAACACCAAGATCGCCGACCTCGGCCGCCGCCTGAACGTAGCGCTTGCGCAGCGCGTCCAGGAGCTTAACCGCTACCGCTCCGATTTCTTCGGGCGCTTGCGCGAGATCCTCGCCGACCGCGAGAACATCCGCATCGTCGGCGACCGCTTCGTCTTCCAGTCGGAAGTGCTGTTCCCGACCGGCTCCGAGGTGATCAACGATGCCGGCAAGGTCGAGATGAAGAAGCTCGCCGACGCCATCATCGAATTGCAGAAGGAAATCCCGCCGGAGATCAGCTGGGTGCTGCGCGTCGACGGCCACACCGACAACAAGCCGCTGTCCGGCACCGGCCGCTATCGCGACAACTGGGAACTTTCGACGGCGCGCGCGACCTCGGTGGTGAAGTTTCTGATAGAGAACGGCGTGCCGGCCAACCGGCTGGTCGCCGCCGGCTTCGGCGAGTTCCAACCGCTCGATCCGGCAGATACGGATGAGGCGCGCAGCAAGAACCGCCGTATCGAACTGAAGCTCACCGAACGTTGATCTAAAGCATGTCTCCCGAAAGTGGGAACCGGTTTCGGGACAAAGACATGCGTAGAATCAAAAGCCTAAAGCGCATGGAGCGAACCTGAAAGATCGCGACGCGCTTTAGGATCACGCGAACTCACGCGAATTTGTTCGCCGGCTCAACTCTAGGGCGCAAAGGATCTGCGGCAAGGCCTGAAAACATTCGCCGGCGCCTTCGCCGCCGGGCATCACAAGGGGGCGCAGACGCATGTCGCCCAAAGTGCGCAGCGGTTTTGGGAGAACGACATGCATCAAAACAAAGACCTAAAGCGCGTCGCTTGAATCCGTTTCAGCGCGACGCGCTTTAGCCCCGAGGGCGTCCTTTTTCGATCATGTCCTTTCTTGATCACAGGCCAAGCCAAAGCGCGATGATGGCGAGCACTGCCGGCACCGTCTGGATGAACAGGATCTTCCGGCCGACGGTCGCCGCGCCGTAAAGGCCGGCGGTGGTGACGCAAAGCAGGAAGAAGATCTTGATCTGGAACCCGCTCGCGCCGAGATAAAGCCCCCAGATCAGGCCGGCGGCAAGAAAGCCGTTATAGAGCCCCTGGTTCGCGGCAAGCACTTTTGAAGCGCTGGCGAAGTCCGGCTTGAGGTTGAATGCCTTGTGCCCGCGCGGCGTGTCCCACAGCACCATTTCCAGATAGACGATCCAGCAGTGGATCAGCGCCACCAGCCCAACCAGGATATTGCCAACCATTGTCCCCTCCGCCCGTTCGATTCGGACATTGATCACGCGCCGCCATCGATAGGCAAGATGGCCTGCCTCGAACCGGCTGGATCAGGGTTGCCAAGCCCTGCGCATTGGTATCTTTTCCCGCCAGCCAATTTCCAGTTGGGATCCATCATGTCCTTCCAAAAACTCGACGAACTCGGCCACAAGCTCGAAGCGCTGGAGCATGCGCTGGCCATCCTCGGCGCCGACGAGGCGACGCATATGGCGGTCGGCGGCGGCGAGAAACGCGCCGAGGCGATGTCGGCGCTTGCCGGCATGCTGCACGCGCAAGCGACCGCACCCGAGATCGGCGACTGGATCGCAGCCGCCGAAGCCGAGCCGCTCAGCGATGAGCAGCAGGCCGCGGTCAGGGAACTGCGCCGGCAATACACCAATCTCACCTGCCTGCCGGTCGAATTCGTCGAGCGCCAGACCACGGCGCGCATGCGCTCGGAGCAGCTTTGGCGCGACCTGCGCGCCAAGAACGACTGGGCGGGCTTCCTGCCGGCACTGGAGGGTATCGTGGCGCTGGTGCGCGAGGAGGCCGCGCTGCGCGCCGACGCGCTCGGCCTCGCTCCCTATGACGCGTTAATGGAACAATACGATCCAGGCAACCGCGCCGCCGACATCACGCCGGTATTTGCCGAGCTGAAGGCCTTCCTTGGTGATTTCCTGCCGCACGCGTTGGCCGTGCAGGATGCACGGCTGGCCAAACACCCCCTGAAGCCGCTCTCCGGCAGCTACGCCATCGACCGTCAGCGCGAGCTTGGCCTTGCCATGATGGCGGCGGTCGGCTTCGACCTCACCCACGGCTCGCTGTCGGTGTCGCACCATCCCTTCTGCGGCGGCGTGCCGACCGACGTGCGCATCACCACCCGCTACAAGACCTCCGATTTCCTGTCGGCGCTGATGGGCGTGCTGCACGAGACCGGGCATGCGCTCTACGAGCAGAACCTGCCGAAAGCCTGGTCGCACTGGCCGCTCGGCAAGGCGCGCGGCATGGCCGTGCATGAGAGCCAAAGCCTCTTCGTCGAGAAGCAGATCGGCCGCAACCCCGCCTTCTGGCGCTGGGCGCTGCCGGTGGTCGAAAGGCATCTCGGCGAAGAATGGGAGATCGACGACATCCTGCCGCATGTCCACCATGTCGAGCGTGGCCTGATCCGCGTCGACGCCGACGAGGTCACCTATCCGCTGCATGTCATCCTGCGCTACGAGCTCGAGCAGGAACTCGTCTCCGGCCGGCTGGAGGTCGCCGACCTGCCCGAGGCCTGGGACGCCAAGATGCGCGACTATCTCGGCCTGTCGACCATCGACAACCCGGCCGACGGGCCGATGCAGGACGTTCATTGGCCGGGCGCAGCCTTCGGCTATTTCCCGTCCTATACGCTGGGCGCCATGATGGCGGCGCAGCAATGGGCGGCCTTGACCAAGGAGCACCCGTCCGCGGACGAGGATCTCGCCAAGGGCGATTTCGGCGCCATCAACGACTGGCGCCGCAAAACGATCTGGTCGCAGGGCTCGCGCTGGTCGACGCCGGACCTGCTCGAACGCGCAACGGGCGAAAGGCTCAACGCCGCCTACTTCACCGAACATCTGCGCAAGCGCTACGGCGACTGACGCGGAGCAGCCTGGAACCAGCGACTTCGTGGCGTGGCTACTCCGCCGCGCCCCGGAAGGCGCTGGCGCCGGTCTCGAACTGCAGCTTGGCGAGCCGCGCATAGGTGCCGCCCTTGGCCACCAGGCTCTGATGCGTGCCTTCCTCGACGATGCGGCCGCCCTCCATGACGAGGATCCGGTCGGCCTTGAGCACCGTCGCCAGCCGGTGGGCTATGACGATGGTGGTGCGGCCGCGCATCAGGTGCTCCAGCGCCGTCTGCACCAGCGTCTCGCTTTCAGCGTCGAGCGCCGAGGTCGCCTCGTCGAGCAGCAGGATCGGCGCGTCGCGCAGGATGGCGCGGGCGATCGCCACGCGCTGGCGCTGGCCGCCTGAGAGCGTCACGCCGCGCTCGCCGACCTGGCTATCATAGCCCCTTTCGAGCTTGCCGATGAACTCATCGGCGAGGGCGGCTTTTGCCGCCGCCTCGATCTCGGCATCGCTGGCGCCGGGGCGGCCGAAGGCGATGTTGTCGCGCGCGCTCGCCGCGAAGATGGTGACGTCCTGCGGCACGATGGCGATG
Organism: Mesorhizobium sp.; assembly: GCA_004020545.1. Classification (GTDB taxonomy): domain Bacteria; phylum Pseudomonadota; class Alphaproteobacteria; order Rhizobiales; family Rhizobiaceae; genus Mesorhizobium. The sequence continues at coordinate 35,693 of SAQE01000021.1, read as the reverse complement.
CGCTCGCGGATCGCGGCCGGATCGGCCTCGCGCACGTCGACACCGTCGATGACGACGCGGCCGCTTTCCGGATCGTAGAAGCGCAGGATCAGCGAGAAGACAGTGCTTTTCCCCGCGCCCGACGGGCCGACGATCGCCACCGTCTCGCCGGGCTTCACCTGGAAGCTCAGCCCATGCACGGCGGCGCGGTCCGGCCGCGCCGGATAGGAAAAGGAAACGTCGTCGAAGCTGATCGCGCCCTTGGCCTTGGCCGGCAGCGGCTGCGGATCGACGGGCATCTGGATGGCAGGCTTCTCAGCCAGGATCTCGGTCAACCGCTCGGCGGCGCCCGCCGCCTGCGACAGCTCGCTCCATACTTCCGACAGCGCGCCGAGCGCGCCGGCGGCGAACACCGAATAGAGCAGGAACTGACCGAGCGTTCCGGCCGACATCGTGCCGGCAAGCACGTCGCGCGAGCCGAACCAGAGCACCGCCACCACCGAGGAAAAGATCATGAAGATGGCGAAGAAGGTCAGGAAGGAGCGGGCAAAGACCGACGTGCGCGCCGCCTCGAAGGCGGCCTCCACGGCGGCCGAGAAGCGGCCCGTGACCAGCTTCTCGTTGGTGAAGGCCTGCAGCGTGCGCACGGCGCCGATCTGTTCGCTGGCATAAGCGGTGGCCTCGGCAAGCGTATCCTGCGCCAAGCGCGACTTGCGGCGCACCGAGCGTCCGAAAGCGACCAGCGGCAGCACGATCAGCGGTATGGCGGCAATGACCAGACTGGAGAGTTTTGGGCTGGTGAAGACCATCATCGCCACGGCGCCAAGGCCGAGGATGAGATTGCGCAGCGCGACCGAGGCGGTGGCGCCCACCGCCGACTTCACCTGCGTGGTGTCGGCGGCGAGCCGCGACACGATCTCGCCTGACTGGGCACGATCGAAAAAAGCCGGCGAGAGCGTCGTGACATGGGAAAAGACGTCGCGGCGGATATCGGCGACCACCCGCTCGCCGAGCGTGATGACGAAGTAGTAGCGGCTGGCCGAGGCCGCCGCCAGCAGCGCCGCGATCGCCACGAGCGCAGCGAAATACTCGGCAATGAAGGTGGAGCCCGCGGCTTCGAAACCGTGATCTATCATGCGCCGCACGGCCATCGGCAACGCAAGCGTGGTCACCGCGGCCACGATCAGCGAGATGATCGCGCCGACCGCCAGTTTCCGGTAACGGGCGATATAGGGGAAAAGGTTTCTGAGCGGCCGGACCGAGCGTCTGCGCTCGTCTGCACTGACACCGATATCCGCCATGAGCGTTTCCTCTGGCCGCTTGCGGTAACACGCTACAATATGCGCCTGCCGCGGCCTTGTGATTCAATTCCGGCTGATGTATAGGCTCGCCGACCGTTTTAGAAGCCGTGGCTTTTCATTAGCTGCGGCTTCGAGTTTTAAAAAGGGGCGCATCGACGCAGGCCATGGGCCCGTCACCAGCGCCGGCAAGCCAGGAACACGATAATGAAGGCCGATATCCATCCCGACTACCACACCATCAAGGTCGTCATGACCGACGGCACCGAGTACCTGACGCGCTCCACCTGGGGCAAGGAAGGCGACACGATGAACCTCGACATCGACCCGACCACGCACCCGGCCTGGACCGGCGGCCAGCAGACCCTGCTCGACCGCGGCGGCCGCCTGTCGAAGTTCAAGAAGCGCTTCGAAGGTTTCGGCCTCTAAGGTCTTATCCGCTTTGTCGCAGATCAAAAACCCGCCCTCGTGGCGGGTTTTTTGTTGGCCTACAGCTTCCTTCTCCCCGTCTCTATACGGGGAGAAGGTGCCCGAAGGGCGGATGAGGGGCAGCGCCGGCGTCGGCAAGTTAGTCATCGGCAAACAGGCCGCTGGAGGCGCGCTTTTCGCAACAAAGGCGACGCCAAATATCGAAATTCGGTAGCGGTGCATTTTTAGAGCAACACCAATAACATAGGGTGGTGCTGCCCCTCACCTGCTTGCCTGCATCCTCTCCCCGTATAGTGACGGGGAGAGGGCGCTCTCGCCGGCGGCTTCGCAAACCGCTCACGCGCCCACCAGCTCCCTCAGCGCCATGCGCTTGTAAGCCGCGACCAGCCTGTCGCCTTCCTCGCGATCGACGGAGATGGCCAGCCGCATGGCCGCCTCGCCCATCTGCCAGACGAGGAATGCCGTCGTCTCCAGTGCGACCGGATCGGCATCGGGACGCAGCCGCTTCAGCACCGCGACGAGGAATTCGGCATTGGCGCGGCTGTCGGCGAGCTCAAGTTCGCGCAGCGCCTTGTCGGCCTGCGTGCCCGACCAAATGTCGCGCATCACCGGTTCGGCCAGGAACAGCCGGTAATAGATGTCGACCAGTTCCGAAAACGCTTGGCTGAGGGCTTCGGCGTCGCCGACATCCTTCAGCGCCGACGCGATGCAGGCCTGGCTTTCGGCGGTATAGCGCTCGGCCAGCGCCCAGACGATCGCCCGCTTGTCCGGAAAGAACTGGTAGAGCGAGCCGATCGAAACCCCCGCCCTTTCCGCCACTTCGCCCATGCGCATGGCGTCGCTGCCCTGCTCGGCAATCAGCGCAGAGGCAGCGGACAGCATGCGCTCGACCCGTTCGCGGCTGCGCTGCTGAGTCGGCGCCCGCCGCGGCGAAGCAATCGCGGCCTGATCGGCACTCCCGGCGGCTTTGTCTTCCATGGCCAGCTCCAATTCGGTTCTCGAAACGGCTTGACTCGCAAGATATGAGGGTTTATCACGTTCTGCAAATGTGAACATTCCTCATGTTTTGAAAAACCACTTCGCGCTAACCGAAACGGGAGCAACCGACATGATGAAACTTCTTCCCACCCTCATTTTTATCGCCGCGATCGGTTCCGGCGTGGTCGGCGGCGTCTTCTTCGCCTTCTCTAACTTCGTCATGCCCGCACTTGCCCGGCTGCCTGCGGCGGGCGGCATCGCGGCGATGAACTCGATCAACATCACCGTAATCACGCCGACCTTCATGACGGCGCTGTTCGGCACCGGGCTCATCTGCCTGGCGCTGATTGCCGGCGCCCTCATGGGCTGGGGCCAGCCGGGCGCGTACTGGCTGCTTGCCGGCGCCGTGATCTACCTTATCGGCAACCCGATCGTGACCATGGTCTTCAACGTGCCGCTCAACGACGCGCTCGCCGCCGTCGATCCGGCGAGCGCGAACGGCGCCGCGGTCTGGACGAACTATCTGAGCGACTGGGTGATGTGGAACCACGTCCGCACCATCACCGCGGTCGTGGCAATGGCCTGCTTCATCATGGCTTTGATCTGAAGACAGCACTCCGCAATGCAAAACCCCCGAAGGTTGTGTCCAACTTTCGGGGGATCAGTTCACTCAGGCGGGGTCTGTCTTCTTGTGCGTCTTGCGGTCGGCATGACCAAGATCGCGATCCGGGTCGATGACATCGCGCACCAGCTGCTTGAGCTTCGCCGCGTCCGGAAAACCGCCGTCGCGCTTGCGCTCCCAGATAAGCTGATCGTTGCAGGAAATGGTGAAGATGCCGCCGGTGCCCGGCACCAGCGTCACCTCGCCGAGATCGGTGCCGAAGGTCGAGAGCAATTCCTGCGCCATCCAGCCGGCACGCAGCAGCCACAGGCATTGCGTGCAATAGGTGATGCGGATGGTCGGAAGCGGCTTCTCGTTCATATCGGATCGCGCGGCCGGTCAGGCCGCGCTGAGCTTGGCCATCGTCTCGTCGTCGACCTCGAAATTGGCGTAGACGCTCTGCACGTCGTCGTCGTCCTCGAGGGTGGCGACGAGCTTCATCAGCGACTGCGCCCGCTCTTCGTCGACCGGGACATTGTTCTGCGGCTGCCAGATCGGCTTCACCGATTCCGCTTCGCCGAGCGCGACTTCGAGCGACTTCGACACGTCGCCGAGATTCTCGAAGCTGCAGTAGATGGTGTGGCCTTCCTCGTCCGACTCCACGTCGTCCGCGCCGGCTTCGATCGCGGCTTCCATCACCTTGTCGGCGTCACCGGCCGAGGCCGGATAGTAGATCTCGCCAACCCGGTTCCACATGAACGACACCGATCCGGTTTCGCCGAGCGCCCCGCCGGCCTTGGTGAAGGCGGCGCGCACGTTCGAGGCCGAGCGGTTGCGGTTGTCGGTCAGCGCCTCGACGATCAGCGCCACACCGCCCGGGCCGTAGCCCTCGTAGCGCACGGCTTCGTAGTTTTCGCCGTCGCCGGCGGAAGCCTTATTGATGGCGCGCTGGATGTTGTCCTTCGGCATCGACACCGCCTTGGCGTTCTGCACGGCAAGGCGCAGCCGCGGGTTCATCGCCGGATCCGGCGTGCCGGTCTTGGCGGCGACGGTTATTTCGCGCGCCAGCTTGGAAAACATTTTCGACCGCACCGCGTCCTGACGGCCCTTGCGGTGCATGATGTTCTTGAACTGTGAATGGCCAGCCATGGCACCCCTGTCGTGTTCGGCTAGAGCATTTTTCGCCCGGGCGCGATGACCCGGCATCGGCAAAATGCTCGAATTCAAATTTCCAGAACGTCTGGGCCATGCCTGCGAAGGCATGCGGCGCTCTCTGTCGGAATGGCCGGCTTATAGATAAATCGGCTCAATTCGTCCAGCCGCGCCGTCGGCCTGGTGTCAAGGCAGCCTGGCATGTGTCTGGCCCGGACCGGATCAACCCTCCAGATTGGATTTGAGCCGGTCGAGGATGGTGATCGCGTGGCCGGCATACTGGCTGATCCAGCGGTCGTGGATCTGCTTGATCGGCAGCGCGTTGAGATGGTTCCAGCGCTCGCGCCCCTCGCGCCGCGCCACGACCAGATCGGCCTCTTCGAGCACCTTCAGGTGCATCATCACGGTGCAGCGATCCATGTCCGGAAATGCCTCGCAGAGCGCGCCGGTGGTCTGCGGCTGATCCTTCAGCCGATCAAGCAGCTCTCGCCGTCGGGGGTGCGCCAAGGCCTTGAAAACATGATCGTCTGCGGCGTGACTTGACATGTTATATTTCTATAACATATCGTTTGAACCAGCAAGGAAGGAGCTGTGGATATGTCCCTTGGATTCAGGATTTCCGGTCGCATCGGCAAACCGGTCGCCGAGGTCTTCGACGCCGTGGTCAATCCGACGAAGCTCAGCGGTTACTTCACCACCATCGGCGGAGCCTCCGCGCCGCTCGTTCCCGGCACCACCGTGACCTGGTGGAAGACCGTGCCTGTGGAGGTTGACGAGGTGACCAAGGACAAGCGCATCGTGCTGCGCTGGGACGCGACCGATGCCGAGGGCAAGCCGGCCTACAAGACCCGCATCGAGATGAATTTCGAGCCATTGGATGACGGCGGCACCTTCGTCACCATCGCCGAAAGCGGCTGGCGCGAAGGCGAAGCCGGCCTGAAGAAGTCCTACCTCAATTGCGAGGGCTGGTCGCAGATGCTCGCCTGCATGAAGGCCTATCTCGAATACGGCATCACCCTGCGCGACGGCTACTATCGCGCCGAGATGAAGGGCGAGCCCGCCAACGAAACCAACATCTGAGCCCAATCTCGGAGCCAGGGAGGACTGCAGTGAAAGTAACCCCGTTCCTGATGTTCGAAGGCCGGGCCGAGGAGGCCATGGCCCTCTATTGCGAGACTGTTCCGGGGAGCAGCGTCCTCGACGTTACGCGCTACGGCGCGGGCGAGGACGGGCCCGAAGGAACGGTCAAGCTGGCCCGCGCGTCCATCGGCGGCCAGGAGGTCATGATCTTCAACAGCCCGGTGCATCACGCTTTCACCTTCACGCCGTCATTCTGGTTCTTTGTCGACTGTTCGTCCGACGAGGAACAGGACCGCATCATCGACGTTCTGTCCAAGGACGGTTCGTTCCTGATGCCGACCGGCAATTACGGCTTCAGCCAACGTTTCGCCTGGCTCAACGACAGGTTCGGCGTCTCCTGGCAGATCAACCTGCCCTGAGCAATTCGAGGAGAATGTCGTGGAACTCAACCAAGCCCCGATCGCCGAAGCCGGCATGCTGATCCGCCGGCCCGTTGCCGAAGTCTTTGAGGCGATCGTCGATCCGGCAATCACGACGAAGTTCTGGTTCACGCATTCCAGCGGCCGGTTGGACGGTGGCAAGCCGGTTCAGTGGGAGTGGCGCATGTACGGTGCCTCGACAAAGGTCGAGGTCAGCGAGATTGTTCCCAACGAAAAGATCGCCATGCTATGGAGCGAGCCGCCGACCACGGCGGTCTGGACCTTCACCGCGATGCCAGGCGACGCGACCTTCCTCGAAGTCCGCAATTTCGGCTTCGCCGGCTCCGGCGACGAACAGGTCGGCCAGGCGATCGACTCGACCGGCGGCTTCTCGCTGGTGCTGGCCGGCGCCAAGGCGTGGCTGGAACAGGGGCTGACGCTCGGCCTGATCGGCGATCGTCACCCCAAGGGCCTGTCGTGATGCGTCTCAATGCCCTTCGCCGGACCTCTGCCTCCTGCGCTGCCGCGCCAGCATGTTGAGGCCCTCGACCAGCGCCGAGAAACCCATGGCGGCGTAGATGTAGCCCTTGGGCACGTGGTAGCCCATGCCGTCGGCAATCAGCGTCATGCCGATCATCAGCAGGAAGCCCAGCGCCAGCATGACGATTGTGGGATTCCTGGCGATGAAATTGGCGAGCGGCGTCGCCGCCAGCATCATCGCGCTCACCGCCACGATCACCGCGATATACATGATGGCGATCTCGTCGGTCATGCCGACGGCGGTGATGATCGAATCGATCGAGAAGACGAGGTCGAGCAAGAGAATCTGGAAGATCGCGCCGGCCAGGCTCATCTGCAGTGTTTCACCCATCATCGTGTCCTGATGGTCCTGCGGATCGACCGTGTGATGGATTTCCTTGGTCGCCTTCCAGACCAGGAACAGGCCGCCGGCGATCAGGATCAGGTCGCGCCAGGAAAAGCCATGCCCGAACGCCGTGAACACCGGCGCCGTCAACTGCACGATGACCGAAATGGTGGCGAGCAGGATGAGGCGCATCACCAGCGCCGCCGAGATGCCGAGCCTGCGCGCGCGCGCCCGCTGCGCTTCGGGCAGCTTGTTGGTCAGGATCGAGATGAAGATCAAATTGTCGATGCCGAGCACCACCTCCAGCACCACCAGCGTCAGCAGCGCGATCCACGCGGTCGGGTTGGAAACGAAGGCGAAGTGCGGCGCCAGGAATTCGACAAGCTGCATGAAGGTCGTCCCCTCTACGATCCGGAGCAATTCCGTGCGTTGCGGTTTTCCGTCCGGAATTGCGTAGAAACAAATGTTTGGAGCAGTTTTTCGCGGGTTTCGTCGCCAGTTAGGTACTGGCCTCGCTCATATCAATGTCACGACCAGAAGGATGGCGCCGTTTCCTCCAGCCGCGGCCCGCGACGAAACGGCGCGATCTTCTCGGCAAGTCCCGTGCGGTCGGAGATATCGACACCGATGCCGCACAAGGTCGCGGGTCCATTCGCTGCCTCGAAACGGCCCTTCGGCACTTTCGACAGGAAGCGGTTGAGTGGCTCCTCCTTGTCCATGCCGAGCGAGGAATCGTAGTCGCCGCACATGCCCGCGTCAGAGATGTAGGCGGTGCCGCCGTTGAGGATCTGGTGGTCGGCGGTCGGCTGATGCGTGTGCGTGCCGACCACCAGGCTGGCGCGGCCGTCGACGAAATGCGCGAAGCACATTTTTTCCGACGTCGCCTCGGCGTGGAAATCGATCACAGCCGCATCCGCCTGCTCGCCGAGCGGACAGGCGGCAAGCTCGCGCTCGCCGGCCTGGAACGGATCGTCGAGCTCGGGATGCATGAACACACGTCCCATGATGTTGGCGACCAGCACCCGCGCGCCGTTCCTGGCGATGTAGACGCCCGAACCTCGCCCCGGCGTGCCTTTCGGGAAATTGGAGGGGCGCAGAAAACGTTCCTCGCGCGGCGCGAAGACCAGCGCGTCGCGCTGGTCCCAGACATGGTTGCCGGTGGTCACGACGTCCGCGCCCGCCGCGAGTGTCTCGCGGAAGATCTCCTCGGTGATGCCGAAGCCGCCGGCGGCGTTCTCGCCATTGACGATGACGAAATCGAGCTTGAAGTCGGAGATCAGCCCGGGCAGTTGTTCCCACACCGCCGTGCGCCCAGTTTTTCCGACCATGTCGCCGAGGAAGAGAAGTCTCATACGATCCTGCGCCGAAAGCCCGCTAAGTAAAAGCTGCATGACTTTCCGCAAAAGATCATGCGTTCCTCAAACGCTTTTCTACAATTCCGGCATGAACCGGCGCAACCCGCTCTCGGTGAGTATTTCCGGGATGATCACGTCGTGGTTCTCATCCGGCACCATCGGAACTTCCTGGCAGTCGAAGGCGATGCCGATCAGCCTGGGCGTCAGGCCCTTGTCGGCCAGCCTGGCGATCGCCCGGTCGTAGTAGCCGGCGCCATAGCCGATGCGATGGCCGCGCGCATCGAAGGCAGCAAGCGGTATCAGCATCATCGACGGGTCCAGCACTTCCGCCTCCTCATGCGGCCCGACCGTGCCGAAGCCCATCTCGACCATCGGCGCGCCGCGCACCAGCTCGCGGAAGACGATCGTGGTCTTGTCGAGGATCGCCGGCAGGCAGAGCCTGGCGCCTTTTTCGCGCAAGGCGAACATCAGCGGCCGCACATCGACCTCGGAGCGCATCGGCCAGAAGCCGGAAACGATTTGGCCGGGCTCGACGGCGATCTGATCCTTCGCGGTCTCCGCCATTTCCAGCGCGATCTCCACCCGCCAGAATTCGTCGAGCGCATCCCGGCGCGCCAAAGCTTCCTTGCGGAGATGTTTTTTCAGGTCTTTGGAAGAGGTCATGCGCAGACGCTAGAAAAGGTCGGATTGGGATGGAGTTTTAGGAGCGACGTTTTCTAGCGCATGGCTCCCAAAATGGGGAGAGTGACGATCCACACAACCGGTGGAGAGGTCGATCCCGGGTGCCTACAAAGTAGGTGGGCGCCGTGTGAGAAAACCCACGGGTCTTCCCAGGGACAGCTCCCTAAGGATCAATAAGGCCCCGGGGATAAGTTTCTCCTGCCGGGAAGCGCAGACCGCCAGTGCCAATATAGGCCGATGGTTAGCCGAGCGCCAGAAGGACGGCCGTCCAAGGACCGGCAAAATTGTGCCGTGCATCGTGTGGCGCTGCTACGCCTTGCACAGCCGGGGCAGCGTCCTTACGGTCGCGGCCAGACGATCGGGAGAAAAAATGCGTTTCGAAGGCACCGCGGCTTACGTCGCCGAGAAGGATCTGATGGTGGCGGTCAACGCCGCGATCGCGCTGGAACGGCCCTTGCTGGTCAAGGGAGAGCCCGGCACCGGCAAGACGGAGCTCGCCCGCCAGGTGGCGGCGGCGCTCGGGCTGGATTTCATCGAATGGAACGTCAAGTCGACCACCAAGGCGCAGCAGGGCCTTTATGAATATGACGCCGTCTCGCGGCTGCGCGACAGTCAGCTCGGCGACGACCGTTTCAGTGACATCAGGAACTACATCAAGCGCGGTAAGCTTTGGGACGCCTTCGCCGCGCCGAAAAAAGTCGTGCTTTTGATCGACGAGATCGACAAGGCCGACATCGAATTCCCCAACGATCTCCTGCAGGAGCTCGATCGGATGGAGTTCTTCGTCTACGAAACCGGCGAGACGATCCGCGCCGAGTTCCGGCCGATCGTTATCATCACCTCGAACAATGAGAAGGAACTGCCGGACGCCTTCCTGCGCCGCTGCTTCTTCCACTACATCCGCTTCCCCGACATCGACACGCTGCACCGGATCGTCGACGTGCACTATCCGGGCATCAAGCAGAATCTGGTGCGGGCCGCTCTCACCCAGTTCTACGAGATCCGCGATGTGCCGGGCTTGAAGAAGAAGCCCTCGACCTCCGAAGCGCTCGACTGGATCCGCCTGCTGGTCGCCGACGACATCGCGCCGGAAGATTTGCGCGCCGATCCGAAGAACATGCTGCCGAAGCTGCACGGCGCGCTGTTGAAGAACGAGCAGGACGTGCACCTCTTCGAACGCCTGGCCTTCATGGCGAGGCGGCAGCAATAGCTGGCAGCAACAGCGCTTTCCTCGGCTGTGGACCGTTGCCGCCAATCAGCCGCTGCCGCAGCTTCGGGGCGAAAGCATTGGAGGAAGAAATGTCCGAGATCACCATCCGCCCGCTTGCGCAGTCCGACCACGCCGACTGGCGCCGGCTGTGGACAGCCTATCTCACCTTCTACGAGACCAGGCTGCCGGATGAGGTCTACGACGTCACCTGGAAGCGGCTGTTCACGGCAGGCGAATTCGAGCCGAAAGGTTTTATCGCCACACTTGACGGCAAGGCTGTCGGCCTCACCCACTGTCTCTACCACCGCTCCTGCTGGTCGTTGGTCAACAACTGCTACCTGCAGGACCTGTTCGCCAATCCCGAGGTGCGCGGCAAGGGCGTCGGCGCGGCGCTGATCAAAGCGGTGCAGGACGAGGCCGGCAAGATCGGCGTGAAGAACGTCTACTGGATGACGCACGAGACCAACGCCACCGCGCGCCGGCTCTACGACCATGTCGCGCGCCGCACGGGCTTCATCGAGTACGATCTGTTATAAGGGGCCATGTTCATCCCCTTCTTCCTCGAACTGAAGGCCGCGCGGGTTCCTGTCTCGCTCACGGAATATCTGACGCTGCTGGAAGGGCTGGAAGCGGGGTTGGTCGAATACGATGTCGAGGGTTTTTACTACCTCGCCCGCTCGGCACTGGTGAAGGACGAGCGTCATATCGACCGTTTCGACCAGGTGTTCGGGCATGTTTTCAAGGGCGTCGAGGCTTTGTCCGGACCGGACGCGGTCGACGTCACGACCATCCCCGAGGAGTGGCTGCGCCGGCTTGCCGAAAAGCATCTGACCGATGAGGAGAAGAAGCTGGTCGAGGCGCTCGGCGGCTTCAACAAGCTGATGGAAACCCTGAAGCAGCGGCTGGAGGAGCAGAAGGGCCGCCATCAGGGCGGCTCGAAATGGATCGGCACCGGCGGCACCTCGCCCTTCGGCGCCTATGGCTACAATCCGGAAGGCGTGCGCATCGGCCAGCACGAGAGCCGGCATCGCCGCGCGGTGAAGGTCTGGGACAAGCGCGAGTTCAAGAACTTCGACGACGCCGTCGAGCTCGGCACACGCAACATCAAAGTCGCGCTGAAGCGGCTGCGCCGCTGGGTGCGCGAGGGTGCGGAGGAAGAATTCGACCTGCCCGGCACCATCCATGCCACCGCCGAACATGGCTATCTCGACGTCAAGACGCGGCCCGAGCGGCGCAACGCGGTGAAGCTTCTGATGTTCTTCGATGTCGGCGGCTCGATGGACGACCATATCCGCAGCGTCGAGGAGCTGTTCTCCGCCGCCCGCGCCGAGTTCCGCCAGCTCGAATATTTCTACTTCCACAACTGCCTCTACGAGCGCGTCTGGAAGGACAATCGACGGCGGCTTGCCGAGACGATCCCGACCTTCGACCTCATCCACAAATACGGGCCTGACTACAAGGTGATCGTGGTCGGCGACGCCTCGATGAGCCCTTACGAGATCGCCCACCCCGGCGGCTCGGTCGAGCACTGGAACCCGGAGGCCGGCGGTATCTGGCTCGGGCGGCTGCTGCAGCAATGGCCGGATGCGGTGTGGCTCAACCCGGAAGCTGAGAAGAACTGGCGCTACACCCACTCGATCGCGATGGTCCGCGACATCTTTGGCGGCCGCATGTTCCCGCTGACACTGGCCGGACTGGAAGCAGCAACGAAGCAGTTGTCCCGCAAGCATTAGGCCCACGGTAGGCAGACCTGTAACAAATGCCTATGTTGGGGCGAATATAGCTTGCAAACCAACAACGAGCCGCCAAGGCCGAGGAGATTTCATGGACACACATGCCTATCCCGTCACCCGCACCGATGCGGAGTGGCGCGCCCGGCTGACGCCGGAGCAATATACCGTCATGCGCAACCACGGCACCGAGCGTCCCGGAAGCTGCGCCCTGCTCTACGAGAAGCGCGCCGGCACCTTCTTCTGCGTCGGCTGCGAGCAGCCGCTGTTCGAATCCAAGCTGAAGTTCGAGAGCGGCTCCGGCTGGCCGAGCTTCAACGATCCGGTCCCAGGCTCGATCGAGACCACTGTCGACCGCAGCTACGGCATGGTCCGCACCGAATGCCATTGCGCCCGCTGCGGCAGCCATCTCGGCCACGTCTTCGAGGACGGCCCGCCGCCGACCGGCCTGCGCTACTGCATCAACGGCGTGGCGCTGCGGTTTGAGCCGGCGGCCTGACCGGTACCCTGGGATAGCTTCGGAAAGGGGCGGCTTCGGCCGCCCTTTTCTGTCTGCGCGGCTACCTGGCGCCGCTACAAAACAACCGTCGCGATCAGCCAGAGCGCAGAGCCCAGCATCATCAGCGAGGCCTTGGCGCCGCCCGTCCTCTCTGCCGTTCGCCAGACGGCAAGGGTGAGAAAGATGTTGTAGGGCACCAGCAGGAAGTGCGCCGCCAGCACCAGCCAGAGCGGCAGCTTCAACCCAAGCAGGACGAGCGCCAGCGCGGACGAGGTGATGTTGATCGCCGTGCCGGCGAACAGCATGTCGCGCCAGAACAGCCGGTCGAGCGGTGCTTGGCCTTGCCAGCGCGAGCGGAAGAAGCCGGCAAGCATCTTCGGTCTACCCCTGCCCCAGCACTTCAGTCACGACACGCTCGAAACGCGAGCATTCCGTCACCAGCCAGTCGGCCATCGCCGGCCAGTTGTCCTCGGCAAAGCAGTTGACCCGCCACTGCGAATTGATGCCGAGGTTTTGCGCGCTCTGCTCCGGCCTGAGCTTCAGGCGCGCCTCGATTACCGGCTGAACGGGCTTCAGCCGTGTCCAGACTTCCGTTGCGCCAAGTTTCTCGTTGCGGCCGAAGAAGACGCCGACCACGTTCTCGCTGGGCGCGACATACATGGAAAGCACCAGGGCGAACTCCGGCAACCCGCGCTGCCAGAACCACGGCCCGCGCCGCGCCAGCCTGGCCCTTTCTTCCGGATGCCGCTCGGCGAACAGCGCCCAGAAGCCGCGATGGCGGAACTCCGAGGCGCGATGGCCGCCGAAGTCGAACTCACTCATGGCCGGCTCCGGCCATGAGGCTTAGACCATGCCGAGCGCGGCCTTGTAGAGATCAAGGATCGTCTCTTCCTCCTGGCGCTCGGCCTGGTCCTTCTTGCGCAGCCGGACGATGGTGCGGATCGCCTTGGTGTCGAAGCCGGTGCCCTTGGCCTCGGCATAGACGTCCTTGATGTCGTCGGAAATCGTCTTCTTCTCTTCCTCGAGCCGCTCGATGCGCTCGATGATGGCGCGCAGCTGGCCGGCGGCTACAGTCTGGCTGGTCTCGGTGATCTCGTCGGCCATTTTTCTCTCCGCGTCGTTTCCTCTCCGGCGACTCGAAAGGGAGGCCGGCAAATTCGAGCGGGTTCGATGCCCGAGCGGGCGTCGCGGGTCAAGACATTATCGATGCGGCATGAAGGGTTGCTGCCAGCCGTCACAGCATCGATCTTTGTCCGTCAGGCGAAAGCGATCAGCAAGTCCTTGGCGTCGATCTGGTCGCCGGCCTTGACCAGCACTTCGGCGACCACGCCGTCGCGCTCGGCGTGCAGAGCCGTCTCCATCTTCATCGCCTCGATCGAGAGCAGCACATCGCCGGCCTTGACGGCCTGCCCGGCGGCAACCGCAAGCGCGGAGATCACCCCCGGCATCGGCGCGCCGATATGCGCCTCGTTGCCGGGCTCCGCCTTGCGCCGCGCCTTGGCGGCCGAGGCGCCATGCGCACGGTCCGGCACCTTCACGCGGCGCGGCTGGCCGTTGAGCTCGAAAAAGACGGTGACCATGCCCTTTTCGTCGACGTCGCCAAACGCCTGGCAGCGCACGACCAGCGTCTTGCCCTTCTCGATGTCGACGAAGATCTCGTCTTCCGACTTCATGCCGTAGAAATAGGTCGGCGTCGGCAGCACGCTGACGGGGCCATAGGTCTCCTGCGCGGCGGCGAAGTCGGTGAAGACCTTCGGATACATCAGCCAGGAGGCGAACTCGAACTCGCTGAGCTTGCGCTCCAGCTTCTCCTCGATCTCCTTGCGGCTGGCCTTGAGGTTCGCCGGCTTGAGCAGCGAGCCCGGCCTGACCGTGATCGGCTTTTCGCCCTTCAGCACCTTCTTCTGCAGTGCTTGCGGCCAGCCGCCGGGCGACTGGCCGAGATCGCCGCGCAGCATCGAGACGACCGAATCCGGGAAGGCGATGTCCTTCGCCGGGTTTTCGACATCGGCGACAGTGAGATCCTGGCTCACCATCATCAGCGCCATGTCACCGACCACCTTCGACGACGGCGTCACCTTGACGATGTCGCCGAACATCAGGTTGACGTCGTGATAGGCCTGCGCCACCTCGTGCCAGCGTGTTTCCAGCCCGAGCGAGCGCGCCTGCTCCTTGAGATTGGTGAACTGGCCGCCCGGCATTTCGTGGAGATAAACCTCGGAGGCCGGTCCCTTGAGGTCGCTTTCGAAGGCTGCGTACTGGTTGCGCACCGCTTCCCAGTAGAAGGAGATGTGCCGGATCCACTGCGGATCGAGTCCCGGATCGCGCTCGGTGCCCTTCAGCGCCTCGACGATCGAGCCGAGGCAGGGCTGCGAGGTATTGCCGGAGAAGGAATCCATCGCCGCGTCGATGGCGTCGACGCCGGTCTCGACCGCCGCCAGCACCGTGGCGGCGGACAGGCCGGACGTGTCGTGCGTGTGGAAATGGATCGGCAGGTCGGTCTCTTCCCGCAGCGCCTTGAACAGCGCGCGCGCCGCCGACGGCTTCAACAAGCCCGCCATGTCCTTGACGGCGATGATATGCGCGCCGGCCGCTTCCAGTTCCTTCGCCAGCCCGACATAGTATTTGAGATCGTATTTGGCCCGAGCCGGGTCGAGGATGTCGCCGGTGTAGCACATCGCCGCTTCGATCAGCTTGCCCTCGGCGCCCACCGCGTCCATGGCGACGCGCATGTTTTCGACCCAGTTCAGGCAGTCGAAGACGCGGAACAGGTCGACGCCGCCGGCGGCCGCCTGTTTGACGAAATGCTGCACGACATTATCGGGATAGTTGGTGTAGCCGACGCCGTTGGCGCCGCGCAGCAGCATCTGCAGCAGAAGGTTGGGCGCTGCTTCGCGCACCCGTGACAGCCGTTCCCACGGATCCTCGGTCAGGAAGCGCATGGCGACGTCGAAGGTGGCGCCGCCCCAGCATTCCAGCGACAACAGCTGCGGCAGCGCCCGCGCATAGGCGCCGGCGATGCCGGCGATGTCATAGGTGCGCATGCGGGTGGCGAGCAGCGACTGATGACCGTCGCGCATCGTCGTGTCGGTGACGAGAACCTGGCTCTGCGCGCGCATCCAGGCCGCGAACTTCTCCGGCCCGAGCGCGTCGAACCGCTGCTTGCTGCCGTCCGGCACCTTGCCGTTGAGATAGGGCACGACCGGCGCCGCGGCATCGGCCTTGGGCATCGGCCGGCCGCGCGTCTCGGGGTGGCCGTTGACGCTGACGTCGGCGAGGTAGTTGAGCAGCTTGGTGGCGCGATCCTGCCGCTTCACCTGCTGGAACAGTTCCGGCGTCGTGTCGATGAACTTGGTGGTGTAGGAATTGTCGGCGAAGCTCGGGTGGTTGATGATCGCTTCGAGGAAGGTGAGGTTGGTCGCCACGCCGCGGATGCGGAATTCGCGCAGCGCCCGGTTCATGCGGGCGATCGTCTCGGCCGGCGTCGGCGCCCAGGCCGTCACCTTTTCGAGCAGCGGATCGTAGAAGCGGGTGATGACCGCGCCCGAATAGGCGGTACCGCCGTCGAGGCGGATGCCGAAGCCGGTCGCGCCGCGATAGGCGGTGATGCGGCCATAGTCCGGGATGAAATTCTGCTCCGGATCCTCGGTGGTGATGCGGCACTGGAGCGCGTGACCGTTGAGCTTGATGTCCTTCTGCGCCGGCACGCCGGATTCCGGAGTGCCGATGGCGAAGCCGTCGAGGATGTGGATCTGCGCCTTCACGATGTCGATGCCGGTCACCATTTCGGTGACGGTATGCTCGACCTGGATACGCGGATTGACTTCGATGAAATAGAACTTGCCGGTATCGGCGTCTTGCAGGAACTCGACCGTGCCGGCGCCGATATAGCTGGTCTCTTGCGCGACCTTCAGCGCGTAGCCGCAGAGCTCCTGCCGCAGCTCCTCGCTGAGATATGGCGCCGGCGCGCGCTCGACGACCTTCTGGTTGCGGCGCTGGATCGAGCAGTCGCGCTCGAACAGATGCACGGCGTTGCCATGTGTGTCGCCGAGCACCTGCACCTCGACATGGCGGGCGCGTTCGATCAGCTTTTCGAGATAGACCTCGTCCTTGCCAAAGGCGGCTTTCGCCTCGCGCTTGCCTTCCATCACCTCGCGCGCAAGGTCGGCTTCCGCGCGGATGGCGCGCATGCCGCGGCCGCCGCCGCCCCATGAGGCCTTCAGCATCACCGGATAGCCGATTCCCGCGGCGAGCTTCTTCACCGCTTCCATGTCGTCCGGGAGCGGATCGGTGGCGGGCACGACCGGCACGCCGACCTCGATTGCCAGGTTGCGCGCGGCGACCTTGTTGCCGAGCCGGCGCATCGTCTCCGGCTTCGGCCCGATGAAGGTGATGCCGGCGGCGGCGCAAGCCTCGGCGAATTCCGGGCTCTCCGACAGCAGGCCATAACCCGGATGGATCGCGTCTGCGCCCGACAGTCTGGCGACGCGGATCACCTCGTCGATCGAAAGATAACTTTCGATCGGACCCATATCCTTGGCGAGATGCGGCCCGCGACCGACCTGGTAGCTTTCGTCGGCCTTGAAGCGATGCAGCGAATATTTGTCCTCTTCCGCCCAGATCGCCACGGTTTTGAGGCCGAGTTCATTGGCCGCGCGAAAGACGCGGATGGCGATTTCGGATCGGTTGGCGACGAGGATCTTCGTGATTGCCAAGGACTGGGCTCCAGCAGCGGAAAGTGAGGTGAAGGGCAATGATTAGCGTGAAAATGCTGCAGCGCAAACAAAATCGCGCGACACCTAAAACGATTTAAATCGTTTGTTTGCGCCAAACCGCCGCTTGTCTCCCGTCCCGCGGTTCAAGGAGCGCTTTGTAGGCGCTCCCGTGAGGATCGGGTGATGGAAAAACAGCCGACAATAAAAATGCCCGGCGCTGAGCGCCGGGCATCTCGAAAGTCGGCTACAGTTTGCCGGCTTATTTCTCGAAGTAGCTGTACTTGCCGTCCTCACCCTTCTTCCACTCGTAGATGACATAGTCCGGACGGGTGATGTCGCCCTTGGCATCGTAGCCGATCTCGCCGATGGCCGTCTTCCACGGACCGCCGGACTTGATCGTGTCGGCAACCTTCTGCGCGTCGTCGGCCGAGCCGACCTTGGCGATGGCCTGCGAGATGATCTGGATGGCGGCATAGGAGTAGAGCGTGTAGGCTTCCGGCTCGAAACCGGCGGCGCGGAACTTCTCGACCACTTCCTTGGCGGCCGGATTCTTGCGCGGATCCGGAGCGAAGGTGTTGAGCGTGCCGGCAACGGCATCGCCGGCGATCGAGGCCAGTTCGTTGGAGACGATGCCGTCGCCGGAGAATAGCGGCGCCTTCAGGCCTTGGTCGGCCGACTGACGGATGATCAGACCGGCTTCGGTGTGCAGGCCGCCCCAGTAGATCAGGGTGACGCCATTTTCCTTCATCTTGGCGATGAGGGCGGAGAAGTCCTTGTCGCCGACATTCACGCCTTCATACATCACTTCCGTGATGCCGCCGGCGTTCAGGTTCTTCTTGGTCTCGTCGGCGAGGCCCTGGCCGTAAGGCGTCTTGTCGTGGATGATGGCGATCTTGGCGTCCTTGAAGTTCTTGGCGATGTAGTCGCCCGCCACCTTGCCCTGCTGGTCGTCGCGACCGCAGGTGCGGAAGGTGTTCCACAGGCCGCGCTCGGTGAGCTTCGGATTGGTCGCTGCCGGCGTCATGACGAGGATGCCGTTCTCGGCATAGACTTCCGACGCGGGAATGGTCACGCCCGAGTTGAAGTGACCGTCGACGAACTTGACGCCGTCGGCGACGAACTTGTTGGCGACCGAGATGCCCTGCTTGGGATCGGAGACGTCGTCACCGATCTCGAGCTTGAGCTGCTGGCCATTGATGCCGCCCGCCGCGTTGATGTCGGCGACCGCCTGCTCCGCGCCCTTCTGCAGCTGCGCGCCGAAGGCGGCGTTCGGGCCAGTGATCGGACCGGCGACGCCGATCAGGATGTCGGCCCACGCATTGCCGCTGAACGCGATGAACGCGGTCAGCGCCACGGCGGACAAGAGTGATTTTTTCATTGAAACGCTCCCATTTACGGAGTGGGCGTGGATGATACTTTCATGCGATGCCCACCCTTATCGCAGAAAGCATAGAATGCCGATTTTCAGGCACTTGTCACGCCGATTCATCCCCGAACAGCGTTTATCGTGAACGTCAACCTTTCGACTTCCAGCTCAATAAGGAAGCTCTTTCGTAGAGCCAATTATACTGCGTGACCATCTGGTTGGTGCGCGTGTATTGATAGCCGAGGAAGCCGAATATCATCAGCACAACGGTATCGACGATGTAATAATGCAGCGAGAACATCGTGCCTCCGAACAGCGCATGATGGATGAACCTTACCCCGATGCCGAGGCCAAGCATGTAAATGAACAGGCGGACGTGGGTGCCCCAGGTCTGGGCCACGGCTTTGCCGGTCATCCAAGCCGCCCCGCCGCCGAGCAGGCCCGTGACGAACAAGAAATGCCAGATCGAGGCTTCTTCGTAGAGAACGCCCTGCATGATTGATGTCTCCCAACCCTAGAGCAATTCCAGGAAATGTGTGAAACGGTTTTCCGTCCGGAATTGCATCAAAACTGCCCTAGTGATGCCCGCCTTCGAGATATGCGGCGCGCACTTCCGGATTGGCGAGCAGCTCCTTGCCGGTGCCGCTCATCGTCACATTGCCGTTGACCATGACGTAGCCGCGATTGGCGAGCTTGAGCGCGCCAAACGCGTTCTGCTCGACCAGGAACACGGTCAACCCCTGCGACCTGTTGAGCTCGCGAATGGCGTCGAAGATCTGCTTGACGATCAGTGGCGCCAGACCCAGCGACGGCTCGTCGAGCAGGAGCAGCTTCGGCCTCCCCATCAGCGCGCGCCCGATGGACAGCATTTGTTGCTCGCCGCCCGACAGCGTGCCGCCGCGCTGGTTGATGCGCTCCTTAAGCCTCGGGAACAGTGCAAACACCTTCTCGGCATCCTCGTCAAAATGCTTCAGGTTGTCGATGCTGGCGCCCATCTGCAGGTTTTCCATCACCGTCATGCGCGGGAAGATGCGGCGCCCTTCCGGCGATTGGGCGATGCGCAGCCGCGCGATCTCGTGCGTCGGCATCTGCGTGATGTTGGTGCCGGCGAAGGTGATGGTGCCGGCGCGGGCACGCGGCGCGCCGAAGATAGTCATCATCAGCGTCGACTTGCCGGCGCCGTTGGCACCGATCAGCGCCACGATCTCACCCTGGTTGACGTTGACGTCGACGCCGTTCAGCGCCCGGATGTTGCCGTAGTAGGTCTGCACGCCCTTGATATCGAGCAGCGTTGTGCCGGCCATTATTTACGCCCTCCACGCTTGCCCGACGCGGGCTTGGCCGCCGCTTGCTTACCCTTCGAGGTGCTGTCGGCCTTCGCGGCTGGAGCCTTGGCGGCCGTTCTTTTCGGTGCTTTTGCGGTGCTCGACTTCGCGGCCGGCTTGGCTGCCGGAGCGGGCTTGCTGGCGACCGATGCGGCGCGCGCATCGACCTGCGCCGCCTTCGAGGCGCCCTTCGACACCGTGACGCGCTCGCCTTCGTCCGCGTGCTCGACAGTATCGGAGACCGGCCCGGCCATCATAGAAGCGGAATTGCCCGGACCATGCGCGGAATCGGGGCCGGTATCGAGTTGCTCGATCACGTCCTCGTCGCCGACTTCGGTGAGCACGGTCTCGACCTCTTCGTCGTCGACGCCGAGATAGGCGGCGATGACGCGCGGGTCGGTGCGGACCGACTGCGGATTGCCGTCGGAGATCTTACGGCCGTATTCGAGCACGACGACATGATCGGAGATCTGCATGACCACCGACATATCGTGCTCGATGAGCAGGATCGAGGTGCTGTTCTTGATGTCCATCAAGAGTTCATTGAGCGCCGCTGACTCTCTCGGATTGAGGCCGGCGGCCGGCTCGTCGAGGCAGAGCAGCTCGGGGCCGGTACACATGGCGCGCGCGATCTCCAGCCGGCGCTGCGCGCCATAGGGCAGGTCGCCCGCCGGATCGTCGGCGCGGTCGACGAGGTCGGCCTTTTCCAGCCAATGCCTGGCAAGCTCGATCGATTCGGCAGAAGCCTGTCGATAGCTCGGAAAGCCGAACAGGCCGAGGAAAGTGTAGCCCGAGGCCTTCATCAGCTTGTTGTGCTGCGCGACCAAAAGGTTCTCGAGCAGCGTCATGCCCGAGAACAGCCGGATGTTCTGGAAGGTGCGCGCCACGTTGGCGCGTGCCGGAATCTCGTGGTTGGGCAGGCGCTCGAGCAGATAGGTCGAGCCGTCACGCTTGTTGAGCGTGATCATGCCTTCGGTGGGCTTGTAGAAGCCGGTGATGCAGTTGAACACCGTCGTCTTGCCGGCGCCGTTGGGTCCGATCAGCGCGGTGATCTCGCCGCGCCTGGCCTGGAAGGACAGGTCGCCGATGGCGACCAGACCGCCGAACTTCATCGACAGATGCTCGACCTGGAGGATGAAATCGCTCTGGGAAGCTTGCACGTTCATCAGCCGTGGCCCTCCTTGGTGAAGGAGCCTGAGACCGCTTTTTGCTCCTTGAGGAAGGCCGTCGGTTCGCGGCTGCCGACGAAGCCGCGCGGCTTCCACAGCATGACGATCACCATGGCCATGCCGAACAAAAGCATGCGGTAGAGTTCAGGCGTGAAATCGGGCCCGAAGACCCGCTTCAGGAAATCGAGTTCGCGCAACGCTTCGGTGCCGCCGATCATCACCAGCGCCGCCACCGCGATGCCGCCGAGCGAGCCCATGCCGCCGAGCACGACGATCGCAAGGACGATCGCCGATTCCAGGAAGACGAAGGATTCGGGGCTGACGAAGCCTTGCCGGGCGGCGAAGAACGAGCCGGCGAAGCCGCCGAACATGGCGCCGGTGGCGAATGCCGTCAGCTTGGTGGTGGTGGTGTTGATGCCGAGCGAGCGGCAGGCGATCTCGTCCTCGCGCAGCGCTTCCCAGGCGCGACCCACCGGCAGGCGGCGCAGCCTGATGGTGACGAAGGCGGTGAGCAGACAGAGCAGCAGGATGAGATAGTAGAGGAAGATTTTATAATAGGCGCTCGATGTGGCGATGTTCAATACCTTGCCGATATAGTTCGGGTCCGAGACGTTGAACGACATCAGGCCGAAGAACGACACCTTCGGAATGCCGGAAACACCGGCCGAACCGTTGGTTACCTCGCGCCAGTTGATCAGCACGAGGCGGATGATTTCGCCGAAAGCGAGCGTCACGATCGCCAGATAGTCGCCGCGCAGTCTCAGCACAGGAAAGCCGAGCATGACGCCCCAGAAGGCGGCCATACAGCCGGCGGCCGGCAGCAAGATCCAGAACGACAGGCCGAAATGCGTGCCGAGCAGCGCGTAGGCATAGGCGCCGACGGCATAGAAGGCGACGTAGCCGAGATCGAGCAGGCCGGCGAGCCCGATGACAATGTTGAGGCCCCAGGCCAGCATCACATAGATCAGGATCTGGATGCCGAAATTGTCGACCCACTTCAGCGAGCCTTGGAACCCCCCAGCTACAGATCCTGTATATAGCGCAAGCGTGAGGACGACGATGACCGGATACAACGCCAACGCGCTGACGCCCAATGCCGAGAAGTGAGCGTGAATGAAGCTGCGGAAGTAAAACATCACCGAAGCTACGGCATAGATAATGGCCAGCGCCCGCAGGAACCGTGCATAGCCGGCAAGGTCTGGCCCCAGCAGTTCATCGAGGGAGCCGGCCAACACCAACAGCACAACCGCAATCACGATGGCCGCAAACAAATACGAGAGCCGGAAGAAGCGCGTCGCCAAACTCTCGGGCAGTAGGCCGGTGGCAACATCGGTAACTTTTAGGCTGGCCAAGAAGGGTTGGGCATAGGCGACATAGAGGAACCGTCCGGCGGCGGTGAGGATAACCACCAGGGCGAGTAGGCCCCAGCGCTGCACTAGGATCAGCTCATTGCTGATGTTCTGGTCGGTCCTGAGGCCGATGAACAGCACGAACAGGCCAAGCGCGATGGCGCCGGCGTAGAGCGCTTCGCGGAAAGCTCGTTGGACGGGAGTAGCGACGACGTCGCGCATCGGAGATACGGTAACGGCCATAAGGATCAGACCTTTTCGACTTCAGGCCGGCCCAGGATGCCGGAAGGCAGGAAGATGAGCACGATCGCCAGAATCGAGAAAGCGGCGACGTCCTTGTAGTCGATCGAGAAATAGGCCGACCACATGCTCTCGATGAAGCCGATGAGCAGCCCGCCCAGCACCGCGCCCGGCAGCGAGCCGATGCCGCCGAGCACCGCCGCCGTGAAGGCCTTCACGCCCGGCACGAAACCGTCGGAGAACACCACCACGCCGTAGTACATCAGGAACAGCGTGCCGGCGACCGCGGCAAGGGCGGCGCCCATGATGAAGGTGATGGAGATGGTGCGGTCGACGTCGATGCCGAGCAGCGCCGCCATCTTGCGGTCCTGTTCGCAGGCGCGCTGAGCGCGTCCGAGCGCCGTCCTGTTGACGAGGTACCAGAAGATCGCCAGCAACACGGCTGTGACCAGCACGATGATGATCTGCTTCAGCGAGACGCTGATGCCGTCGATCGTGTAGACCTGGCTGACCAGCGGCGGGATCGGCTTGTTGCGCGGACCCTGGGTTACCTGCACGAAATTGGACAGTGCGATCGACATGCCGATGGCGGTGATCAGCGGCGCCAGCCGGAACGAGCCGCGCAGCGGCCGATAGGCCACCTTCTCGATCGTCCAGTTGTAGAGGCTGGTGAGCAGCATGCCTACGATCATCATGATCAGAAGCGCCACCACCACAGGCACGGAATAGAACAGCGCGCCGAGGATCAGGAAGACGATAAGCGCCGCGAAGGCGCCGACCATGAAGATATCGCCGTGGGCGAAATTGATCATGCCGATGATGCCGTAGACCATCGTGTAGCCGATCGCGATCAGCCCATAGATAGATCCCAGCGTCAGCCCATTGATAAGCTGCTGGACGAAGTACTGCATATTTATGCGGCTCCCCTGGAATGTCGCCCGTTTCCGGATCGCACTCCTTTTCGTATTTCCCCTAGTCGTAAAGTTTCGAGCCCGGATTGCAACGTGATTTTTCAATCGCCGGGCGTGGTTTGGAAGCACGCCACCCGATTGCCCGTTTTTTCGCACCCAGCCCCTGGACTATCGCGGACCCTATCATTGGCACAACGCAATGTCTTTGACGATTCAGCCGTATCATGCGCGCCGTTTCGAAGAAATCGCCGTCAAAATAAATTGATGAGAAGATTCCTTGCGTCAATGAAGGTGTTCGGTTTTGCCGATCCCGCGCCTTCCCTAAGGTCAGGATTCTCCTCAGTGTGACAGCCATGCGACAATGGGAAGCGGCGCGGACACCCTCAACTCCAGACGGTCGATCCGACGAAAGGCGGCACACGATCGAGCGTCGGGAAAACCGCGTTCGGGACGTAGTCGGGAAGCGGTTTGCGGCCAGTCCCTCTGTCGATCCAGATGCAGCGGAACCCGAGATCACGGGCGGCCGCGAGATCAAGGTGGGGGCTGGCACAGATGTGCACGATATCGCCGCGGCCGACGCCAAGCACCTTGTGGGCGAAATCGAAGATCTGCCGGGCAGGTTTGTAGGCGCCGGCCTGCTGCGCGGTGACGACGCGGTCGATGTGCCCGCCGAGTTGGGCGACATTGCCCGCGATGATGTCACCGTCAGTGTTGGAAACAATGCAGAGCTTGAACCCCTGGGCCTTCAGCGCGCCGAGGGCGGGCACGACTTCGGGGAATGCCGGCATTCGGGAAATGCTGCCGGTCAGCACCTCGATGTCGTCCGGCGCATAGCTGAGCTTCAGCTCCTGCATCGCCAGACGCAGCGCTTCGCCGGCCACGGCACGGAAGGATTTATGCGGCCGCTCGGCCTCCAACGCATGTTCGTATTTGTCGTAAACGCGGATCAGTGTCCGGGGCTCGACATTGGAGCCTGGATGATTGGCGAGGATCGCGTCGACGGCGGCCAGCAGACCTTCGTCCCACTGGATGAGGGTGCCGTAGCAGTCGAAGGTCAGCCATTCGGGTTTCGGGCCGGAAAGCATCGGATGTCCTTTCTTGACGGTCAAATAGAGGGTGGCCGTTGGACGGCCGCCACTCCACTGCTTTCAGAACCTCGGCATGACCGCGCCCTCGGATGCCGGCGCCACATGCTCGGAATAGAATTTCAGGTAACCGCGCTTGATCCTGGGCTCCAGCGCCACATGGGTCTTCCAACGGGCGTCGATCTCGGCCTGAGGCACGTTGAGGTCGAGCTTTCGCGCGGCGAGATCGATGCGGATCTCATCGCCGTCCCGCACCACGGCGATCACACCGCCGCGGGCCGCTTCGGGGGTCACATAGCCAATGGCCGGCCCGTGGGTCGCGCCGGAGAACCGGCCATCCGTGACGAGCGCGCAGGTTTCGCCGAGGCCGGCCCCCATCAGCGCGGAGGTTGCGCCAAGCATCTCCCGCATGCCCGGACCGCCCTTGGTGCCCTCATTGCGGATGACGATGCAGGTTCCGGGCTCCACAGTTCCGGCGCGCAGCGCATCGATCGCGCCCTCCTCTTCCTCGAAGACGCGCGCCTTGAGGGTTGTCTTCCACATACTCTTGGCAACGCCGGAAGCCTTGACCACGGCGCCTCCCGGCGCAAGCGACCCTTTGAGGATAAAGAGCGAGCCCTCGGGTTCAACCGGGTTGCTGTCCGTATGGATGACCTCCGCATTCTCGATCGACGCCTCGTCGACGATCTCGCCTGCAGTCTTGCCGCTCGCCGTCAGCGCGGAGCGGTTGACCCTTGCGCCGAGTGCCTTGAGCACGGCCGGCACGCCACCGGCGTCGTTGAGTTCCGTGACGCCCCATGGGCCGGACGGCGCCAGCTTCACCAGCGTCGGCGTCGTTCGCGAGAGCTCGTCCCAGCTATCGAAGGAAACGTTGACGCCGGCCTCCTTGGCCATAGCCATGAAGTGCAGCACCATGTTGGTCGAGCCACCGACCGCCATGCCGACGCGCATCGCGTTCTCGAAGGCCTCCCTGGTCAGGATCTTCGACGGACGAATGTCGTTGCGCACCAGATCCATGATGTGCATGCCGGTGTATTTGGCCGCCCTGAGCTGATAGTTCGACCCGGCCGGAAGCGTGCCGGAATGCGGCAGCGCCAGGCCGAGCGCCTCTGTGTAGATGCCGGCCGTGTTGCCCGAGGTGGCCGTGTCGCAGGCGCCCGAGAAGGGGAAATGGTTGTCCTCGAGGCCCTTGAGGTCCTTGCGAGAGAGCTCGCCGCGCAGGTGCTCGCCGACCCCGTCATAGACGGTTTCGAGGAAGACCTTGCGACCACGATATCTGCCGACCGGTGTCGGGCCGCCATAGATCATGATCGACGGCAGATCGAGGCGGGCGGCGGCCATGACCATGCCCGGCATCACCTTGTCGCCCGAGCCGATCAGCACCATGCCATCGAAGCGATGGCCTTCGACCATCAGCTCGATCATGTCGGCCACGACATCCCGGCTCGGCAGGACGTAGCGCATGCCGACGGAGGCGAAGGTCTCGGAGTCGGTGACGTGGAAGGTGTTGAATTCGCAAGGGGTGCCGCCAGCCATACGGATGCCGGCCCGCACCGCTTCGCCGATCTGGCGCAGATGAAAATTCTCCGGCGAAAAATCCTGATAGGTGTTGACGACCGCGATCATCGGCCGTTCGAACTCCTCGTCGATCAGCCCCGCTCCCTTTGCCCATGCACGCTGCAGCGAGCGCTCGATCCCCGTGAACTGCTTCTCGCTGCGCCTGCGCCTGTCGTTCTTTTCCATGGCTGCCTTTCCCTCGCTTGTCCGCCCGTTGCGGTCTGGATGAAGCGAGCCTCGCATCATTTCGAATGCTTGTCAATCGATTGTCAGACAATCGACATTGCGAGCAATCAAGGAAAGTGGCGGCGCGCTTCGGCGCGCCCTCGTCCAATTGTCGGTTGGAATGAAATTATCCTGCGGAGGCTTCGGCCTGACGCAAATGCGCCTCCAGTTTGGCGCCTTCCTGCTCGTTGTGCTCGATGGCGGTGCGAACGGAAAGCTCCACGTCACCGGCTTTCAGCGCCTCGATGATGGGAATGTGCTGCTTGAGTATCGCTTCCGGCTCGGCCACGAGCGAGTCGCTGGACGCGATATAGATTCGGATCTGCTGTTCCACCTCGCCATATTGTTCGGCGAGCCGTCGGTGCCCCGCAAGATCGATGATGGCGCGGTGAAGCGAGAAATCGGCCGCTGCGATCGCCTTGCGATCGCCGGAATCGCAAGCGGCTTTCAACGCAGCGAGCACGGAATTGAGCCTGGCGCTTTCGGCGCCGTGCGGTCCGGCCGCCTTGATCCTCATGGCCACCAGCTTCGAGCCAAGGGCCTCGAAGCTCGAGCGCAGCGTGTAGAGCTCCCAGGCATCGTGGGCGCTGAGAGACATCACCGACCAGCCCGTATAGGGAATCTGGTCGATGAGGCCTTCCTGTGTCAGTTGATGGAACGCCGTGCGGATGGTTGCGCGGGAGACGCCGAGTTGCTCGGCCATCCTGATCTCGGTCAGCCGCGCGCCCGGCGGTATCTCGCCGGACAATATGCCATCGCGCAGCGCATCCGCGGCTTGCACCTCCGCACTCAGCTTTCGCACTTTCCTGATTTTGAATTCGCCGACATTTGTCATTGCGTCGGGTGATATCAGGCCGATTGGCTATTGTCGACAATACAACCGACCCTCTGTACCGGGCTTTTTGGGCGCCGATCCTTGCGTCGAGCGGATCGGCCGCCGGAAGCCGCTCTCGCGAGAAAGTGCCCGCGAAGGTCAGTAAGCAGAACCTCCGGCTCCGTTGAGGCTGTGCTTCTCGGTGCCGTTGAGAGGCGGATTGAAGACGCTGACCAGCACCATGTCGCCGGCGGCATCCGCGCGCAGAAAATGGTCGTCATGGGCATCGAGCACATAGATCGTGCCGGGCTCGATACGATGTATGGCGCCCCCCATGTCCTCGACTTCACCGCTGCCGGAAATGCAGTAGCAGGCTTCCAGATGCCGGCGATATTGAAGCCGCGACTCGCTGCCGGCCCGCACCACGGTATGACAGACCGTGAATCCCATGCCGTCCTGCTGGGTGAGCAGCCGATGGCTTGTGCCGTTGCCCCAGTCGACGAAGAAGTCAGTTTTTTCTACATCAGCCAATTGCCTGATGAACATCGCATCTCTTTCTTGTGGCTTGCATCGAAAGCCTCAACTGCTCCGGGATTGCTATGGTTTTCCGCGCTTCGATGCGCTAACTTCGAAGCAGGGCTTAAGAAATGTCGTAAGCCGCGGCGAAATTCAAATGACTGTTTTTCGCTTCATACATTAGAAAATTTTACAGATGGACTATCTGCCGCTGAACGCCATTCGCGCTTTCGAGGCCGCCGCGCGCCATCTCAGCTTCTCGGCGGCGGGCGAGGAGCTGCATGTCACCCATCCGGCGATCAGCCATCAGATCAGGCGGCTGGAGGAGTGGCTCGGCCTGCCCTTGTTCCACCGGGACGCCCGCAAGGTTCGCTTGACCGACGCCGGGCTTGCCCTGCAGGCCTCGGCGACCGCGGCGCTCTCCGACCTTGCTGCCGCCTGCCGGCGTATCCGCAGGAACGCAGTTGCCGCCTCGTTGTCCGTGGGCTGCATCCCATCCATTGCCAGCCGGTGGCTGGTCCCGCGGCTCTCGGACTTTACGGCTCGCCACCCCGAGATTGCGATCCGTGTCGCCTATGCGAAAGCCGAAGACCGCCTCGAGGACGACGACAACGACATCCTGATCACCCTCGGCGCCGATCCATCTCCTGGGGCTGCCAGCCTCAGACTCTTTTCCCGCATCAGCCGACCCGCCTGCAGCCCGCACTACCTCGCCCGCAAGGGCCAGCTTGGCACTCCGGCGGATATTGCCGCGGCGGACCTTTTGCATGACGAGACCAGGCAGGGCTGGCGCGACTGGTTCTCGCAAGCCGGCATGGCCGGAGCCGACGTCGGCAACGGGCCCGTCTTTGCTGACTTCAATATACTGGCGACGGCCGTCATTGCCGGCCACGGCGTCGCCCTATGTCCGATCGAGGTCTTTCGCGAGGAATTGCGGCGCGGCGATCTCGTTGTCGTGTCCGACATCGCGACCGACAGGGACAAGGGCTACTATCTCACCATGGCGGCGCAGCCCTCGGCGGCCGAAATCACATTTGCCGACTGGTTCCGCGATCAGGTTTCGACCGACGGCCTGACTGCCTGACGCTCTCGACCTTTGACAGCATCAGGTGACGATGAATCCATGCGCGAACGGATCACGGTCGTCGATGAAGATGGTGTTCAATCCGGTCATCCGCGCCCAGCCGCCGATCGAGGGGATGATCGCCGGTTTGCCGGCCACGCTGACCTCTTTTTCGACCCTGCCCTTGAACAGCGAGCCGATGATCGATTCATGGACAAAACTGTCGCCAACCTTGAGCCTGCCCTTGGCGTGGAGCTGCGCCATGCGTGCCGAAGTGCCCGTGCCGCAAGGGCTCCGGTCGATCGCCTTGTCGCCATAGAAGACGGCGTTGCGCGCATCGGCCTCGGCGTGCATCGGCTTGCCGGTCCACAGCATATGCGACAGCCGGTTGATGCCGGGGTTTTCCGGGTGCACGAAGGAATATTTCTCGTTGAGGCGCTGGCGCACCACGGGGCTCCAGGCGATGAGATCGCCGGCCGAATGCTCGGCCATGTCGCGGTAGTTCTTCTGCGGTTCGACGATGGCGTAGAAATTGCCGCCATAGGCGACATCGACGCTGATCTCGCCAAGCACCGGGCATTCCACCGTCAGCCCTTCGGCATAGAGGAAAGACGGCACATTGGTGATGCGCACCTCCTCGACATGTTCGCCGACCTGTTTGTATTCGGCGACGACGAGGCCGGCCGGCGTGTCGAGCCTGAGCACGCCCGGCGTCTTGGGCTTCACCAGCCCATGCTCGATAGCCATCGTCACGGTGCCGATCGTGCCGTGGCCGCACATCGGAAGGCAACCCGACGTCTCGATGAAAAGGATGGCGATATCGCAATCCTCGCGCGTCGGCGGATAAAGGATCGAGCCGGACATCACGTCATGGCCGCGCGGCTCGAACATCAGCCCGGTGCGGATCCAGTCGTATTCGGCGAGGAAATGCGCGCGCCGCTCCATCATCGTCGCGCCTTCAAGCAACGGTCCGCCGCCGGCGACCAGCCGCACCGGATTGCCGCAGGTGTGGCCGTCGATGCAGAAGAAGGATTTCCTGGCCATGGTGCTCTCTTGTACTGTCAGAACCGCTGCGGGCGGAAAGGGTTGAGATCGAGCGGTGGAGTTTGCCCGAGAACGAGATCGCGGATCAAGCGGCCGGTCGCCACCGCCTGGGTCAGGCCGAGATGGCCGTGGCCGAAAGCGTAGAAGACATTCGGTGTCCGCGCCCGCCCGATGACCGGCAGCGAATCCGGCAGCGACGGGCGAAAACCCATCCACTCGATGCCGCCCGACGGATCTAGCTCCGGCAGGAAGCGCTTTGCTTTTTCCAGCATCGCCTTCGAGCGCGCGTAATTCGGCGGCCGCTCGATGCCGCCGAGCTCGACGGCGCCGCCGACGCGCAGGCCCGTTTCCAGCGGCGTGATGACGAAGCCGTGTCCGGAAAAGATCAATTGCCGTTTCACGTCGAAGGCCGACACCGGCAGCGTCGTGTTGTAGCCGCGCTCGGTCTCCAGCGGGATGCGGTCACCGAGATTTCTGGCCAGCAGATGCGACCATGCTCCGGCCGCGATGACGAGCTGCTTCGCCTTGTGGGTCGTGCCGCCGGCAAGCATGACCGTGGCGCCATCCGCGCCGGCTTCGACGCGATCGATACGCGCATGCTCGAAGCGGGCGCCGAGCCGCTCCGCATAGGCCCACACGGCCTTGCCGAGCAGCTTGGGATCGGCGACCGTCTTCCAGCTCGGCACGAAGGTGCCCTTGACGAAGCGTGGCGCGAGACCGGGCTGAAGCGCAGTGATCTCTTCGCCCTCGACATGGCGGAAGCCGATGCCGAAGCGCTCCCGCGCCGCCCAGCCCGACAACGAGGCGCGAAACTCGGCCTCGCTTTCATAGAGTTCGAGCGAGCCGTCCTCGCGCAGCATCGGCCTCGTGCCGGAACGGTCGAGCAGGCCCATCCATTCGGCCTCGGCAAGCTTCATCATGCCGGCCTGCGCCGCAAGGCTCGCCTCGAAGTGCTTCGCGGCGCCAGCGCGCCAGAAGCGGATCAGCCAGGGAAGGAGCTTGGGCAGATAGGCGGGCGGGATGGCGAGCGGCCCGAGCGGATCGGCGAGCCATTTCGGCAGTTGCCTGATCATCCCTTTATGCGCCAGCGGCAGCACGTCGGAGAAGGCGAAGGCGGCGGCGTTGCCGGAGCTCGTCTCCTCGCAGATGCCGGTGCGGTCGAAAATGGTGACGCTGCGACCGCCCTCGGCAAGCAAGGTCGCCACGCAGATGCCGACAATGCCGCCGCCGATGATGGCGATGTCGATCGAAGTATCGCTTGTCATGGCTGCATGCCGCGCCGCATGTCTCCGCCTCGCTCCGCGCCTTGCATTGAGGCCCCCTCATCCGGCTTTTCGGGCCACCTTCTCCCCGGTGGGGAGAAGAGGCTGGCGCCAGCGTTAGCGACCTCTTCTCCCCTGGGGGAGAAGGTGGCCGCGAAGCGGCCGGATGAGGGGGCCTGCGACATTGTCACCTTCAAAACGCCGGCAGTTCCGGCCGGACGGCCAGCGCATCCCTGACGGTCTTTTCCACCGCCTTGCGGCGCTCGCCCGACAGCGGCTGACGCGGCATGCGAACGCGGTCATTGGTATCGATCGCCAGCACTTCGGCAAGCTTGATGTTTTGGACCAGATAGGTCGAGACATCGAGGTCGAGCAGCGGGCGGAACCAGCGGTAGATCTTCAGCGCCTCCTCGCGGCGGCCTTTTCTCATCAGCCGGTAGATGGCGACGGTCTCGCGCGGGAAGGCAGTGACCAGACCGGCAACCCAGCCGATGGCGCCGACCTACAGCGCCTCGAAAGCGAGGTTGTCGACGCCGGTGAAGAGGTCGTAGCGGTCGCCGAGGCGGTTGATGATCTCGGTCGAGCGGCGGATGTCGTCGGAGGATTCCTTGATGGCGACGAAGCGCTCGTCCGACGCCAGTTCCTCCATCATGTCGACGGTGACGTCGACGCGATAGGCGAGCCGGTTGGAATAGATCATGACCGGCAGGTCGCCGGCTTCGGTGACGGCGCGCAGCGCTGCCACCGTCTCTTGGCGGTCGGTGTGGTAGATCGGGCTCGGCACCACCATCAGGCCGTTGGCGCCTTCCCTGGCGGCGCGGCGCGCGATGCTGGCCGCCTCGCGCGTGCCGGGCTCATTGACGGTCAAGAGCACGGGCTTCTTGCCAGCCACCTTCTGCGCCGTCTTCAGCACCTCGATCTTCTCGTCATGCGACAGCATCGGCCCTTCGCCGAGCGAGCCGCAGACGATGATGCCGTCGCAGCCGGCCTCCATCTGCAGGCCAAAGCAGCGCTCCATCTCGGTGTGGTCGAGACGGTCGTCGGCGGTGAATTTGGTCGTGACTGCGGGGAAGACTCCGGCCCACATGGTTAGTTCTCCATCTGATATATCAGTAGTATATTTATTAAGAAACAGGCTGTCAACACAGATTCCATTATGATATATAAAAAATATATCAGGAGTGCCCCATTGATATCCACATTGATATCCATCGAGACCGGCGCGGCCTTCGAGCCGGTTGCGACCAAGGCCTACCGTGCCCTGGAGCACATGATTGTGACCCTCGAACTGGCCCCGGCGAGCTTTGTCACCGAGGGCGCGTTGATCGAGCGGCTGGGCTTCGGCCGCACTCCCGTTCGCGAGGCGATCCAGCGATTGGCCTGGGAGGGTTTGCTCGATGTCAGACCCCGCGCCGGCATCGCGGTCGCGCCGCTTCACCCCGGCGACTGGTTGCGCGTGCTTGACGCCCGGCGCGGCGTCGAGGTGGTGCTTGCCCGCTCCGCCGCCCGCTTCGTCACCCGCGAGGCTGCCGACCTTTTTCACGAAGCGGCCCTTGCCATGCAGAAGGCGGTGATTTCCGGCAACGTGCTTGCCTTCATCCAGGCCGACAAGCAGCTCGACGAGGCGCTGGCGATCGCCGCCGACAATCCGTTCGCGGCGCGTGTGGCGGCACCCCTGCAGACGCACAGCCGCCGCTTCTGGTTCCGCTACAAGGCGGATACCGGCCTCGCTGAATCGGCCGAGCACCATGTCGCGCTGATCCGCTCGATCCTCGATGGCGACGAGGAAGCCGCCGCCAAGGACGCCAAGAAGCTGATGGCGCTGCTGCGCGCTCATGCCGAGGTGGCGGCTACGCGATAAGCGGAACGGTTCAGGACTTGCTCCGGGCGGCTCAGCCGCCCGGCTGTCTGACCGGGGTGGCCAGCGTGTCTTCCCATCCCTCGCCCGCGGCCAGGATGCAGCTCTGGCCCTTAACGTCGGTCATCAGGATGGTCCAGGTTCCGCTCTCTGACACAAACACCTCGAAGACGGCGACTTCTCCGGCCACGCCATAGCCGAGCCGCTTCTCCTCGAATGCCTCTGCCAGCCTGGCGACCAGGTAGGTATGGCGGCCGCAGACGATTTGCGCCTGCGTCGGGAATACAGACAGCGCCAACATGGCGCCGACTGCCGCCAGCTTGACCCATCGAAACGAAAATTCGCGTGCCATGGGGCACCTCCTTCGCCTTCGCATTCCGGCAAGGGAGGCACATTTGGCCGCCTCAGCGTGCCGGAACGCTCCAGGCCGGGTCCGACGTCTTCATTGCGTCACTCCTTCTGGTTTCCGGTCTGTCGCAGGGAGATTTATCACTCCCTGGATTCGATATGGTGAGGCCGCGCCCCGTAAACAAGCGGCGCTGGAGGGCACCTGGGTCGGCTTCACTCAGGCGCCTGGCAATGCCGCGTTGATCGTCGGGCTGTCCCAGCCTTCGCCGACGGACAGGATGCAGCTCTGGCCCTTGGTATCGGAGGCCAGCACGGTCCAGCTTCCCTGGTCGGATACGAAAATCTCGAGCACGACATTCGGATTGATCAGCCCGCGCCCGGCCTCGCTCTCGTGGAACTTGTCGCCAAGCGCCTTGATGATGTCGGCCCGTGGTGCGCATTGCGCGGCCGCATCGGCCTGAACGGTCCCGCCAGGCATCGCAACCGCCGCAAGGCATATCGTCGCCATAAGAAATCGTGCCATCTGACACCTCCTCGCGCCAGACGAGAACCCCGGCTGCCACCGGCGCTGTTTGATTGGCCTGCACGCTGGCAGGAATACAGCCTAAGGCGGATGGTGGTCTGTTGGTTCCATCACACGGCGACGGAATTATTAGGATGTGCGGATGCTTCCTGGCTGTGCCGCGCCGGAATCTATGTACTTGAAGCTGCGCCTCGCCGGGACTGTCGACCGGCCATCACAACAAATTTGCGCGTTATGTGGATGAGAAGGCCACATGGCCTTTCCGAAGGTCCACAAAAAGAAAGCGCGGTTTGCACCGCGCTTTCCCAGAATTGATTGTCCGGTCAGTTCATCGTCGGGATGACGAACTCGGCTCCGTCCTTGATGCCGGACGGCCAGCGCGAGGTGACCGTCTTGGTCTTGGTGTAGAAGCGGAACGCGTCGGGGCCATGCTGGTTGAGGTCGCCGAAGGACGACGCCTTCCAGCCACCGAAGGTGTAGTAGGCGATCGGCACCGGAATCGGCACGTTGACACCGACCATGCCGACCTGGACCCTGGAAGCAAAGTCGCGCGCGGCGTCGCCGTCGCGAGTGAAGATGGCGACGCCATTGCCCATCTCATGGTCGTTAGCGAGCTTGATCGCATCCTCGTAACGCGGCGCGCGTACCACCGAGAGCACCGGCCCGAAGATTTCTTCCTTGTAGATGCGCATGTCGGCCGTAACGTTGTCGAACAGGCAGCCGCCCATATAGTAGCCGTTCTCATAGCCCTGCATCTTGAAGCCGCGGCCGTCGACGACGAGCTTGGCGCCTTCCTTGACGCCGAGGTCGACATAGCCCTTGACGCGCTCCAGCGCTTGGCGCGTCACCAGCGGGCCGAAATCGGCCGAAGAGTCCGTCGACGGGCCGACCTTCAGGCTTTCGACGCGCGGCACCAGCTTTTCCATCAGCCGGTTGGCGGTGTCGTTGCCGACCGGCACGGCCACCGAGATCGCCATGCAGCGCTCGCCGGCCGAGCCGTAACCGGCGCCGATCAGCGCGTCGACGGTCTGGTCCATGTCGGCGTCGGGCATGATGATCATGTGGTTTTTGGCGCCGCCGAAGCACTGAACGCGCTTACCCGAGGCGGTGCCTCGCGAGTAGATATAGTGAGCGATCGGCGTCGACCCGACAAAGCCGATGGCCTTGATGTCCGGATCGTCGAGGATGGCGTCGACCACTTCCTTGTCGCCGTTGACGACGTTGAGGATGCCGGCCGGCAGACCGGCCTCGATGAACAGCTCCGCGATGCGGATCGGCACGCCCGGATCACGTTCCGAGGGCTTCAGGATGAAGGCGTTGCCGCAGGCGATCGCCGGCGCGATCTTCCACAGCGGAATCATCGCCGGGAAATTGAACGGCGTGATGCCGGCGACGACGCCGAGCGGCTGGCGCATCGAGTAGACGTCGATGCCGGGGCCGGCGCCGTCGGTGAACTCGCCTTTCATCATATGCGGCGCGCCGATGCAGACCTCGACGACTTCGAGGCCGCGCTGGATGTCGCCGCGCGCATCGGGGATGGTCTTGCCGTGCTCGCGCGCCAGGATGTCGGCCAGCTCGTCATAGTCGCGCTGGACCAGTTCGAGGAACTTCATCAGCACGCGCACGCGGCGCTGCGGGTTGGTCGCGGCCCACTTCGGCTGCGCGGCCTTGGCGTTCTCGACAGCCGCGCGCAGTTCCGCCTGCGAGGCGAGCGCCACCGTGCCGCGCACCGAGCCGTCCATCGGCTGCATGACGTCCTGCTTGCGGCCGCTGGTGCCGGCGACACGCTTGCCGCCGATGAAATGACCGTATTCGATCATGGTTTCTCTCCCTGTTTTGGTGATGGGGCATTGTCCGCCTTTGCGGCGGCGATGGCAACGCGAGCCAAAACGCAACCGTTGTGCACGAAATAGACAGCCGCGGGGAGCTGTGCATTAATTGCCGCAAATGATGGATTGCCGTTTGATTGCAACAGGAATTGAGAGATTGCGTTCCTTCGCACCCCCCTCTGTCCTGCCGGACATCTCCCCCGCAAGGGGGGAGATTG
>SAQE01000020.1 GCA_004020545.1 Mesorhizobium sp. | reverse complement strand
GCCCGCCCTCTAGACCGAGGACAGCCCCGAGACGAAGACACGGAAGGCCGGTACCGAAGACACGGAAGGCCGGTACCCAACCCGCGGATGAGAGTCTGATCAACCGTCGTCTCTGAGCTCCACCCCCAGCCCTGTGCAGCTTCAGCCGATCAGACTGCTTCGCAAACCTGCCAAGCAGCCGATCTCCTCTCGTCCTCTGCTTGACAGGGAACATGAGTAGACTAGCGGGCCGTATTTACATCGCGACCAACGTAGCTGCGCCAACCGCGGTAGGCAGAGATGTCCGTCGCCGCCGACAGACCTGCTGACTCTGCCAGGAAGCCTTTCGCCGAGGTGCCGTCGTCGAGCTCGATGGTGCCTATGCCGAGCGGCGGCGGGATGGCGGCGACGAAACGGCCGAAGGCGTCGGCGCAGAGGCGCCAAACTTCGACCTCGATGGCCGCGCCGCCATTGTCGACTCGGACCAGTCCCGGCTTCGGCGGGGTCTGGCCGGCAAGCTCGTAGAGTTTGTAAATGGGCGCGGTCCTCGCCGTCCTGCAGAAACACGCACCGAGGTCCTTCAACTGACCGTTGAGCGGCATGCCCGAGAGGTGCGCGCCGACCACCACCAGCTCGATGCCGCCTTCGGCCGATGCGGCAGCAGCTCGGGCAATCGGCTGCCGCCATCCGGTTGCGCCGAGAGAGAGACCGCTCGCGGCATGGAGATCGCGCGCGACCGCCGCAACGAGCCCGTCCCGTCCGGCGGAAGCAAGCAGGGTCACGCTCATCGGCAGGCCGTCGTCGCGCGTGCCGGTAGGCACGGCGATGCCGCACATGTCGAGCAGATTGACGAAGTTGGTGTAGGTGCCCAGCCGGCTGTTGGTGGCGATCGGATCGGCAAGCACCGCATCGACGGCATAGTGGGTCGGCGCGGTCGGCACGCAGAACAGATCGACGGAGGCTATGACGGGAGCGAGCTGGGCCTTGTAGGCCTGCAAGGCATAGAGGCCGCGGAAGGCGTCGGCTGCCGAAAGGGTTCTGGCGCCGCCGATGATCTTGCGCGTTACCGGATGAAGTGCTGCTTCGTTCGCCTCGAAGAAATCGCGGATCGCCGCATAGCGCTCGGCCACCCAGGCGCCTTCGTAGAGGAGATCGGCGGCGGCGTAGAAGTCGCCGAAAGGTATCTCCACCAGTCTGGCTCCCATCGCTTCCAGCGCGACAAGCGCGGCCTCGAAACCTGCCTGCATCGAGGCGTCGCCGAAGAATTTGCGGTCCGCGCTCGCGGGAATGCCGACCGTCAGCGCCGGCGGGCGAAGTCGTAGTGGAGCGGCGGGCACGGATTTCGAATAGGGATCAGTCGGATCGAAGCCGGAGGCGACGCCGAACGCCGCATAGGCGTCGTCGACAGTCAGCGCGAAAACCGAGACGCAGTCGAGCGTCCGGCAGGCCGGCACCACCCCTGTCGTCGAGAGCGAGCCGACGGTGGGCTTCAGCCCGACAATGTTGTTGAGGCCGGCCGGAATGCGACCGGAGCCGGCGGTATCCGTGCCGAGCGCGAAGGAAACGATGCCACGCGCCGTTGCCACCGCCGAGCCCGACGAGGAGCCGCCCGGCACCAGCCTTGGATCGATCGCGTTCCTTGGGATCGGCCAGGGCGTGCGCACACCGACAAGACCGGTGGCGAACTGGTCGAGATTGGTCTTGCCGATGACCAGGGCGCCGGCCGCCTTCAGCCGCGCCACCACCGTGGCGTCCTTGTCCGGCGTATAGACATATTCGGCGCAGGCGGCCGTCGTCGCCATGCCGGCGACGTCGATGTTGTCCTTGACGGCAAAAGGGATGCCCCAGAGCGGCTTCGCCACAGGATCGAACGGGCCGAGCGCCTCGGCCTGCGTCAGCAGCTCGGCCCTTGTCGCAAGGTGGATGAAGATGCCGGGGTCGTCGGCCGCTTCGGCTCGGGCAAAGATCGTGTCGATCACCTCGGCTATGCCCGTGCCGCTCCGATAGGCGGCGTGCAGGCTTGCTATGTCGAAGCGGATGTCGCTCATTTCGTCTCCCCCAGAAAGATCACCGGCAGGCTCCATTGGATCAGCACGACGCAGCCGTCCTTCGTCCACACCGAATGTTCGGTGCCGACCGGGTTGAGGACCACGCTGCCCGCGGGATAGTCGCCATTCTCGTCGCTCTGTGTGCCTTCCAGGACAACGATGGTCTCCAGCCCGGCATGACGGTGGCGCGGCACACCGGCGCCCGGCTGGTATTTAAGGACCGCTACGGACGGTTCGACCGGCCCGCCCGTGAGAAGCCAGTGCACCGTCACGCCGTCGCGGAAGGGCTCGAACGCCAGATCGCGCCAGCCGCCGTCGACGAGGCCGGCAAAGGCAAGATTAGGCATTCGCAATTCCCTCGAGCACCTGGTCGGTGGTCGCCGTCCAGCCGACGATCGCGCCTTGCGCCCTGATCATAGCGAGCGCGGCAGCCTTGAATTCGGGAAAGTAGCTCTCCGTCGCGTCTTCGGCGACCAGACACTCATAGCCGCGGTCGTTGGCCTCGCGCATCGTCGTCTGCACGCAGACCTCGGTCGTCACGCCTGCAAAGACCAACTGCCGGGCGCCGATCCGCTTCAGATTATCGCTGAGGCTGGTCGCGTAGAAGGCACCCTTGCCGGGCTTCTCGATGACGATCTCGCCGCGTCGAGGCGCGAGCTCATCGAGGATCGCCGTGCCTGGCTCGCCGGCGATCAGCACGCGGCCCATTGGGCCGACGTCACCGATCCGGATCGACGGATCGCCGCGATCACGCTTGGCCGGTGGCAGGTCCGAAAGGTCGGGCCTGTGGCACTCCATGGTGTGGATCACCGGCAGGCCGGCGACGCGAAAACCCTCGATCAGCCGCTTCACCGTCGGCACGATCGCCGTGACCCGGCTGACGTCGTTGCCAAGACTGGCGCCGAAGCCCCCCGGCTCGGCGAAGTCGCGCTGCATGTCGATGACGATGAGCGCCGTCGTTTCTGGCCTGAAGACAAAGGCGAACGGCAGTGCGTCGATTTCCGCCATCAGTGGTGCCCCGCCATGTGCTCGCCGATGGTCTGGACGCTCGCTTGGGCGATCGGGGCCTCGTAGACCAGCGCGCCATCGGACATGACGAGGATGCGGTCGGATAGCTCCAGGAGTTCATCGAGGTCTTCCGACATCAACAGCACCGCGGCCCCCGCATTGCGCGCCTTCATGATGCGGGCGCGGATTTCGGCGACGGCGGAGAAATCGAGGCCGAAGCAGGGGTTGGAGACGATCAGCAGGTCGACCTCGCCCGTCAATTCGCGGGCGAGCACCGCGCGCTGCACATTGCCGCCCGACAGCGACGCGATCGGCGACGAGAGCGATGCGGTTTTGACCTTGAACTGCTCGACCAGGCGGGCGCTGAAGGATTTGATGGCACCGGCGCTGATCCAACTCACCGGCTTGCCGCTACCATCCACGTCGAAGGTACGGAAGGCGATGTTCTCGGCCACGGTCATCCTTGGCGCGCAGGCATTCTTCAGCGGCTCCTCCGGGATCAGGCGCACATTGAGCGCGCGCGCCTCGGCGCGGGTTGCCGCATAGGCCGTGCCGCGAACCATGACCTCGCCAGCTTCGCGAGCGCGCTGCCCGGCCAGCACTTCCAGGAATTCCTTCTGACCATTGCCGGAAATGCCGGCGATGCCGACGATCTCGCCCGAGCGCACGCCGAGATCCGCGATGTCGATCGACTTGAGGCCGGTGCGGTCCGGCGCCTTCAGCGCCTTCACCTTGAGCACGATCTCAGCGTCCGGCCTCGGCTCGGCGCGGCTGTCGAGCGCGGCGATCGGCTGGTCGCCGATCATCATCGTGGCCATCTCCCTGTGCGAAAGATCCGAGACCTTCCCGGTCCCGGTGAGTCTGCCCTTGCGCAGCACCGTGATGTCGTCGGCGAATGCCGTGACCTCATGGAACTTGTGCGAGATCATCAGCACGGTGAGGTCGCCGGCCTTCGTCATGTCGCGCACCAGGCCGAGCACTTCCTGCGCCTCGCCTGGGGTAAGCACGGATGTCGGCTCGTCCAGCACCAGAAAATTGCGGCCGAGATAAAGCTGCTTGATGATCTCCAGCTTCTGCTTCTCTCCGGCGGCGAGTTCGGCCACCTTGACGTCGAGCGGCACTTTGAACGGCATGCCGCTCATGAAGGCGGCAAGCGCGCCGCGCTCCTTTCGCCAGTCGATGACGCCGGGCACCTTCTCACGTGAGATGACCAGGTTCTCGGCGCCCGTCAGCGAAGGCACGAGCGTAAAATGCTGATAGACCATGCCGAGGCCGAGCGCCGAGGCATCCCTGGGGCTGGCGATCGTCACCTCGCGTCCGTCGACCAGCATGTCGCCCGACGTCGGGTGGTAAAAACCCATCATGCATTTGACCAGCGTCGACTTGCCGGCGCCGTTCTCGCCGAGCAAGGCATGGAACGAGCCGGCCGGCACCTTGATGGAGACATCGTCCAGCGCGGTGAATGCGCCGAAACGCATGGTCATGCCGATGGTCTCGGCGCCGATCGCCTTTCTGTAGAAGCTGCTGCTCATCGCCAGTTCCTCATGGCAGTTGGGCGACGAGCGCGGCCGAGTTCGAAACCGCGCCGAAGACGCCACCCTGCATCTTGATCATCTTGATGGCGGCGAGATGGTTGCCGTAGTCGGTGGCGCCGCAGCAGTCCTCCAGCATCACGCATTCGAAGCCGCGGTCGTTGGCCTCGCGCATCGTGGTGTGGACGCAGACATCAGTGGTGATGCCGGTCAGAATGATATTTTCGATTCCGCGCTGGTTGAGGATCAGCTCGAGGTCGGTGGCGCAGAACGAACCCTTGCCAGGCTTGTCGATGATCGGCTCGCCCTCCGCCGGATAGAGGTCGGGGATGATGTCCCAGCCCGGCTCGCCGCGCACCAGGATGCGCCCGCAAGGACCGGGATCGCCGATGCCGGCATCGATGCGGCGCGAGCGCCAGCGCTTGTTGGCCGGCAGGTCGGCAAGGTCGGGCCGGTGGCCCTCGCGGGTGTGGATGATGGTATAGCCCTTGGCGCGCATCGCCGACAGCACCGACTTGATCGGCTCGATCGGGGCGCGGACCAGCGACAGGTCGTATCCCATGTGGTCGACATAGCCGCCCGGTCCGCAGAAATCGGTCTGCATGTCGATGATGATCAGCGCGGTGTTCTCCGGCCGCAGATCGCCATTGTAAGGCCAGGGATAGGGATCGGCGTCGATATAGCGCTCTGTGATCTCGGCTCTGGCGTTCATGGCAAAAACTCCGGTCTTGGGAGCGGTTTCCTAGGAACAGTCATTTGATGATCGACAGTTCGCCGGGCGCGCCGGCGAGCGTCCGGCTCGGCGAGGAGGTGGCGATCATGATGATGAGGGTGAGGATGTAGGGAGCGGCGTAGAAGAGGTAGTAGCCCTGCGTGACGCCGACCGACTGCAGCGCCGGGCCCAGGGCGCCGGCGCCGCCGAACAAAAGAGCGGCGGCAAAGCAACCGAGCGGGTTCCAGCGTGCGAAGATGACCAGCGCCACCGCCATCAGCCCCTGGCCGGAGGAGATGCGCTCGGTCCAACTGCCGGGATAATAGAGTGACAGATAGGCGCCGCCTATGCCGGCCAGCGCGCCGCCGACGCCGGTGGTGACGAGGCGCACCGTGTTCGGGTTGAGGCCCATGGCGCGCGCGGCGTCGGAACTGTCGCCGACGACGCGCACGATGAGGCCGGCGCGCGTGTTGCGGAAGGCCCACCACAGGAACACCGCCAGTGCCGCGCCGATCAGGAACAGCACGTTGACGTCGAGGGCTGCCCGCACCTGCGGGATATCCGACCAGGCGCCAAAGGGAATGGCCGGCAGGTCGGGCGCCGAAGGCTGGATGAACGGCTTGCCGAAGAAGAAGGCCAGGCCCGAGCCGAACAGCATCAGGGCGATGCCGATGGCGATGTCGTTGACCTTCGGGAATTTGCATATCCAGCCGTGGAAGAGGCCGAAGCAGAGGCCGGCGAAGGCGGCCGAGATGAGGCCGAGCCAGGGCGAACCGGACTTGACCGCTACCGCATAGGCGGTCATGGCGCCGAACACCAGCGTGCCCTCGAGGCCAAGGTTGATGCGGCCGGAGCGCTCGGTGATGGCTTCGCCTATCGACACGAAAATGAAGGGCGTCGAGACGCGTATGGCGCCGCCGAGGATGGCGAGCGGCACGCCCCAGAGGCCGATCCCGGTGGCGTCCATCAGCCGTTCCTTTGCCACAGATCGGGATTGAAAGCCTTGAAGCGGCCGTAGAAGGTCTCGCTGAACAGGATGACGATGAACAACATGCCCTGCAGCACCAGCACGGTGGCGTCGGGCAGGTCCATGCGGCGCTGGATCAGCCCGCCCGATGCGTCGATGCCGCCGAGCAGGAAGGCGACCGGGATGATGGCCAGCGGATTGTGACGGGCAAGGAAGGCGACGAGAATGCCGGTATAGCCATAGCCGGCGGCAAGCGAAGCGTTGGCGCTGCCCTGCACCGCGGCGACCTCCAGCATGCCGGCAAGTCCGGCAAAGGCACCAGCCAGCCCGGTGAAGGCGACGATCAGCGAGCCGACGGCGAGCCCCTGAACCTGGGCCGCCCTGACATTGCCGCCGGCGATGCGGGCGGCAAAGCCCCAGCGCGTCTTTTCGATCAACACCCAGGACAGGACGCAGGCCAGCACGCCGACTGCAAGTCCCCAATGCACCTCCATGCCCGGCATGTTGCCGATGCGGTAGATGTCGGCCAACGGCTGGGTCGAGGGCTTGTTGAGCGAGGCCGGGTCGCGCAACGGCCCCTCGACCAGCTGGTTCATCAGGGCGATGGCGATGTAGGCCATCAGCAGGCTGGAGATGGTCTCGTTGACGGCGCGGTAATGGCGGAGCGCGCCGACGGCACCGATCCAGATGCCGCCGGCGGCCATGCCCGCCACGCCCATGACGAGAATGACGATGAAGGAGGGGGCGCCGTTGAGCGCCGTGCCGGCCGCCGCGGCGGCGACGCCGCCGAGCACGATGGCGCCTTCGCCACCGATGACGACGAGGCCGAGACGGGCCGGCAATGCCACGCAGAGCGCTGCCAGCAGCAGAGGTGCGGCTCGCGACAATGAGTTCTGGACCGAGAACCACGAGCCGAAGCCGCCGCGCCACATCGTTTCATAAAGCTGGACCGGCGACTTGCCGACCAGGGCTATGAACAGGCTGAACAGGGCCATGCCGACGACCAGCGCCGCGAGCGGAATGACAAGAGCCTCGGCTCGCCGCGCGACCCACTCGAGCGCCGCAGGATAGCCCTTGGCGCCGAAGGTCGCGGGCGCGCCGGCACCTGCGATCGTGTCTGCCATCTTGCCGCCTCCGTCCGGGTTCAGGCGGTCGAGCCGACGACGCCCTCGACGAGATAATCCATGCTCTCGAGCTCGATGGCGGTTTCGGCGAAGGCCTGGCCTTCGGTCGCGACGACAGAGCCCTTGTTGCTCTTGAGCGGACCCTTGATGACGGAGAAGCCGCCCTTCATCATCTCGGCCAGCGTGGCGTCGAACTGCTTGCGCGCCGCCTCGCCGACGGCCGGACCGAGCGGGCTCATCTTGACGAAGCCGTCGGCGAGGCCGCCGCGCGTGAAGTTCGGCAGCGGCTTGCCCGCGACGAGATCGTCGACGAACATCTTATAGACCTTGGCCCAGTTCCATTCGGCGCCGGTCAGGTACTTTTCGGGCGCCAGCGGGCTCTGATTGGCATGATATCCGCAGACGAAGGCACCGCGGCCGGCGGCCGTCTCGACCACCACCTTGGGGCTGTCGACATGGCAGGTGACGACATCGACGCCCTGGTCGACCAGGGCATTAGTGGCTTCTGCCTCCTTGACCGCCAATGACCACTCGCCGGTGAAGATCACCTGGCAGGTGATCGCCGGATCGACGGCGCGCGCACCGAGCAGGAATGAATTGATGTTGAGCAGGACCTGCGGGATCGGCTTGGCGGCGACGAAGCCGAGCTTCTTCGACTTGGTGGTGTGGCCGGCAACGATGCCATTCAGGTATTGGCCCATGCCGATATAGCCGAAATACGAGCCAGCATTCATCGGATGCTTGTCCTTGTTCCACAGGCCGCCGCAGTGGCGGAACTGCACGTCGGGGAATTTCGCGCACATGGCCAGCATATGCGGGTCGAAATAGCCGAAGGAGGTCGGGAAGATCAGTGAGGCGCCGTCGAGATTGATCATCGATTCCATCGTT
Organism: Mesorhizobium sp.; assembly: GCA_004020545.1. Classification (GTDB taxonomy): domain Bacteria; phylum Pseudomonadota; class Alphaproteobacteria; order Rhizobiales; family Rhizobiaceae; genus Mesorhizobium. Next base: position 81,853 of record SAQE01000020.1, on the reverse strand, counting down.
TTCTGGACGTCGACCGTCTCGGGAACGTTCTCTTCCTCGACGATGGAAATGCCTTCGATGCCCTTCAGCGACGCGGCCCCTTCGGCATGCGCCTGGTTGTAGCCGTAGTCGTCCTTCGGGCCGACATAGATGAAGCCGACGGTCGCGGAGGCGGCGCGCGCCGCACGGATCGGAAAGGCTGCCGATGCCAGCCCGAGGGCAGCTCCGGCGGCGGAGGTCTTGAGCAGATCGCGGCGGCTAAGCATGAATTTGTCGGTCATATCGAATGCTCCCCTTTCTTGGACCCCGGCGGGGTCGGTTAATGTCTCGCCAAGAAAGTGCATGCAATCGCTATGCCAGTTCCGCCGCGACGTTTTCTGTAATAAAATCAACAAGCGACTTTAGAAGATCTGCATAAGCGCAAGGCAAGTGCATGCAGTTTGTGCCTGTAAAATGATCAATTTGACATAGAGGTCAAAATCTAGGCATACAGGTGCAGCCTGAGTCGAATTCAGCCCGCGAGCCGTCCAGGTCGCGGGCCTGACCGCAAATAAAACTGGACGGGAGGAGACGTGTCGGGAAAGCGCTTGGTCAGGTCGGGCACGACCGTGGATCAGATGGTGAGGGCGATCGCTGACCGCATCGTCACCGGCTATCTGCGCCCCGGCGAGAAGCTCGACGAGTCCTCGCTCGCCGCCCGGTTCGAGGTCTCGCGCACGCCGGTGAGGGAGGCGCTCGGCCAGTTGAGCGCCATCGGACTGGTCGAAAGACGGCCCAACCGGGGCGCCATTGTCGCCGTGGTGACGCAGGAATATCTGGCCTCGATGTTCGAAAGCATGGCCGAACTGGAAGCGATCTGCGCGCGCTTCTCGGCCGAGCGAATGACTGCCGCCGAGCGCCGCTCACTGGAGATCGAGCATCAGGCATCGGCGCGGCTCGTGCAGGTCGGAGCCGAGGAGGACTACGAGTATTTCAACACCGAGTTCCACAGCAGGCTTTATCGCGGCGCCCACAACACGCATATCCACGATTTGACCGTGGCGACCCGCAGCCGGCTGGCGCCGTTCCGGCGCGCGCAGTTCATGCTGCCGGGCCGGCTTGCCAAATCCTGGCAGGAACATGACGTGATCGTCACCGCAATCATGCGCGGTGACGCTGCGGCTGCGGGTAAGGCCGCCAGGGACCATGTCTCCATTGTCAGCGAGGCAAGCGCGGTGTTTGCCGCTGACGATCCCAAGTCCGTTAAGGCACGTCATGGTGTGAAAGTCCCGCATTTAGCGCAATCACGACCTCCGGTGTAGTCGCTGACGATGTCTGCTTTCAGGAAAGCGGCAAAGCCGGTCGCACCGAAACAACGGGAGAGGCCGTCTGACAAATCCTAATCTGTAGGTCACAGGTTCGATTCCTGTCGGGATCACCATATTTTCAAACACTTAGCGAGAAGCCGCCCTACTTTTTTCTGAATATTAGTACGGCGATTTCGCAGCTCCCGTGGTTCTCGCACGGTCAGCGATGGCCGCTTGATCGGGAAGTTGGAAGTTCTGTGTGACGAAAGGCGGATTGCGGTCGGCCTCCCAGCTTCGCAAGGGCCAGCCTTACACCAGAGGACTATGATCGATTGATCATTACGACCTGCGATAGGCAAAGATGGCCGTCTGCCGCAATCGTGCTGTGCCGGCTATGCCTGTGCATCATCAGAATGATTGATGAAAATGCCACCCTGCAGAGCGATAACCGGGCGTCAACTTTAGCTCAGGCAAGCCATGCTCCCGGCATACTGGAAGGCACCAGCGGCGGATACGGTTTTTTTTGAAAATTCTAATTTGCCGGCATCCTGCAGATGGGAAAGCGTAGACGATTATGACCTGGATCACGGGGGCCCGGTCCGGCGCCCATACCGGCCGTTAGGGCCCGGCTTCGCAGACATTTCGATCGCGGCTCACCTCAGGGAAATTGCGGCGCGCTACCCCTCGAAGGTGGCCATCCATGACGGCGTGGATGAACTTCGCTACTCGAATCTCGATGCCGCCGTCCAGATTTGGTCCCGACGTGTCACCGCCCTTGCCCCTGAGGGAAAGGCGGTCGGAATCTGCCAGCCGGCTTCGGTCTGGTACATTGTTGCGGTGCTTGCGATCATTGCCGCAGGAAGGATTTCAGTCCCGCTCAATGCAAGGGATCCCAGTGTCAGGATCAACGAGATTGCATCCGCGGCGCAGCTCTCTGCCATCCTTGGCACAGGGAGCCGGCCTGAAGATTTGGCTGCCGAAATCCAGTGGATCGACATTACGGCAAATGCCGCAGCGGACGATCAATTGTCGGCCATGCCGCATCCATCATCGTCTGTCGATGCGCCGGCGATCGTTCTTTATACGTCGGGCAGCACCGGGCGTCCCAAGGGCATCGTCAACAGCCAGCGCAGCTTGCTCTGCCGCGTGCAACAATATGTCGACGCATGTCACATCAATTCCGAGGATGTTTTCCTTCCCCTGACGGGTCTGGCCACGATAGCCGGCTGTCGAGAGGTTTTGGCGGCCATTCTCACAGGCGCCACCTTGCACCTCGTTGAGCTGGAAACGATCGGCCTGCGCGGCGTTCGCGCGAGGATCAAAGACCAGGGCACAACCGTCACCTACCTCGTGCCCGCCTTGCTTCGCACGCTCATGGCCGATGCTCCCGCCGACACGTTCAGCTCGCTCAGGGTAGCCCGCGTCGGGGGTGAAAGAGTGCTTTGGACCGACATTGCCCTTCTGCGCAAAGCCGTCCCGCCGCAATGCCTCGTCCAGATCGGCTATTCGTCCACGGAAACGACAGGCTCGCAGTGGTTTTTGCCGCTGGAACACCCGAACGCCGAGGTGGACGTGCCGGTTGGGCACCTCTTGCCGGGAATCGCCTTTGCGATCGTGAATGAGGAGGGACGGCCTGCCCCGCCCGGTGAAACGGGAGAGCTCGTGATAAAAAGCCCCTATGTCCTCCTTGGGCATTGGGAGAACGGCGCCGTCGCCCCCGCCGAAGCGGACCCCGACAATCCGCGCGAGCGGATTTTTCCGACCGGCGACCTCGTCCAATTGGACAGCCACGGACTATTGAGGATCATTGGCCGAAAGGGGCGGCAGATAAAGATCAATGGTCGACGCATCGAGCCGGCCGAGCTCGAGAGGGTGCTGCGATCCGCCCCATCCGTTCAGGATGCCGTGGCGATCGTGACGGAGGCAACCGAACTTGTCGCATTCGCAACCCCGAATGATTCCGCGGGTCCGGACTTTGTGGACGACCTTCGCCAGTTGATCGCAAACGCGCTGCCCTCACCCTTGCGGCCTCTGCGGCTTCATCGCGTGGATGAGATTCCGCGCTTGGGCAGCGGAAAGATAGACTTGGCGAAACTCGGCAAGATGGACCTTCTGGCCAGGAAGCCGACCACCATTGCCGATCCGCCAAGTCCCGGCAGCGACCTCAAAGAGCGTCAGGTGGTGCAAAAGGCCTGGGGCAAGGTTCTCAACACGCGAGCAGCAGCAGGAAGGTGGGACGAAGCCGGTGGAGACTCGCTCAAGCTGCTGCATTGCGTGATGGAGATCGAGACACTGATCGGCCAGGAGCTCGGGCTTGAGAACTTCACCGTGGGGATGAGCGCGGACGAGATGGTGAGGGCAGTCGTCGCGGCGCAAGCAGCCGCACCGAGCAGAGCCGCACCGGAACATGATCCTCCGCTCCTTTTCCTGTTTCCCGGATCCGTCGGGTACGGACCAAGCCTTGCCGCCTTCGCCTCTGCCATGGGCAGGACCGCAAAGGTCGTGCCGATCAGATATCCAGGTCTCGCAATGATCCTCAAGGGACAGAACGATCTGGCGAGCATGGTGGATGCCGCGGTCCAGCAGGTCAACCGCGCCCAGCCGTCGGGCCATGTCAGGCTTCTCGGCCACTCGCTCGGCGGGGCGGTTGCCCTGGAAGTCGCCGTGCGCCTGCTCAAGGCGGGACGGTCGGTAAAGTTCGTCGGCATTCTCGACACGAGCCTTGAGGGCGAGCGCAGCCGTCGCTGGGAGACGGTCACCCGCACGGTGCGTCGGCTACGGTCCAACCGCATCTCGTTCCACCGCGTCGCCTGCCGCGCTCTGGCGAAGATCGCGGTCAGAATGGGTTACGAAACTCGTCTCGCTCGCGCGATCGACCGTTACACCGACGGCCAGTTCAATGGAGCCTGCTTCCGGGTCAAGCTGGAGCTGCAAGAAGTGTTGCGGGCCCAGGCCTTCTTCCGGTGGCTGGAGGAACCCAAAGCGGCGCTTTCGATCCCCGGCACCCTGTTTCGCTGTGCTCGTCCGGGCATGTCCCGCGCCATCGGGTGGGATAGCGTATTCCGCGACCTGCAGGTGATTCCGATCGTCGGTACCCACATCGATCTCGTCGTGGAGCCTCACGTCGCGACCAACCGTCCACTGATCGAGAAGGCCGTCCTGCAAACGTATACGCCGGCCGAATCTCTGCGATTGGAGGGCCAACCGGCATGATCTCGCTATTCACCAAGGATGTGCTGGCATTGGATGCCGCCGCGGAGGCGGACCGCATCGCGTCGTCGACGCGCGAGCAGGTTCTGGTCACGCTTCGTCGGCGCGGCGTGGTGGTCGGGCTGTCAGGCGGCATCGACAGTTCCGTCGTCGCATCGTTGTGCGTGCGCGCCTTCGGAAGGGATAAGGTCCTGGGAATCTTCATGCCGGAGCGTGACTCCTCCGGAGACTCGCTTAGGCTCGGGCGCGTCATCGCGGCCCAGCTCGGCATCGACACCCTGGTGGAAGACATAGCCCCGGCGCTTGATGCCATCGGCGCCTATCGTCGACAAATCGAGGCCATCCGCTCCGTCGTTCCAGACTATGACGAAGGGTGGAAATGCAAACTGGTGCTTACCTCGGTCCTGGAGAGCCAGGGCCTCAACATCACCCGTCTCACGGTTCAGGATCCTGAAGGCAAGGTCAACACGGTCCGGCTGCCCATGGCAGCCTATCTGCAGATCGTCGCCGCGACCAACTACAAGCAGCGCATCCGCAAGATGACGGAGTACTATCACGCGGACCGCCTCGGCTACGCGGTAGCGGGAACGCCGAACCGGCTCGAATACGACCAGGGCTTTTTCGTCAAGCAAGGCGACGGCATCGCCGACGTGATGCCGATCGTGCACCTCTACAAAACGCAGGTTTACCAGTTGGCGGAATATCTCGGGGTGAACGAAGAAATCCGGCGCCGGCCTCCGACCACCGACACATTCTCCATGGCGCAGAGCCAGGAGGAATTCTACTTCGCACTGCCTTACCACCTGACGGATCTGTGCCTCTATGGAGTGAACCATGGAGTATGCGCGGACGAGGTCGCGGCGGCTGCGGGCCTCACCGGCGGCCAGGTCGAAAAGGTCTACAAGGACATTGAGGCCAAGCGTCGGGCAGCACGTTACCTGCACGCCCGGCCCTTGCCATCCGTCCCGATGGACGCGGGCTGACCCGGATGTGCGGGATCGCCGGAATACTGGCGCTGAGCGCCACCGCCGAACCGCCTTCTCGTGAGGCACTGATACGCATGGCTGGAGCGCTTGCGCATCGCGGCCCGGACGAGCGGGGACTGTACCGGGACAGACGTGCCGGGCTGGCGCATGCTCGCTTGTCGGTCGTCGATCTTCGACATGGACAGCAGCCCCTCACCGACGCTGACGGCCTGATGTGGGTCGTGTTCAACGGCGAGATTTTCAACTACCTCGAACTGCGGGACAGTCTGATCGCCCTCGGTCATCGGTTCCGCACCCGCAGCGATACCGAAGTCGCTCTGCACGCCTATCAGGAATGGGGTCAGGCCGCCTTCGAGCGTATGAACGGCCAATGGGCGCTGGCGATCTGGGACCCGGTTGCCGGCCGCCTGGTATTGTCGCGCGATCGCTACGGCATTTGCCCGCTGCATTTCTGCGAGCATGGCGGCCGTGTGTTCTTTGCGAGCGAAGTCAAGGCAATCTTCGCGGCCGAGGCCGCGATCCCGCGCGCGTTCGATCCGGCCGGCATCGATCAGACCTTCACCATGTGGACGGTTGTTCCTCCGCAGAGCGTGTTTCAGGGCATCCGCGAACTCCCGCCTGGACATGTGCGCCTCTATGAGAACGGCGTGGCGCGCGAGTATCCCTTTTGGCAACCGCGCTTTCCGGAAATCGATGGTCGGGAACACGATCGATCTGGCGGCTCCCTGGACGATGCGGTCGAGGAGGTGCGCGTCGCGCTGGAAGCCGCGACGGCGTTGCGGATCGTGCAGGCCGATGTGCCGGTTGGCTGCTATCTGTCGGGCGGGCTCGACAGCTCCCTTGTCGCCGCGCTCGGAAGGCGCTTCGCCGGCGAGCGTTTCCAAACCTTCTCCCTGCGTTTTGCAGATGCCGAGTATGACGAGACCCATTTCCAGCGGCTCGTCGCCGCCCGAACCGGGAGCGAGCACCACGAGGTAGTCGTTTCGCGCAGCGACATCGCCTCGGTCTTTCCCGAGGTGATCCGCCACACCGAGCGGCCAATCCTCAGAACCGCCCCGGCACCGCTCTTCCTGCTGTCCAGGCTGGTGCGGGAACACGGCATCAAGGTGGTGCTGACAGGCGAAGGTGCCGACGAGATGTTTGCCGGCTATGACCTGTTCCGCGAAGGCAAGGTGCGCCGCTTCTGGGGGCGCCAGCCGGCTTCGACAAGGCGCGCCCGGCTGCTCGAACGGCTCTACCCTTACCTCTCGCGCTCACCGGTTCATCAGCAGGCGCTGGCCAGGCAATTCTTCGGCCGCAACATTCAGGCCCACACCGTGGCCGGATTTGCGCATGACACGCGCTGGCGCACGACGAGCGCCATCAAACGCCTGTTCTGCCCGGATATGCGCGCCGCATCGGAACGGCGCGACGCGGTGACCGAACTGCTCTCGACATTGCCGGCCGAATTCCCGCGATGGAGCCCCCTCGCCCAGGACCAATATCTGGAGATCCGGACTCTGATGTCGGGCTATCTGCTCTCCTCCCAAGGCGACAGGATGCTGATGGCCCATTCCGTCGAAGGCCGCTTCCCCTTCCTGGATGACAAGGTCGTCGCCTTGGCCAATGCGCTTCCGGACGCTTACAAGCTGCGGGGCCTCGATGAGAAGCACGTGCTGAAGCGCGCCGCGGCGCCGATTCTGCCGCCACAGGTCGTTGCTCGAAAGAAGCAACCCTACCGGGCGCCGAATGCGTTGAGTTTCTTCGCCGCCGACGCCCCGGCATACATTCGTGAAGCATTGTCCGAGACGGCTTTGCAAGCGGCGGGCGTCTTCGATCCTCAATCGGTTGCCCGTCTGGTTGGAAAGTGCCAGGCCCGAGTTGGCGAGGGCGACATGTCGAATTCCGACAACATGGCCCTGGTGGGCGTGCTGTCGACGCAACTCCTGCATCAACAATTTGTCGCAACCCGTCCAGCCGGCGCGACAAGGCCGGATCTCGGCATCGATGTCGACTACGAGCATCGGGAAAGGGAGGTAGCATGATCCATGGTGCCGTACCGCTCCTGCACGACTATCTGATCCACTCCGCCAGCCGGCTCGGCGATAAGGTGGCGCTGGTTTGCAATCGGCAACGCATCACCTACGCCGAAATCGACGAGCGCTCCAACGGGCTCGCGCAATGTCTGGTATCGGCCGGCGTGCAACGCGGCGACCGCGTGATGATCTTCGCCGACAACACGCTCGAGACCGTTGTCAGCTTCTGGGCGGCGCTCAAGGCAAACGCTGTCGTGTGCATCGTCAATCCGCTCACAAAAAGCGAGAAGCTCGACTACCTCCTGAATGATTGCCTACCGGCGGCGCTGATCACTGACCAGCACTTGCGCTCGGTGTTCGGCGGGCCGGCGCGCGACTGCCGCTCGCTGCGAAAGGTGATCGTATCGGGGCCGATCGAGGATGACGAACTCAGCCGGCTGCCGCATGGGATGCGCTGGGAAACGGCCGCCGAAAGAGCTTCCGCCGCGCCGGCACGCCGTTCGATCGACATCGATCTTGCCGCCATCATCTATACCTCCGGGTCCACGGGCGAACCCAAAGGAGTGATGCTGACACACCGCAACATGACGGCGGCATGCACGTCGATAGCGTCATATCTGGAGCTTCGCGAAGATGAGGTGATCCTCAACGTCCTGCCCCTAGCCTTCGACTACGGCCTCTATCAGATGCTGATGGCCTTCCGCACCGGCGCTCGGCTTGTCCTCGAACGTTCCTTCGCTTTTCCGGCGCGGATCCTTCAGCTCATCAAGGACGAGAGGATTACGGGCTTTCCCGGAGTGCCGACAATCTTTGCTTCGCTTGCAGAGCTCAAGTCGCTGAAGGACCACGACTTTTCGAGCATCCGCTATGTCACCAACACCGCGGCCGCCTTGCCGCTCAAGCACATCAACATGCTCAGGGAGCTGTTTTCGGACGCGCGAATCTATTCGATGTACGGCCTCACCGAGTGCAAGCGCTGCACCTACCTGCCGCCGGAAGATCTCGAGCGAAAGCCCCTGAGCGTGGGGATTGCGATCCCGAACACGGAAATGTGGATCGTCGACGACAACGACAGGCGGGTCGGGCCCGGAACCGTTGGACAGCTTGTCATCCGTGGCGCGACGGTGATGAAGGGCTACTGGGGCAAACCGGAAGCGACCGCCAGGAAGCTCAAGCCCGGCCCCTTGCCGGGCGAGCAGGTCCTCTACACTGGAGACTACTGCCGGATGGACGCGGAGGGCTATCTCTATTTCATCGGCCGCGGCGACGAAATTATTAAATCCCGCGGCGAGAAGGTTGCGCCGAAGGAAGTCGAAAACGTGCTGGTGAACATTCCGGGCGTGAAGGAGGCCGCGGTGATCGGTGTCCCCGACGAGCTTCTGGGCCAGGCGGTGAAGGCGTTCGTCGTGATCGAGCAAGGACGGATTGTCGGCGAAAAGCAGCTTCAGATGGAATGCCAGAAGCGGCTGGAAAACTTCATGGTCCCGAAGTCCATCGTCATCGTGCCCAGTCTGCCCAGGACGGACACCGGAAAACTCAAGAAGGTAGCTCTTTCGTAGCGCCTGTTGGACGGCGCGGATCGCATTTGTCTTTTTTTATCGGAGGGTGGATTAGATGGATTCGATTTTGGCAACCAAGCCCGCGGGCGACGTTTACACGAAGCAAATTCGGGATTTTCTGGCTTCGAACTTCTACATCGCGGACGTGAAATCTCTCAGCACCACCGAATCGCTGCTCGACCAGGGCATCGTCGATTCCACCGGGGTGCTCGAGGTCATCGGCTTCATCGAAGAGACCTTTGGCATCATCGTCGAAGACAGCGAGCTCCTCCCGGAGAACCTCGATTCCATCCAGGGAATAGCGCAGTTCATCGCCCGAAAGAGGGGGTGAAGCCGACCTGCGAGTTGCTCAGGGCTGCGGCTTTGCGTATCCGAGCACGACGCGCGCCTCGCCGGTGAGGTTGGTGACGGCGGCGATATTCTCGTAGCCCCTGCTGCGCTCCATCAGGCTTGCGACCTGGCGGTCCTGACCGAGGCCGACCTCGAACAGCAGCGCACCGCCGACCCGCAGATACCGCAGGGCATCTTTCACCACGCGCATGTGGATGGCGATGCCGTAGGGCCCGGCCGCGAAAGCCTCGCGCGGCTCGAGAGCGACCAGATGGGAGCGATCGCCTTCAAGCCGTTTCTCCGAGATATAGGGCGGATTGCACACGATAAGGTCGATCGTGCCCTGAGGCAGCAAAGTGGATAGAGCTTCGAACAAATCGCCCTTCAGGACCGATACCCGGCCGACCAGTCCATGGTGGACGATATTGCGGTGCGTTGCTTCGACACACGCATCGGTAAGATCGCTGGCCCAGACCGTCGCGGCCGGAACATGATGCGCGATGGCGCAAGCGAGATTGCCTGCGCCGCAGCACATGTCGACGACGCGCGGCGCCGGCAGGTTCATTTTATGCAAGACATCGACCGCGGTCGTGCCAAGCAGTTCGGTCTCCGGCCGCGGGACCAGTGCACCGGGAGCGACCAGCATCTCCATTCCCATGAAGGCGGTGCTGCCTTTGCTGTAGGCGTCGGTAACGCTGATATCTTCGCTCAAGACTTGCACTCGTAACGACATCGAGTTTGGTCGATTGTTGCGGAAACGACGGCCTACTGGACCGCCGCGCTTTCGAGTTCACTGCTGAACCTGACCTCGATCGTATCGCCTGGCGACACTTCGGCGTCTTCGTCGGCAGGTTCCTTGCGCCATTGCCCATCGATCTTGCGAACGATCGTCATCTGAGCCCTGACGGTTTCGCCGGCGATCGACAAAGGGGCGGCGGTAGCGCCCTGGGGCTGCAGCTTCTGGCTTGCGGCGCGAAGTCTTGTCCCGATGTCGGCCAGCCGGACCTCTGTGTCCCTCAATTCGTTCAGCAAACCGATACGCCTTTGGTTCTCGTTGCGCTCGAGCTGCCTGGCAAAATCATCCTGCTGGCGCCGCGTTCTCATGAGCTCGACCGATGTTTCCAGCGCCCGGCTTGACGAAAGCAGGACAGCGCGCCGAACATCGGCGAGCCTGTTGTTCGTCAGGTTCCCGGCCTTGAACAGCTTGGTGACCTGCTCCAGGTCGTCTTCATCGGCCTTCACTCCATCCGCTTCATCCTGCGCGCGCTTCAGCAGCGCTTCGACCTGCGTGGCGGCATCCTTGGCGCCCTTTTCGACAAAGCTCTGCTCCTGCTGAAAATTGTCCAGCGAGAGCTTGAGCGCTTCCGCTTCGGCCTTGGCTATTCCGGCCGCCAACGCGGGAGAAAGAGGCGATCCTTGCGGAGGCTGCGTGTCGAAGCTTGCCTGTTTGTCGAGTTCGGCGCGCAGGCGCGCGCTGTGGAAGTAATCCCTGGTGTATTCTCCCCAGATCATCTCATAGTCGCGTCGCAGATCCGTCGGATCCGGGCCTGCCTGGTTGCCCCGCGCCCGCAGGAGGCTGAAACCGCCAGCCACAGCGACCGCCTGTCGTACGGTCATGAGCGGACGATAGGCCTGCTGTCCCGGTGTAAGCACATCGCCGGTTACATAGATGGGGCGATACTCGGCGATGATCGCCGTCACGTCGCTTGGTCTGACGACCGCCATCTGTTCGCGGCCGTCGGGCATGCGGATGTGAAAGATCTTGGTCGGCAGAATCGTCTGCATGCGCGTCTGCAATTCGGGCGGCGTCAGACCGCCCACCGAGACCGTGCCGGCATCAGGAAGCACGATCGTGCCGTCCATCTGGACAACCGCGCGCTGGGTCCGGTCGGGAATGGAGGTTATCCCGATTTCGACCGTGTCGCCCGGTGAAATCCGGTAGGCGCTCGATGTATCGGCCGCGGCCGCCATCGGCGCGGTGCCCAAGAGCGCAAGAACCGCAAGGAAGAACCGGCTAAGGTTGGTCATTGGCAACAACCTCCTTCGGATTTTGTTGTTCGCCCCAGTCGAGGCGCGCGACGAACTCGTAGACCGGGCCGCCCGGCGTGCCCCAGTTGCTCGACCAGATCACCTGGGAGCCATCCGGAGAAGGCGAGGCATGAGTCTCGCTCCAATAGTCGGAGGGAGGGTTTCGCGTCTGCACGATGCGACGGATGGCGCCGCTGCCATCGATGCGGAGCGCGATGACTTCGCGCGCATAGGGAGCCCAGCCCGGATTGGCCGATACCTCGTCCGGATCGCCGCCATAGCTCAGGAATACCCAATCGCCCCTGGCCAGGGCGCGGGTCGATGCATGTTCCGCCTGGCCGTAAGCGGTAAGGGAAGTCGCCTTCCCATCCGAAAGCCTGCGCTTGATGATCTGGAACTTGTCCGGACTGGATTTGCTGATGCCGACATAGACTTCGCTGCCGTCCTCGTCGACCGTCAGATCCCCGTGACCGGGCCGATGATGGTCCGTCCATCTCTGATGCAAGGTGCCGTCAACGGCGAAAATCGCTCTTTGCTCTGTGCCGTCCACCAGGTTTTGGAAGCATAGGATATACGCTCCGAGCGGCGAGATCGTGCAGGAGCTGGTCGTTCCGGGAACCTGAGCAAGGTCGATGTCCGGGAATTTCAGCCGCTGGTTCAGATCATAGGCAAAAACAACGTCCGTGCCGTCCTTGCGGACCGCGCGGACCGCGATGCGGCTGCCGTCCCGGCTGGGATTGCCCTTCGATGGGCCGAATCGCAGATCGTGATACGCCGTGGAGGTGAACAGGATCTCTTCCTGGTTCGTCCGTGGTGCCCAGGTCGAAATCGTCCGGCCTTGAACGCAGATCATCAGCTCGGCGCTTCGAGGGTGCCACTCGCACTCTCCTCCTCTCTTCCGACTGAACAGCGCCACATAAGTGTGCCCGTCGAGAAAGCACATTCCATTGCAGCCGTTGTCGAGGAGCAGCAATGTCTGGTCTGCGTTCCAGGCTTGAGCGCTCGAATAGCGATGGCTGCAGTATTTTGGCCCGCAAACGACACCATTTCCAAGAGCCCCGGTCTTGGTGATGCGAACGAAGCTTGTGCCGAAGGCCGGGTCGGTCGCTGGGCGAAGATAGTCAGGCAGATCCATCGCCACGGGCGCCACGAAGCCCGTGGATGTGTTGCTTCCTTGACCGCCGGCCGTCCGCAAGTTCAGCAGCGCGGCAACGCAAACCAGCAGCAATACGGCAACAAGCGGGGGAAGTCTCATGTCATGTAACCCATCTCATGACGTACGAGGCCCGCACGGAGCCGTGTCCGCCACCACGCAATGGTTCGGCTCAAGCCTTCGCGAAGACCGGTCTGCGCCCTCCATCCCGTTGCGGTCTCAAACCGGGATGAATCCGCCAGCAGAGCCCGGACCTCGGAATTCTGCGGCCGCAACCGCCCTTCATCGCGATGAACCGGCTTGTTGGAGCCGCTCAAGTCGAGCACCAGGTCCAACACGTCCGATATGGTCACCGCGCGTTGGCTTCCGGCATTGTAGGCATGGCCGAATTCGAGTTCGGCCGAGCCGGCGGCGAGGAAGGCCGCCGCGGTGTCCTCGACGAAGGTGAGGTCGCGGATCGGGCTGGTATCACCCACCATGATGGCTGGGCATTTCGGGTCGAGGGCCTGCCTGATAATCGTCGGCACGATTGCCCGTTCGCTCTGTCGCGGTCCGAAGGTGTTGAAGGGACGAAGCACCACGACGGGCACGCCGAACGATCGAGCATAGGACTCCGCCATCATGTCGGCTCCGATCTTGGAGGCCGAGTATGGCGATTGTCCCTGCAGCGGGTGGGATTCGCTGATCGGCATGCTGAGTGCGGTGCCGTAGACCTCGCTGGTGGAGGTGTGCACGACACGCTCGGCGTCCCACTGGCGCGCCGCTTCCAGGACGTTGACGGTGCCCATGACGTTGGTCTCCACATATGACTGGGCAGCCGCATAGGAATATGGAATGGCGATCAGTGCCGCGAGATGAAAGACAACGGCTTGGCCACGCACGATCCTGTCCAGGAACGCGCTGTCGCGAACGTCGCCGCGCAGGAGCTTCAGCTGATTTCGGATATCGTCCGGCAGATCATCCAGCCACCCGTGACTGTCGAACGAGTTATAGAGGGCCAATGCGGTCACGTCGGCGCCCCCGCGAACCAGCGCTTCGGTCAGATGCGACCCGATGAATCCATCCGCGCCCGTGACCAGAACTCTCTTTCCCTCGTAGGTCATGACTATATAACCCTCGCATCACCCAAGCACTGACTTGCGAATGCCGCTGACGACCATGCGAAACGCTCACGGTTCCATCGAACGCGACAAGCCAAGGCCAAGAAGAACGAAGACACCGCGGATGACGAGTGCGGCGTCCGACGCCATCGTTCGCCGACCATAATAGGAGAGATCTATCCTGGCTTTTGCTGGGAACAGGACTTCCTTGTAGAAAAGCGTCGGCTCTATGCCGTGAGGATAGAAAAGGGCCTCGCGGCGAAACATGATTTGAGCAGGGCCGAGCAATCCTGGCTTATATTGCAGAACAGCTTCATAGCCGTCCCTGAAACACTCGGCGAAAGCGAGGCTCTCCGGCCTCGGACCGACTATTGCCATTTCGCCTTTCAAGACGTTCCACAACTGCGGCAGTTCATCGAATTTGGTGAGGGCGAGGATTCTGCCCACGGCGGTCATGCGCAGATCATTGGCAAGGGTCAGCGCGAGGCCGCCGGAATCGCAGCGCGGATCGAATTTTCGAAACTTGTACATGTGGAAGAGCCGGCCGCCGGCGCCTATGCGGGGTTGCACAAAAAGCACGGGCCGGCCGCCTTCGAGCAGCAGCACGAGCGCAATTGTCAACATCAGCGGGGATAGGACTATGATGCCGACGGACGCGGCAATGATATCCATCGCGCGCCTGCCGAATCCGTGGCGTACGCGTGTCATTGCAGGCCGGGGCAGGTCGAATGCGTTCATGCGACGGCCCCCGCCCGAGCACCGCCATTGAGGGCTGATGCCAAGGCATCCACGACCGCCTCCGCGACGGGAGATGTGATCTGGGGATGCAGTGGAATAGTCAGCTCACGTTCGGCGAAATCCTCGGTACGCGGTAGGTGGACCCCTGGGTAACGCTCCCGGTACAGCGTCATTTGATGCACGGGAGGATAGTGAATTGTGGTCTGTATGCCCTGCGCACGCAGCTCGTCGATCACATCTTGCCTGTTGACGTAACGAGGCAGGAGGATCGGCATTATGTGATAGGCGGAGGTGCGAGGTTCGCAAAACGGGATCGTGACGGTCGGACAGCGCATGGCGATAAGGCGCCGATACAGCACAACGAGGATGCGCCTGACCTCGTTCCACTCCTGCAGATTGCGCAGCTGAACCAAACCGATCGCAGCCCGCATTTCATCCATGCGGTAGTTGAAGCCCAGCATGGTCACGTCATATTGCGGCGTGCGGCTGTTCAATCTCTGGCGGGTTCCGGTAGTCATGCCGTGCCCACGGGCTTGGCGGATCGTCTCACGCAGGTTGGGGTCCCTCGTGACGACCGCCCCACCTTCGGCGGTGGTCATATTCTTGTTGCCATAGAAGCTGAATGCCGCTCCGGCACCAAATGTGCCCACCTCCTTCAGTCCAGGAGCATGCGCGGCGTCCTCGATGATGTAGAGGCCTCGTACGTTTGCGAATGTCTGCCATTCTTCCTTGTTGGCAAGATAACCTGCGAAATGGACGAGGATCACGGCCCGGGTGCGGGGCGTGCAGCGCGCCTCCGCTTCTGCAACCGACATCAGCGGCACGTCTTCGGATTCTATGTCGACGAAGACTGGCGTGGCACCGACATAAAGGACCGCGTTCACGGTCGCCACGAAAGTCAATGAAGGCACCAGGACTTCGTCACCGGGTCCAATGCCAAGTCCGTAGAGGATGAGATGAAGCGCCGCGGTGCAAGAGTTCACCGCGACGCAGTCTTCGACGCCGTGCATTGCGGCAAATGCCTCTTCAAACGCCCGAACACGCTCGCCCATCGTCAGCCAGCCGCTGTCAATAACTTTGGATAAAGCAGCCTTCTCTGGTACACCCAGCACGGGGGCACTAACCAAGAGCATCCCAACCTCCCGGTGATCCTTCACGTGTGTCGATATGCGCCTTCACGCCGCGGCGGCGGCGACCTCGATGGATGCCGACTGCTCCTCCCAGGATGTCGCCTGCGCTTTCTGAAAATCCTCGACCCGGCCGATGTCCAGCCAAAGACCTTCGTGCTTATAGACGTGCACGACCTGTCCATCTTGAAGCATTTGCAGCATGAGATCATCGAACCCGAAGGGGATGCCCGATGGAATGAACTGCAGAACGCCTGGATTCATGCAGTATATTCCCATGCTTACCAGGTGCGAGAGCGCAGGCTTCTCGCGGAACACCCGGACTGTGTCGTTGACCTCGTCGATGACGCCGAAGTCCATCTTGGTGATACGCGAAGCGGTCGCGATCGTGACCAAATCGTTGTGCGCCTTGTGCGACGCCACGAACCGACTGAGGCTCAGGTCGGTAAGCACGTCGCCGTTGAGGACAAGAAACGGTTCATCCAGTTCGTCCCTGATCAAGGAGAGCGGGCCGATGGTCCCGAGCGGTTCCATCTCCTGGGTGTAGCGGATCTTCAGGTTCCATTGCGAACCGTCACCGCAGACGCTGCGGATCAGATGGCCGAGGTAGCCGGTTGTGACATAGACGTTTTCGATACCGTTGCGCCGCAGCCATTTCAGCAGCAATTCAAGCACTGGCCGGGCGCCGATCGGCATCAGAGGTTTGGGCAATACCGATGTGAATGGCCGAAGCCGCGTACCCATTCCACCGCATTGAATAACCGCTTTCATACGATCCTCCGTGCGTACTCGGCCGACACGACCAATGATCAACCTCGGCAGGATGAACGCGACCGATGGCCTGCCGGACGTGCCTCGACTTCATGGCCGGGAAATTACGCCGTGGCCGGTGGCCTGTCGTCGTGCGTTCGAATGGCGCTCCGGACTCTGCTCAAAGCTGCACGGATCGGAGCCTGGATAGCGAGATCTGTCGCTCGGCGTCCAAGCTCGTCCGCCCGCAGGCCCCGACGGACCAAGGTCCGACTTGAATCATGGTAAACGGGGAGTAAGCTTTTCTGTCGCCGGATGGGTACATCAGACTGGCGACTGAGTGTGAAGCGGGCATTGTTGGGGACCGGCTACAGGTTATGGATCGCCTCAGAATTCGTATTGGGCAGAACAACGCTCTGGGCGATTGCCGTTAGCCCCCCAATGGGCAGTGTGTGCGTTGGGGTAAAATGTACAAGATCGTCATCGCCGATGATCACGGCCTCTACCGGCGTGGCTTGCGGTTGGCTTTGACCGCCGGCATCGATGGCGTCGATATCTTTGAGGCGACGTGTTTCGATGCCGTCGTTGGCCTTCTTGCCGAACACAAGCCCGTCAGCCTCGCGATGCTTGACCTCAATATGCCGGGGCTCTTCACTCAAGAAGTGCTTGGCGATGTCCTGGCGACCTATCCGGACACACGGTTTGCGATTGTTTCTGGAAACGATTCACGATCCGAAATACTGACCGCTCTCTCGGTGGGGCTGCACGGATATATCGTGAAATCGCAGAGCGACGAGGAAGTCGTGCTGGCGGTCAAGGAAATCCTCTCGGGCCGAATCTACGTACCAGCGCTGCTGTCCCGAAACTCCGGAAGCCGAGAGCACATGCTGGAGATTCCGCACGGGAACAGCGCCGGTGCCGGCGCCCTGGAAAGGCTCACGTCGCGACAGAAGGATGTTCTGAGGCTGATGGCTGAAGGATATTCGAACAAGGAAATCGCGCGAGATCTCGATATCGCCGAGGCGACGACGAAGATTCATGCCGCCGCGATCATGCGAGAGCTGGGGGTTCGAAATCGCACGGAAGCGGCGGTTTTGATCAAGACTTGGTTAGGGCCGATGTGAACTAGCCTTGGATCTCCTTCGGCGACAGCCGGAGAGAATACCGCAACCCATCCTCCCGCATTTCGAATTTTGAGGAATGCCCCACAAGGGGTGCTCCGTCGACCCCCAGAACCATTGATCCAAAGCCCTGACGCTTGATCGGAGCGATGCGCCGGCCCCCTGTTTCGATCCAATCAAATACGACCTCGTCGCCTGCCCTGCCTGAGGCGAAATCCCATCGCACCTCGATCTTGCCTTGCGCGTCGCCGAGCACCCCATGCTTTATCGAATTGGTGGTGAGTTCGTGGACGATCATTGCAAAACTCTCAGCCGCCCCGCTTGAAATCTTGATCTCAGGGCCCGTAACCGTTGTCTTGCCTGCTTCCGAGAAGGGCCGAAGTTCCTGAGCGACGAGATCATGAATGGTGGACGATGCATCGGCGCTGTTCGTGAGCAGCTTATGCGTCACCTCGAGCGCGCGAATTCGCTCGATGAGCGTTTCCTTGAATTTGACGAGGTTGCCGTCCGGCGCATTGACCATCTTCACTACGGCCGTGATGACAGCAAACAAGTTGCTGGACCTATGGCGCTGTTCGAGCATCAGCCCTTCTTGCTTTCTTATCGCCGCACGCAACAGCGTCGTTTGCCGTCGCTCGGTCAAATCCGCTGCGATGCCAGTCCGTTGATTGCGGCCGTTCTGGTTTTCCTCGCGTCCCCGCAAGGCGATCCAACGAATTTGGCCGTCTGGCCGCTTGATACGGACCTCCACGTCATAGTTGCCCCCAGGACGATCCTTCCTTGGAGGCGATGCGAGTTTCGCCCAGTCCGCTTGGTGTACGATTGCCGACATATCTCCCAAGGGACGAAGCGCAGCCGGCTGCAGCCCTAAAATCTCCCAAAATTTGTTTGAGCCCGAGATGACCTTTTCGTCATACTCTATTCGCCACATACCAAGCCTGCCGGCAGATAGCGCGAGGTCCAGCCACTCCCTCTGAGCCACAAGCGCTTCGCGAGCGGATCGTTGTTCCGTAATGTCGTCGACGACCATGAACAGACTATCGAGCGGCGACGTGTCCGGCGCGGACAAAGAAAGCGTGAGCCGGGCCCAGAACGTGCTGCCATCCTTTCTGATCAGGCGCATTTCTGAGCCGGACGACGGCGTCTCGGCACTCAACCCTGCCAGCGACTTTTTGAACAAGTCACGATCGTCCGGATGGACAAACGTATCCATATGCCGGCCAACAAGGTCATCTTCGGGATAGCCCAGCAAGGCACCGAGGCGCCTGTTCGATCGCAGCAATTCACCTTTGTCGTTGGCGGTGGCAAAGCCCATGGCGGCTCGCTCAAAAACCCGGCGGTAACGCGACTCGGCAGCCTCGACGGCTGCGAGCTTGACGTCCAGCGACGCACGTAAGCTTTGCCTCGAACGGTCGAAAAGAAAGGCAATCATCCCGCCGGCAAGCAAAAGCAGGATGGCGCGTACCCATTCATCGGCAAAAGCCTGGCCATTGATGACGATCCGGGCACCCAAGCCGGCAGCCGCCATCACAAGGGTCGATGCGATCGCAAGCCAGCGGTTCTCAAGGAAGGCAATGATAACGATCGCCGGGATGAATTCGAGAAAACCTGGGTCAGTGGCACCAGTAAGGGAAACCCTTGCCTCGAAGAGCAATGTAGCGATCAGTATGGCCGTCGACGCTAGATGAGTTCGCGACAGGACTAGACCTCTTTCAGCAACCTCATCCAACCTAACTACAACTTTCGGCTTAACCCGTCGAGCTTAGACCGTCGAACGCGCAATCTAGTACGTCTGCCCGCTTTCACACTCCAACGTCCCGGCCTATTGAGAATCAGCAGCCAAACCTTCCGGCTATCGATCGTCAAGACGCATTTGTGTCGAAGCAGCGACCTGGCGTCAGGGCACCGATAGCGGCGATGGGCGATGGGGGTAGTCAATGAACCTGGTCGATGGGCAGAACGACACGCGATACAGCGCGCAACACAGCATGTTGGAGGCAGGCTTTGGCGGCAGGCCAAAGACCTCGGTCTATGCTCGAGGCTCTGACCGCAAGGTCAGGCCGGTTCCGGTAAGCAGGTGCGAGCGGCCGGGGCTCGATTCGATAACCGGCATGCTCGAGCGCATAGGCTGTGGCTGGCTTGTGTTAAGCGAGTCGAAGAGGGTTCTCAAATGGAACGCAGCCGCCGAAATCATTCTTGACAGCTATGGAAATTCCCCGGGTCCGCACAGCGATCTAGCCGCGGCGCTGAGGAGTTTGATCGCCAGCGTCCCCGCTCATTTTACGCCCGGAACACTGTCCTGGATCGTGATCCGCAGCGCCGGAGACCGGCCGGTCATCCTCAACGAAGAAGGGATCGTCACTCCCGACAGGTCGATCATCCTCGCTCTCCTCGACCGCCAGCCGAGATCCGGGCCTAACCCTCAAACGCTGCAGAAAATGTTCGGCTTGACCGGTGCCGAAACGCATCTGGCATTGCGCTTGGCGAAAGGCGATGCTCCCCTGGAAATCGCCGAGCATTGTCAGCTTAGCCGGACGACAATCCGCACCCAGCTTGCATCGCTCTTCGCGAAAACGGACACGAAGCGCCAGGCGGAGCTGGTCGCTCTTCTAGGGCGAATTTCGGTGTTGCCTTAGAGCAATTCCGGACGGAAAACCGTTTCACACTTTTCCTGGAATTGCTCTGATAGCGCTCAGCGTTTGCGGGTCTGCAACGGCCCGAGTGTCCGGCGTATCCTGAACAGGTATTCCCGAGCATATTGATTGGCTATTTTCATTACCGATGGACGAAGGATCTGCAGCGCATCCCGCATGGTTGTTCGCCAGGACTGATACCGAAGCCTGGCCGGGATGCGGGCGACCCGCAGCGCACGCAAAAGGGTCTCGGGATCAGGCAGCCCCTTCCTGTCCTCGATAAGACCCCAGTTGAGCTGCTTGACGGCAAGGGTTACCTCGTCCACGTCGTCGTAGCTCTTCGTCGTGGTGATACTAGGGTGGCGTGTCGCGTCGTAGAAGATCAGGCCTTCGTTGATGGCAACCATATCTCCGCAACGGGCAAGGTCTACGAAGAACAACTGGTCGACCCCGGCCGGGATTGATTTATGGGCGCGCATCAGGCACCCGGCGTGAATGATCGTAGCGTTGATCAAGAGCGTCGAGGGTATGATGCCAAGGCTCCTGGTCATGCGAACCAGATAAAGGTCCGTCAGGCACTGCTGGCTTGAATAGAGCGAAACCCGGTTTTGCTCCGGTGGATCCGAGCGCATCACCACTCGGCTCTCCTCGACGACATGCGCTGCGCAGGTCATGAACGCCGCCGACGGATGTTTTATCGAAATCTCGGCGAACCTCTTCAGGGCTCCCGGCGCCAACCAGTCGTCGTCATGCAGCAACTTGATCCACTTCCCCCTGCAGGCGAGCATGGCGTTGTTGGTGTTCTCCACCTGCCCTCGACCTCGGTGATTTTCAACGATTCGAATGCGAGGGTCGGTTCGCGCGTATTCTTCCAAGATGGGCCAGCTGACCCCTCCTCGGCCCTCGTCGTCGCTGACAACAAGCTCCCAGTTCGAGAAGTCTTGCCCCACGATACTGTCAATGGTGCGCCGAATGGTGTCGGGCCGGCGAAAGGTTGGAACGGCAACTGAAATGAACGGGCGCACTGTCGTAGCATCGGCAAAATGAGCAGCATCGTTGATATCGCGCGGACCGAGTCGCGACCGACCTGCCTCACCTTCTTCGCGCCCCGGGGAATTCGCTGGTGGCATGGCCCCTTCAGAGCGCGCGCCGCTATTCAATTGGAGCTTCATGGGCTCTTTCCTCGCGATGATATGAACTCGGCAATGGCGGCGGCTCCGCGGCGCGCCTCAAAAGGTAGACTGAGGCCGCGGTTCTGAGGGCAAAGCCGACTGTTCCACCGGCCGCCATGAGATAGATGACGTCGATAGGCGCCCAACCCGCCTTGGCACCGGCGAGCAACGGACCAAACACGAGCACCATTCGCGCGGCGTCGACGACGAGCCGCACTTCTTGCCGCCGCAGCAGAGCGGGAACCTCGCCGATCGGCGTCGATAGTGCCTGCACGGCGCCCATGAACGCCAGTGCGGTCATGATCTGGGCGGTCGGGATCCAGGCTTCGCCCAGGAGGGGAACGACAAGGTAAGGGGCCGCCAGCCCAAGCGCCAGGATCGGCAATGCGGCAAGACCGGCTGCAAGAATCAGAAGGCCTCGCGCGATGCCAAGCATATGGCCGCGATTGCTGCTCTTGTTCGCCTCGGCGACAAAGACGTTGCTGAGCGGCGTGGCGATCAGCACGATCGGCCCAGTTACGAGCCGCGCCGCGACACCGAGGTAGCCGGCAAAAGCCGCGCCGAACAATGAACCGACAAGAATCGCCGGAAGATTGTTGATGGCATAGCTGCCGAGGGTCGCAGGGATGTCGAACAACGGAAACTTGTATTCCCTTCTGGCCTTGTCAAGGACGCTCCGCCATGGCGCCCGGGCGATGCCGCGCAGGTCATCCCAACTCAGAATGCGGAGGCCCAGGAAAGCGAGAAAGACGAACTGGCTGAGAATATGCGCATGCACCATCGCCTCGCCCCCCAGACGGGCGAAGCCGAAAACCAATTGCAGCAACGCCATGGTTGCGGGCAAGATGAGACGGCCGACGGCGAAGTCACGCAACAAGCCCGCACGCAGGGCCCAGCAATTCATCGTTTCAACGAGTGCTGCGCCGCTCATCCCGATTGGAACGAGCCAGACCAGTTGTCTGAGTTGGACAGGTGTAACGCTCGAAAGCGCCTGCCCGGCCGCAAAGGTCAGCGCCCCGGTCACCAACACGGCCAGGAGAATTAGCTTGACCGTGACATAGGTCTGTCCGGCTTCCTTGACGCCGTACAGCGAAGGCTCGAAGCGCAGTGCTGCGACGGCGCCAAGTATGTTTACGGCCGAAAGATAGATCGTGAAGAGGCCGAAATCCGCGGGAGAATAGAGCCTGGCCAGTATCGGAATCGTGGCGACGAGGATGAGTTGCCCGGCAATCGCCATCGCCGATACGCCACCCGCCGCCCGGACGATTTTGCCGATCGCGTTTGGAGGCAGCTCTGCTCCTATTGGACCCCCCCTGGATCTCAGAAAGTCGCTTTGGGACATGGCTCGCGATTCCAGAAGCGGCTGAGGACTGGGACAAAGAGCTTACGGTGCACACCGCGCCTCGCCATCATTCACCTGAATGATGCTGCGCGCCCGAGCGCTCCGGCTGCCGGAATGAGACCGTTGGATTGCGGACCAGCACAATTCTTGACACGCCTGCCCCTATCCCGCCCATCGGTTGGAACGATCAGCCTTGGCAACTCTCGAGCTGGTGGTCGCGACCGCACGGGGACGCGGACTTCCGGAGTCAGGACCGCTGCCTCAGTTGGCGCCATCCATTGCGCGTGCCGAAGTTCCGCTTGGGGATCCGCCGCCGGATTCTGTCAATTTGGCGACGATCTTGCGCTCAACGTCCTGGATGCTTTTCATCGTTGTGGGCCCGCTTGAGATGCCCACCGAAATAAAGTCGCGACCAGACACAGAAAGCAGTTCGCTTATTTTTTTGAAGACGCCAAAGGATCCCATGTTTACATCGAAATCGGCCTCGAAGAGGCGTTCCGCAGGGGGTTCGCGTTCCATGCGTTGGCGCAAACGTGTCGCAACGATCGGCCGCGGCACCACGACTCTAACGGTGATATCAGCTACGGGAACGTTGTTCAGCGCCGTTGCAAGGGCGGCTTTTCCCGCGGCTCCATTCAGCGATGCCAGCGACCCGATTGCCTGAACATAACCCTCGTCGAAGATCACAATGCCTTCGGTGAGCTTGGCCTGATCCCAAACACAAGACATTTTCAGCAGATGCTGCCAGATGCGGGCGCGCCAAATTGCTTTTTTGGGCGGAATTGCCCTGACCATCAGCAGAGATTTCGACAGGTCCTCGATGCCGTTCCGCGGAAAGCAGATCAATTTCATCGTGGAAAACGTCGCTGAGACAATCCTCCTGACAAACAAAAAGACTCCGAAGTCGAGAGTGCCCGACCTTTGGGCAGGCTGGTAACTGCGCGCAACTTCGGCGCGGTATCCGTTCTCGCATAGTCGCTTGGCAAGGGCGTGAGCGAAGGTTGTTTTGCCCGAACCGGGCGGTCCGAAAAGCTCGATGATCACGAATTTCTGTACTCTGCACTCACGGTCTTCTTGCGAGCAAAAGATCCGCGCTGTCGCCAAATCGGAACCTGGCGTGCTGCTTCAGATTCACTCGTGTTGGGACGCTCCCCATCGGCACCGAATCCGCTCTGTCCCTTTGTCACGGTAAGGAGAGCTTACGATGGGCGCTGGGCCTCGCCATCATTCGCCTGAATGACGGGATTCGGCAGTGCGGCTGGATCGCGAGTTTGTGTTGTTCCGCTCGCTGCAAGTCACCGCTAAGCGCTTTCATTCCCGGGCATCGGCATTCCGCGCGATGCGCCACGGAACCCGGCGCGAAGGTTCAACAATTGCGAACTTCCCGGGCAGACAGCGGGGTCTCTCAAATCTTAGGGCCTCAACCCTACGCGGCATGAGGGTTCATTGCGCCGCCGCACCGCCGAACGATGTCATTCAGATAAATGATGGTGGCGTTCGGTCTCCATCGTAAGGTCGCATCAAGTGCATTTGCCAATTCGGAATCGCGGCTTCGTGCGGTCAGGGCTTTAGGGACAAGCGTGATGACCATCTGTCCGGCGTGTGGCAGCAAATCAACTGTGAAATTGTTCGAAGTGACAGCCGACGAGGCCTCCCGACACTTCATTAATCCGCGGCAAGACCCCGAGCGCTCTCGAAAGCTGACGAGCCACCTCTCGGATCTCTGGGGCAGCGACGCCTGCGATATCCGCAAATGCTCGGATTGCGGATTCGGTTTCGCAGATCCCTTCGTCGCGGGCGGCGTCGAATTTTATAACTTGGCCTGGGCGCACCCTTCCTATCCAACCATGAGATGGGAATATGCAAGAACAATCGCTGAGCTTACGGGCTTGAAGACCAAAGGAAAGACCGTCGTCGACGTAGGAGCCGGGTTCGGTTATTTTCTCGACCGCGTGAAGGGTAAATTCTTTGAAATCTCAGATATTTCTGCTGTCGACTACAACGAAGAATCGCAGTCCGTATTGTCATCCAAAGGCTTCAAGACATTTTCGAACGACGTTCGAGCAGGTAGCTTCGATTCCATGAGAGAGGCATTCGACTTTATTTGTCTGTTTCAAGTCTTTGAGCACATGGACCATGTGGACGACGTCTTCTCTCGGTTGAAATTCCTCTTAAGGCCGCAGGGGTCTGTATTCATTGCGGTGCCAAACGATAACAGAACCTACTATATGGAGTCCCACGGCTCCCTCATAGACATGCCGCCAAACCACATCGGTCGCTGGACGAAAGGAGCGTTCGCTGCCATGTGCCGGCGGCACGATTTGCAATTGACCAAATGTGAGCGGGAACCGTTCAACCTGCTTGGATTCCTCAAGCAAGACATCGTGAACAGCTATTTGCGCAAGGGCGAGAAACCAGGCACCCTGAGTGAATTCGTCCGCGCCCTGCCACGAAGCAGAGCTCAACGGATTGCGCAGGGTCTGACTGCGCTTGCGATTTCACCGTCACGCTTGCCGGCGTGGGCATATGCGGTCAAGAACGCATCGACGCTGGGTGGGAACGCACTGTGGGCGAGAATCGACAAAGTCTCGTTACCGGCGCCACGGCCTCATTAAGCCAAGTAGCAAAACGGCCTGCTGCGAATGCTCGGTTGATCGGGCAGCCAAGCTGCAAGGACCACCACCCATTCGAGGAAGGCCGCTCAGCGTGCAGGCAGCGGCCCGAACCTGGCCGATACTCGCGCCAGATCCATGCATTTGTCCTTGCCTGAAGGCGAGCCTGCAGCTCTCGTCAAATCTTCTCGCGTAAGAGATCGGCGCTGTCGCCGAGCCGATACCTGGCATGCTTTTTGAGGTTCACCCGCGTAAGGACGCTTCCGACGGGTACCGAAACAGAATCGTCTCCCTGAAGCAGTTCCAGCACGCCCCGGGCGACATGGCGTTGCGTCTTCGCCCATCGGACCGCGAAAAGCACCACGTCCGCCCATCCGGTGAGGAACCTGGCTTCCGGCCTCCCGAGCCCCGATGGTCCGTTTATGACGACGACGCTGTAAACCGAGTGCAGATCCTCCATCACTTCGGACCCATTCCCGCGCGACAGCAGAGTCAGCAGATCTTCCGAAGGACCGAGGGTCATTAAGTCGATTCCGACTTCAGGCATACCGGTAACTGCATCCTCCAGGGCGCAGCGATTGCCGACATAGTCCGCGAAGGAATGGCTAGCCTTTGGCCCACTGAACTGGTGCAGAAACTCGAGTGTGAGCTGAGCGCCCTTGGGTTCAAGATCGACGAGTAGGACTCGGCCGCCCAGCCGCGTGGCCGCCAATGCCAAACTCCATGCGAGCTCGGTCCCGCCATCCTCGGGCACGCTGGAGGTGATCAGCATGATGTGCGGCGAACGAACTCTCAGTTGATTTGGTGCCGCCGCGACGAGCAGGGATGTCACGGCGCGGCTGTATCGGGATTCCTGCTGGCCCAAAACCAGCTGCTGCAGTCGCTTCGCGTGCGTCGTCGGCGCCTGCGGTATCAGCCCCAGGCACGGAACCCTGAGCGCAGCTTCAGCTTCGACCTCGCCGCGCACAGTGCGGTCAAACCGTTGGCGGACCAGCACCAAGACCCCTCCAATCAGGCCGAACAGAATCATACCCGGCGGAACAAGGAAAATTGGCGGAAGGGTCGTTGCATTGGTGGGCGGCCACGCCGCGGAAAGGACCGCGACGCCGGGGGACGGACTTGCAATCCGCCGCTTCAGGTCCTGTTGCCGGGCCAACAGGTCATTGTATCGCTGCGTCAGGATGCTGACCTGCGGCTCGAGCGCGCGCAGTCCGGAGAGCCGGCCGGCTGTATCTGTCACGACCGCGTCGAGGACATTCTTACGATCTTCCAGAGCCCGTACCTGAGCCCGGTAAATATTCACCTCCGCAGCCATACGCGCGAGGTCCTGCTCGACCTCGCTGTCAATCGCTTTGCTCAGATCCTTGTCTGCCGGCGCGTTGGCCTGGCGAGCGGCCAACTCGGCCAACTCAGGCGTGCCGATGGCTTCGACCAGCGAGGTCACTGGTGCGCCCTGCTTGCGAAGGTCCTCAATACGCTGAAGACGGGATTCCATCGCAGCGAGATCCGCTTTGGACATCGATATCTGCTGGGTGAGTTCGGCTGTCTCCTTGGCAGCATTGTCCGCCGCACCCTGATCGACAGCGCCGTGGCTCAGCCGATACCTCTCCAGCCGATCCGTCGCTTCCGCGAGACTGTCTCGTATAGCCGGAAGTCCGACGACTATCGAGTCGAGTTCCTGCTTGTCCGAAGCCTGACTTTTGGCTGCAAGATCGCCGATATATACCTGGACGAATGTGTTGGCCACCAGAGCGGCTCGCGCCGGATCAGGATCGGTAAAGCCGACGCTGATGACTCTGGATCTCAGTTCCTGTCCAATCCTCAAGCCCTCACGCAGCACCTTGAGTTCAGCCGCATCCGGCTCCGCCGGCGTGCTTCGCGGCCAAAGTTTGGCCAGCAGACTGTCCAGGACCGAGCGCGACTTCGGCTCGACGCGAGCAGGATCGGGAGGAGAGTTTCCGGTTCCAGCACCAGGCTGTTTTGCAGCCTCGGCGGCGTCCATCTTGCGCAGCGCCGCCACCACGCTTCGCAAATGGCTTTGCGACGAGAGCATGGTGATATGGTCGTCAATGCTGGAGTCCAGCATGTCCTGAGCCGAGATCAGGCCGCCGGCAGGGGCTGCTCTGCTGGGCGCGTCGACGAGCACCTGTGTCGTGGCTTCGTACAGAGGTGGACGGGCAAGCCCCGAAAGCGCGGCCAAGACACCTCCTGCGATGACCATGGCAAGCAGGAACCATCTTTTTCGTTGAAGGGTAGCAACAAGCTGATGGACCGGTGTTTGCGTGTCCATCTGTTCACGCAACGGCCGTCTCAGACGCTGGCTGAACTCGCGTGTAGGCACCGGCATTTCGGTGGCATGTGGAAGATGGATGCGGCTGACTTTGGACCCTTCCATCTTATACTCCTGTGAGTTCGGGCACGCGAGCAAGCCCCGTTTCTGGAACCGATGGCCGCCGCGCCTCATTGTGCCAGGCCTGGAACATGAGAGCCGGCCACAATGCGCGAGAGCGGTCGTGCCTGCCGTCGATGTGATCGCGCCAGCAAGCATCCACCTTGGCAATGTCGAAGATCCCATCGCCGGAACCGCGCATATCGGCGACGAGATCGTTGGCCCAAATGCGCAGCGGACCCCTCAGCCAGGCCGCAATGGGAACATCGAAACCTTGCTTCGGCCGGTCGACCAGCTGCTGCGGAACATAACGACGCAGCACGTGACGAAGGATCCACTTGCCGCCGCCATTGCGAACTTTCACGTTGGACGGGAGGCGCCAGGCGAATTCGACAACCCGATGGTCGAGCAGTGGACACCGTCCTTCAAGGCTGTTGGCCATGGTCGCGCGGTCCAGCTTCACCAGTATGTCGCCGGGCAAATAGCCGGCCATGTCGTCATACAGAATTCGGGGCAGTAACCCGTCAAGCTGTGGTGCGCCGTTGATCGACGCTGGCGGGCTATGGCGAGCGAGGCTCTCGGTCGATGATCCCACCAACCGCCGATATAGTTCGTCCTCGTGAGTTGCGGTGAGCAACCCGGCAAAGCGATCGAGTCGGTCGCTCCGCAGCATATGGCGAATGTTTGCCGGAAGCGGCAGGCTGCGCATCAAATCCTCGCGCGCTGCGCGGGCCAACAGTCCCAGGCCCGCTGCCATCGTTCGCCGCAGTGCTAACGGGAGCCTTTCGTGACGTCTCAGCCGATCGGCCATGAAGTGGCGGCCGTAGCCGGCGAAGCACTCATCTCCGCCGTCGCCCGACAGAGCCACGGTGACGTGCTGCCGGGCGAGCCGGGCCACCAGCAAGGTTGGTATCTGAGATTCGTCGGCGAACGGCTCGTCCCATATCCGCGGCAACTCCGGAATGACGGCGCGCGCGGCGCTGGATGAAAGGTGAAGCTCTGTGTGGTCGGTGCCCAGATGTCTCGCGACCTCGGCTGCATAGGGGGCTTCGTCAAAGCCGCCTTCCCCGAAAGCGATGGTGAAGGTGCGTACCCGGGTTCTGGATTGAGCCTGCATCAAGGCCACGACGGTAGAGCTGTCGACGCCGCCTGACAGAAAGGCTCCCAACGGCACGTCGGCGACCATCCGTTCGCGAACGGCGAGGCGAAGCAGGTCATCCAGTTCGTCGGTCAGGTCATCGTCGCTGCCGACGATCGGCCGTTCGCGGCCGTTGGCGGCGACTTCGGCCAGTGACCACCAGTGATTCACCCGCTGGGAAAGGGAGACGGCGTCGCCCGCCTCCGCAAGATCTGGGGGTCTGATGGAGAGCAGGGAACCAGGCGGCAGCTTGAACGCACCCCGCCAGATGCATCCGTTATCCGGTACCCATCCTCTCGAAAGCATGGCAGCGGCGGCATCGAGGTCGAGTTCGGGGGAGAAGCCCGGAAAGCACCTGATCGCCTTCAGCTCGGACGCAAAGACCAGAGCGTGCCCGGCCAATGCGACGTAAAGCGGCTTTTTGCCCATTCGATCCCTGGCGAGATGAAGGGTCCTGGTCTTCAGGTCCCACAACGCAAAGGCGAACATGCCCGCAAAGCGTCTGAGGGCGGCCTCGAGACCCCAGTTCTCAATGGCACACAGCATCACTTCGGTGTCACTCGTGCCGCGAAACTGGTGGCCGGCCTCTTCGAGTTCGCTCCGCAAATCTCTGAAATTGTAGATCTCGCCGTTGAAGGTGATCACATATCGGCCGCCGGCCGAACGCATGGGCTGGCGCCCCGCTGCCGACAGATCGACGATCGCCAGCCGCCGGTGGCCCAGCGCGATGCCGGCTTCCCGATCTGTCCACAGTCCTTCGCCATCTGGCCCGCGGTGTCGAAGCGCCGTTGTCATTTGCCCTATCGCCTCGAGCGACTTCGGATCAGCCATATTCGGTGCGATGAGAATTCCCGCGATCCCGCACATCACACGGCCTCGACGGGTATGAGCCGCTGACGGAACGCGCGAGGCGTTCCCGCAACAAGGCAGAAGGTTATCGCAAACCACACGATGGGATGGCGGATGACCAGGTGCGGCATGCTGAAGATGACGATCGACACCATGAGCGCCAACAGCGCGTCCAGCTTCGCGCGCCACGCCGACGCGACAGCGGCACTGACGATCCAGACCAGCGCCAAGACCGAGATGAGACCACCTTGGGTGTACAAATCTAGGATTGTGTTGTGGGCCTCGAACGGTCGTGTCAGAGCATCATATTGCCTGTCCCACGTTGGTGGGCGGCCGACATGCGGACCTGGACCAAGGCCCAGCGACCCTGATCGCGCGCCTTTTTCCAACGCTGCGTTCCAGAGATACAAGCGGAGCTCGGCGGTTTCGGCCGTCGCTTCGCCGCCCTTGTCCTTGGTCAGGCTCTTGGCGAAGCTTTCCAGGATGCTCGCCTCCGACAGGACATAGGGAGTGATCGACATCGTCAACGGAACGCTGCCGATCAGCAACAGAATGAGGGCTTGCCGCGGAAGGCTGATCTTGGCGCCAGCCGTCTTGAGCCACGTCCGGATCTGCAGCCCGAGGAAGGTGAGATAAGTCAGGATGCTGGTGTACAAAAAGGCATCGCTCTTCGTCAGCCTCCCGACGTAGAAGGTGAAGAACACGCAGGCGATGCCGACGGACCTGCCCCATCGATTGCTGGTGGTTGTCGCAAGATGCAAGGCCAGCATGCCAAATATTGCGCAGTAGAGCGCGAGCTGATTTGGATTCTCCGACCAGCCGCGAAAGCGATCCCAATACCAGGATTCGACGCCGGTTCGTGGGATCCACCCCCAGCCCTGGATCACCTGAATGGCAAGGCTCGTATTCGCGATTGCGATCAGCCACCAGCCGCTGCGGCGCAGATGGCGGTGTGCGTCCGGCTCCGCAGCCATCAGGCAGGTAATACAGGCCAACAGAAGATAGGCTTCGGTGTCGTGTATCAGCCCGGTTGTATATAAGACCGTGGTCAAATAGGCGACGATGGTGCCGAAAGCCAGAGTGGCCGTCATGGCCAGCCAGAAGCCGGCGAGGTTGGTGAAGGCGGACGTAAATTCGATGCGACCCCCGGCGAGTATTCGCCCGATCGACAGCATGATCCAGAGGGTCAGGAACAATTCGCCGTAGCCGAAGGGCGAGCCCGGAACGCTAAGCTGCGTCGCACCGGCCATCACCACCCCAAAGGCGAGGAGCGCGTCCCGGATCATCCGCGCACTCCGTCCAACCGGCGATCCGCGAGGTCGTGCTCTGGCGAGATCGGGCGCCGTCCAATCGCTCCGCCTCGGGACCTGGCGCTGAGGGTTTTGTCGTACAAGTCGCA
The DNA here is from genome assembly GCA_004020545.1 of Mesorhizobium sp. Classification (GTDB taxonomy): domain Bacteria; phylum Pseudomonadota; class Alphaproteobacteria; order Rhizobiales; family Rhizobiaceae; genus Mesorhizobium. The sequence continues at coordinate 50,937 of SAQE01000020.1, read as the reverse complement.
GTACTGGTCGACTATCAGCGATAGCGCAAAGCGGTCCCGGACGAGCGCGGCGGACAGGCTACCCATGGCCGCGGCAACCGGACGATCCGACAATATGTCGATTATTCGCTGCGCGAGCGCCTCTGCATCGCGAGGCGCAACCAGGTAGCCATTCCGTCCATCTTCGACGACATCGCTGCAACCGGGCATCCTTGAGGCGACGATCGGCAATCCTGCGAGCCCGGCTTCCAGCAATACGCGCGGAATTCCCTCGCGGTATTCGGTTGGGAAGGCGAATACGTCGGCCATGCCCAGAAGGGTGGGAACATCCTGCCGCTTCCCCAAAACGACGACATCGGAACCAAACCGTCGAATTTCCGATTCGTCGACGGCGAACGGTCCTTCGGATTGCCATGGGCCAACGAGCACGAAGCGCGCATTCGGCCTTTTGGCGAGAACCTTCGGCACCGCCTTGAGGAGGGTAGGAATCCCCTTTTGACGGGTCAGCCGGCCGACAAACATGACGACCTCGGCGGATTGAAGCCCGAATTCCTGGCGTATCCTTGCTCTCGACGGGCCAAGGTGTCTCGCAGCCGTGAATGCATCGATATCGATGCCGGATCCGCCGATGAGGCGTCCCTCGCCATGTCCGAGCAGCCGATAACGTTCAAAGAACGACTGATCGTCACGGTTCTGGAACACCGTCGCGGCCGTCCAGAAGGACACAAGCCACTGCAGGCCGCAGAAGACCGGCCGAAGTGCCAAGGCGCGCGGCGCGATGGATGAGAACGTCCAGCCCAGCCCGTTGATGGTGCGGACAACCGGGACCTGTCCACGTATCGCCAGCGGCGCCAACAAGTTGGGCTTTGTATCGAAACTCTGCACGATGTCCGGACGCAACTCCGCTATCAACCTGCGAAGTGTCCTGACCGTGCCCGCTTTGCCGCTGCCGGTGGCGAAGCGATCAAACCCATAGCTCCTATGCGCTATGCCATGTCTCAGGAACGGGGTTTCCTCGCCACTTGAGATGGCGGTGACCCGAAAGCCTCTCTCGCGCAGTTCCATAAGAAATGGAATTCTCAGTGCGTGGTCCTCGCCTCCTACACACACCAGGTGCGGGCTCATTTTGCCGCTCCCCAAAACCGTGCGGTCCACCAGTCGAGTGGTCCGAACTTGGATCGTCTTTCACGGTCCCGCTACAGCCGCGGGGACGCGCTCGTTTCGTTTTCCAAGCTAGGGGTGGGTCCGATTTTTGTCCTCGTCCGTTCGAATGATGAAGACACAGGCCGATCGGCTGGGGCATGTAAACTGATGCAGATTCAATGACTACGGCCCCGGCCCGCCTGCACCGGGAATGCGACGATGGCTGCAGCCCAGCACAGAAAAAGCTAGGGATATTTTGGAGTTGGGCGGACCAAACGCCAGGGGAGAGCGCCGGCTTCAGGATCTGATTGGGTGGCAAGGCGCTGACGGACGAGAATCGACCTCATCCTCCAACCGAGGAATGGCTCGGTTTGACCGGGCTTGAATCGTGAACCGGCACGAAGCCGGTCACTGGGCCGGAAACCGGCAGGAGCGTCAGTTCGCTCCTGCCGGCAAGGCGCTGCGTCAGATTACAAAAAAGGAGTGTTCGTCAAGGTGGAGATGCGGAGTGAGGGAGGCAAATTGCGTCTGGGCATTGCCGCCAACTCCGTCGCTGTCGAAAGAGAGCGCCCCAGTCCGGCTGTTGTAGATCATGTGGTCGTTGGCGTCATGCGCGCCTTGACCGATGTGGAAATCGCCGGCTGCGAGCGCACCCTTTTGAAGTCCGGTGAATATCGTGTGGTCGAGGTAGATCTTGTCTTGGGAAACATTGAAGTCGACGATCCTGTCGACGTTTCCGGCCCCAAGAGCCGTGTTGAACACGAAGGCATCGTGCCCGCCGTAGCCCTTGAGTATGTCGGACCCACCACCGCCGTTCAGCTTGTTGTCGCCGTAGTTGCCGTTGATCTTCTGGGCGAACTCGTTGCCGGTCAGGTCGATCGCCGTCTTGGCGCCGGTTCTGGCGGTGGAGAGCTGCTCGATATGCGAGCCGGCGGACAGGGCATAGCTGACCGAGGCCATCACCTTGTCGAAGCCGGCACCGGCAGCTTCCATCACTTTGTCGTGCGCATTGTCGATATGGTAGGTGTTGTTGCCCTTGCCTCCATGGATAATGTGATCGCCGCTTGAAGGATCTGTGGTTGTTGGCGTCGTCGGATCGGTCGTTGGCGACGTCGGATCGGACGGTGGCGGTGTCGCCTCAGAGGTGGGTACCGGCTCGGAGGTTGTCGGCTGCGTCGGCTCTGTGGTCGCCGGCTGTGTCGACGAGGTCGAGCTGGTATTGTGCTGCAGGAAAAAGGCCTGCAGCTCGGGCGAGTTCGCGAGCGCGGTGTCGCCGTTCTGCGAGCCCCACGCATAGGTGAAGTCGAACGCCGGCGAAGGAACCAGCTTGGCCCAGTGATCCATCATGATCTTTTCCTGGTCAGCGGTCGGGACGACGAAGGAGCCGCCATTTTCGCTTACCCAGTTTCCGCCGCCGAAAGCCTGGTACTCCGGGATGATGCGGTCAGCCGGAATCCCTGAAGCAACCGCAGCCGCAACCATGCGATCAATCATGTTGTAGTCAGGATTGCTGACTGTCTTGGAAGTGATCGCATAGGCACCGATGCCGTAATAATCGATGCCCGTGTTTGCCGGGTTGTAGGTGTTGGCGAAGCTCGGGTCGGCGATGGACCCCATATTCATCATCGTGATGAAGGTCTTTGCACCCGAGAAATGAGAATGGATCCAGTCGGATTCCGCCTTCAGATCTGCCGCGGTCGCATAAGTCCCCCACCTGCCGGTAGGATCCGGCTCATCCGTCAGATAGAACCCAAATACCTTCGGATTGTTAAGGAATGGAGTGACTTGATCAATGAACGACTGGGTAACGCCATCATGGGCGTTGAGATAGACCAACGCCTGCATTCCGTCAGGCAGTGCGTTTACCTGCGAAAGGTACTGAACATCGACGAGATTGAACCCTGCGGCTGCCACGTCAGTGGCAGACCCGCCGGCTGCATAATGGAGAGTTGCCATATGAGTTCCTTCTGATTCGGCAACGCCCCCCAACACGCCCTGCCTAGCGGAAAGGTATATTAGAAAGAAATCACATACAGATTTCGCCGGTCAAAATAATTGATCGGCGCCAGGTGATCGATAACCTCCGTGCGCGAAAAAACTCCGCATTTTCAGCGCGCTCGCTCCAGAAAGCGTGAAGCTTCGCGCAGTCCTTATCCCCGAATATCACCGATTTGCCGGCTCCCGACCGATAGCCGCGCCATGATTTTGCTTCATTTTGATTAAAGTTCGAATATGTTAGCAACACCTCATGTCCGGAAATTGCGCCCGGATCTGACAGTATCTCAAAAGTAAAGGTTTCCCATATTGGCCAAAGCCAAGAAAGCCACGCGGCATTTCCGCGTGAAAGACAGCAGTCTATGAAGCCCAAGCAAGAGTTACCTTCCCTTTTACGCACCGCGATGTCGGATTGCGCACCGGGATTGCTTGGCGTTGGGCTTTTTTCCGCGGTGACAAATATCCTGGCGCTGACCGGGTCCCTCTACATGCTCCAGGTCTATGACCGGGTGCTGCCGTCCCAGAGCGTTCCGACCCTGGTTGGATTGACTGTTGGAATGCTGGGCCTTTACGCAGCCTACGGACTGCTCGACTTCGTACGGCTTCGCCTTTTGGTCCGCATTGCCAGCCGGCTCTACCGGAACCTGCACCAAAGGGCATTCGCCGTATCGATGCTTTTGCCGCTCAAGGCCGGCCGGGAGGCAGACCGGGTGGATCCGCTGCGAGACCTCGATCACCTGCGCGGCTTTCTTTCAGGATCCGGGCCGACCGTCATCTTCGATGCGCCCTGGATCCCCTTCTACTTGCTGATCATCTATATGCTGCACCCCTCGCTCGGCGTGCTGGCGACGATCGGCGCTCTCGCCGTCGTGGCGTTGACCGCGGTGGCGGAAATTCTCGGCCGCAGGCCGGCCAGGCTGACATCCGAAGCCATGATCTCGCAGCGCGCCCTTGCCGAGTCCGGTCGCCGCAATGCGGAGGTCGTTCACGCCATGGGCCTCTCTTCCAGGCTGGCCCGGCGCTGGAGCGACATGGTTCACAGCTACCTCCTATATCAGGAGCAGCTCTCCGATATCATCGGGGGAACCAGTTCGTTGTCGAAGGCGCTGCGGATGGCGCTGCAGTCTTCGGTGCTGGGCCTTGGCGCCTATCTGGTGATTGGCGGCGAAGCGTCCCCTGGGGTGATCATCGCATCTTCGATATTGCTGGGCCGCGCGCTGGCTCCGGTTGATGCAGCGATTGCAAACTGGAAAGGCTTCCTGACGACCCGACACAGCTACTTCCAGCTCAAGGCGACGCTCGATGCGTTCGAAGATCCGACCGAACCCATGGAATTGCCGCGGCCGCAAACGCGGCTGACGGTGGAGCGGTTGACGGTCGCGCCGCCCGGTGTGCCGAAGCCGACCGTGCTCGATGTGAATTTCCAATTGTCCAGCGGCGCAGGAATGGCCATCGTCGGGCCGAGCGGCTCCGGGAAGACGACGCTGGTGCGCGCCTTGGTAGGAGCCTGGAAGCCGCTGCACGGCAAAGTGAGATTGGACGGCGCCTCCCTCGATCAGTGGACCCCGCATTCGCTTGGCGCCCACATCGGCTATCTGCCGCAGGACGTTGAACTTTTTGACGGGACGGTGGCCGACAACATCTCAAGATTCGGCGGCAAGAGCGATCCCAAAGGCGTGCTTGCGGCCGCCAGGGCCGCAGGCGTCTATTCGATGATCATGCATCTGCCGGAAGGTTTCCAAACGCGCATCGGCGAGGGAGGCAGGGCCCTGTCCGCTGGACAGAGGCAACTGATCGGCCTCGCCAGGGCACTCTACGGTGAGCCGTTTCTCGTCGTTCTGGATGAGCCGAACTCAAATCTCGATGTCGAAGGCGACGCCGCCCTGGCGGGAGCAATTCTAGCCGTGCGCCAGCGCGGAGGGATCGTTATCGTTGTTGCGCATCGCCCGTCCGCTCTCACCAACATCGACCAGGTTCTGGTGCTGACCAACGGCATGGTCCGCTCGTTCGGCTCCCGCGAGGAGGTCTTGGCGAGTGTGGCGCGAGCATCCTCTCCTGCCGCGCACCGCCCGTCCCCGGTCATTCCGATCCAGAGGGGCGTGAGCGGACATGCGTGATGTCTTGCCCCGTCTCTTCGCGTTCATGCCATCCTACGCCCGGTTCGATGCCGGTCAGCGTTCCTCGCCCGAATCCCCTGGCAGCATCGGGCCTAGCCTGGTGCTCGGACTGGCGGTGACGTGCCTGCTCATCGTTGGTGGAGGGCTATGGCTTGGCTTCACCAAGATAGCGGGCGCGGTGATCGCCCCCGCAACCGTGGTGGTCGAAAGCAATACCAAGAAGGTCCAGCACCAGACCGGCGGCACGATCAGCGGCATCTTTGCCCAAGACGGCGATCATGTTCGGGCCGGCAACGTACTGGTCCGGCTGGACGATACGCTGCCGCGGGCGAACCTACAGATCATCAGCGAGGATCTCGACCGCGCCACGGTGCGGCTTGCCCGGCTGGAAGCCGAACGCCAAGGGCTGACGACCATGCAGCTTCCAGCCAGCCTGCAGGCGGAAATGAGCAAACCGGACCTAGCGGCACTGGTCAATGGCGAGCGTGCCCTGTTCGAAACGCGGGCGTCGGAATTGGCAGGGCAAAAGGCGCTTCTAAAGAGCCAGACACAGCAAATTGAACGTCAGCTCGAGGGTCTGAAGGCCCAGCAGGTGGCAATGGATGAATCGGCGGCGTTGCTCGGCCGCGACCTGACGGACGTGGATGCTCTCTATTCGAAGAAACTGGTCTCGAAAGAGCGGTTGAGCAACGTGAGACTGGATGCGACACGAGCCAAAGGCGAGTCCGGCCGGCTGGCGGCGGCGGTCGCGGAAGCCCAGACCAAGATCAGCGAGACCGAGCTGCAAATCCTGCAGCTCGATGAAAAAAGGCGCAGCGATGTGACGACCGAGTTGCGCGAAACGGAAGCCAAGCGGACCGAACTCGACGAACGCAAGATCGTCGCTCTGGACGAACTGACCAAGACGGAAATCCGCGCCCCGCAATCCGGAACGGTACAACAGTCCACCGCCCACACGGTCGGTGGTGTAGTCGCCCCCGGGGAGTTGCTGATGACGATTGTCCCCGATGCGGACAATCTTGTCGTGGACGCGCTCATTCCTCCGTCTCGAGTAGACGACGTTCGTTCCGGCCAACCGGTCTCGATTCGCTTTCCGGCTTTCGATAGCGCCACGACACCCGCCTGCCAGGGCACGGTGAAGTGGATTTCCGCGGACCTGATCAAGGACCAGCAGCGCCAGGTTTCGTATTTCTCGGCGCGCATCGGCGTCGAAAACAAGGCTGACTGCCTGACAGACGCCAAGGAACTCAAGCCGGGGATGCCGGCCGAGGTCCATATAAGCACGGACCGGCACAGCGTCTGGTCTTATCTGCTGAAGCCGCTTACCGATCAGATGTCCCGCGCTTTCCGTTAGCACCGTTTTGGAGCAAACGGCACTCGCCGGTTGCGGTCAGTCACATTTGCGCAAAATCGGCGCGCATTTGGCATAGAGCAAAGAGGCGGCCCGTCGCTGCGGCTAAGGAGTGGCCAGCACGTACTGGCAGGAGAACTCCGTTGCAGACTTCAATTCTGGCCAAATATGGCGAGGCGCGCCTGCCCCGCTATACCAGTTACCCGACGGCGCCGCGGTTTTCGGCGGCGGTCGACGGTGAGGCATATGCAAACTGGCTGGGGAGCCTGCCATCCAGCGATGCAGTGTCCTTATACCTGCATATTCCGTTCTGCCGGTCGATGTGCTGGTACTGCGGCTGCCATACGACGATCACCAGGCAGGATGAACCAATCCTCGACTATCTCAGCGTGCTGCGCGAGGAAATCCGCATGGTCGCCGCGCGCGTTCCCGACCGCTTGCCGGTGCGGGAAGTGCATTTCGGCGGCGGCACGCCGACCATCATTTCCCCGGCGGAATTCCTGGCTCTGACGGCACTTATGCGGGAGCACTTCACCTTCTCCGACATGACCGGGATCGCCGTCGAGATCGATCCGCGCGGGTTGACCGCGGAAATGGCCCTTGCGCTGGGCGTGGCAGGGGTCAGCCGCGCAAGCCTCGGCGTGCAGAGCTTCGATCCCGTGGTGCAAAAGGCCATCAATCGGATCCAAAGCGAGAAGCAGACCGCCGAGGCCGCCGACCGTCTCCGCGACGCCGGTGTCGGCGGCATCAATTTCGATCTGATCTATGGCCTTCCACACCAGACGGTGCGGTCTTGCATCGACACGGCCAGCGCGGCGGTCGCAATGCGGCCTGACCGCCTTGCCGTATTCGGCTACGCTCACATCCCGACATTCAAGAAGCATCAGCGGTTGATCGACGAAACCGCCCTGCCCGATGCCACGGCGCGCAACGAGCAGGCCCGGGCGATTGCCGAGACGCTGGTGGCCGCAGGCTATAGGCAAATCGGTCTCGACCATTTCGCGCTGCCCGAGGACGAACTCGCCCGAGCTCAGGAGGCGGGCAGGCTGAGACGGAACTTCCAGGGCTATACGACCGACAACTGCGATACGCTGATCGGCTTTGGCGCTTCGGCAATCGGCCGTATGAGGAAAGGGTATGTGCAGAACGAGACCGCGCCGGGCCTCTATGCTCGGCGGATCGCTTCCGGAAGGGTGGCGACGGCCAAGGGCTATAGCCTGACGCGCGAAGACAAGGTGCGCGCCGAGATCATCGAGCGGCTGATGTGCGATTTCAGCGCGGACATTCAAGCGATCTGCCAAGATCGAGACTTCGACCAGTCGCGACTTCTCGCCGACAATAGCAAGCTCGACGAGCTTGAGCGGGACGGCATCGTGGAGGTTGAGAACGGCGTGATCCGTGTCGCGCAGGACCATCGCTTCGTCATCAGGGCGGTCGCCGCGGCCTTCGACGCCTATATCGAGCAATCGAACCGCACGCACAGCAAGGCGGCCTGACCCGGCGACGCCTGGACTGCCGCCTTTGCCGGGTCTAACCAGCAAGGCTGCGAAAGATGGCTGGAAGCGCGGCCGGCAGTTTTGCGATATTGCCGACAATGGCGTAGCCGTTCTGGCCGAACAGCGCTGGCACGTAAGACCTGGCCTCCTTGTCCACCGTGACGCCGAAGACCGCGAGTCCGGCGCGGCGAGCCTCCCTGACGGCACGACGGCTGTCTTCAAGCGCAAACCGTCCTTCATAGTGATCGACGTCGTTGGGTTTTCCATCGGTCAGCACGAGCAGCAGTTTCTTTCGATTGGGCTGCTTTGCCAATTCCGCCGTGGCGTGCCTCACCGCCGCGCCGATACGCGTGTAGTAGCCTGGCCTCAAGGCCGCGATACGCGCCTCCACCAGCAGGCCCATCGGCTCGTCGAAGGACTTGACCGTTTCAACGCGTACCCAATCGCGCCGCCGTGAGGTGAACGTCAGAATCGAGTGGTTGTCGCCGCAGGCGGCAAGTCCATGCGCCAGTATCAACACCGCATCCTTCTCGACATCGAGCACTCGATGATCGTCGAACCATGCATCGGTCGACAGGGAGACGTCGACGAGGATGGTCACGGCGAGATCGTGGGCTTGCGGCCGGGTCATGAGACGGATGCGATCGCTGCCCTGCCCACCTGCCGCCAAGTCGGTGCGGACGCGTACGACGGCATCAAGGTCGAGATCGGCGCCATCGATCTGGGCGCGCAGTACCTCGTGGCGCGGCCTGAGCACTTCGAACTGGCGGCGGACGCGACGGATCAGGCGCTTCGTCTCGACATCCAGCGCCAGGCAAGAGCCGAGTTCGGACGCAGGCGCGCACAACACCCGACAGTGATCGGGAAGATAGGAGCCCGAGCGGAAGTCCCATTCCGGATAAGTTCGCTCAGCGGTCAGGGGTGTTCGATCCAACGCTTCTGGCGGCAGGTCGAGATCGAACAGGAAGCGCGAGGCCGGGCGCCCCTTGCGCTCGCCAAGCGTCAAATCGTCAAGGTCTTCCGCGGCCTTGGCATCGTGGTCGTCGCTGTCATCGGCGGGGCGGTCGACGTTGACCATTTCCGCCATGGCAAGGATCTTTTCGAAGCGGTTGAGGATGAAGGGGCTCCGGTCCTCCTTCCGGTCGTCCTGGTTCTCGCGAACGGCAAGCTGGCGCTCCGTTCCCGCACCCGCAATGTCGCGACCGCCGGTCACCGGCTCGTCTTCCCCGTGGCGCGGCGCCGCCTCCAACTGCTGCAGGGCGTCCGGCCAGAGCGGCACGGGAAGCATCGGAAGATAGCCGGCCGGGGCACGGCGCTGAAAGACGACGGGCAGCACGTTGTCGGGCTCTTGCGCGCCCTTCCGAAGAAGGCTTGTGATCCGGCTCTCTACCTGGGACTCGACCACGGGAAGCGGGCCGCGACGGCGCATTGCCAACATTTCCGCCGCGAGCCGCCGGTAACGCCGTTGCAGGCCGGGAAAACGCGCCAGCACGCTGGACACTGTTTCTTCGGCGCGCCTTAGCGCGGCGAGGTCGCGCTGTAACGGATCAGGTTCGGCAATCGGTTCGACCGGCATCATCGCCATATAGGCCGCCAGCCAGACATACATGTCGCGGTTGAGGCCCCTGTCGGGAAAGAAGTCCATCGAACCCGGCAGCATGAGCGACGAGCCGTGGCGTGCCGGCTGGGACAGCCTTTCCTCGCCAAGCCCAAGACGCTGCCGCCAGCCGAGCCGGTGGCTCAAGGTTCTGCCGCGCATCGCGGCGATCTGAACGGTGGCCTCTCCGCCGAACCCGCGGAAACAGACGGCAAGCACCGTCTGCATGTCCGCCAGTTGGACCGCATGGTCGGGGTGGCGAGGCCAGGTGTGGACGTTGCCGATGAGACGATGCCAGGCGCGGCCGACAGTTTCCTCGAGTTCAAGGAAATCGAGCATCGGTCGCGCTCAGCGGATCAGGGAATCGGCGAGCTCTAGCAACGCCGTCTTCACATCGGGATCGTCTGTCAGTGGTTCGATCAGCGCAGCGAGGACGGCTTCGCGCTTTGGCACGCCGGCGTCTATGAGGCTCGCGCAATAGACGAGCAGGCGGGTTGACGCGCCCTCCTCGAGGTCGTGGCCCTTGAGCGCACGGATACGCCGCGCCAGTTCGACCAGCGGCGCAACCTGAGCCTCGGCAAGTCCGCTTTCCATGGAAACGACCGCGATCTCTTCGGCCTTGGGCAGGAAGTCGAATTCAATGGCGATAAAGCGCTGGCGGGTGCTGGGCTTCAGGCTTTTCAGCAGGTTCTGATAACCGGGATTATAGGACACGACGAGCATGAAGCCGGCGGGTGCTACGAGCTGCTCGCCGGTGCGCTCCAAGGGCAGGATCCGGCGGTCGTCCGTCAGCGGGTGCAACACCACGGCGACGTCCTTCCGAGCCTCCACGATTTCGTCGAGATAGCAGATACCGCCCTCGCGGACGGCGCGGGTGAGCGGCCCGTCGACCCACACCGTATCGCCGCCCATCAGCAGATAGCGCCCGGTGAGATCGGCCGCCGCCAGATCGTCATGACAGGACACTGTCGACAGCGGCAAGCCCAGCTTCGCGGCCATGTGGCTGACGAAACGCGTCTTGCCGCACCCTGTCGGCCCCTTGAGGAGCATTGGCAGCCGGCGGGCCCAGGCATGCTCGAACAGGCTGCATTCATTGCCTGACGGGCTGTAATGGGCACTTTCATGCGGGATCGGGCGTGCATTTGGCAGGGCGATGTTCATCGGGAACTCCCAGGGGACAGCGTGAACGACGGGTGGCCCGGACCTGTTCGGGCCACCCGCCTGTCGTTATTCGGCGGCCTGCAGGATTCGTGCTGTGCTCTGCCTGGGCTCGCGCCCGGGCACCAGCACGGCCCATACGAACATCAGAGCGGCGACCACCACGAAAACACCCGAGCCGAGCCGCACCCAGTAGAAGAGAGCGAGCTGGTCCTGGACGTCCATGTAGCTCTGGCCCAGCACGCGCTGCAGATGGACCTGGATGATGCCTGCAAAAGTCAGCGCGAAGGTCATGACCGACATCGCCGTGACCATGACCCAGAAGCTGACGATCGAGAGCCACTGGTTGTATGGCGCGCGGCCGCGGATCTCGGGAACGGCATAGGCCATCATGGCGAGATTGAGCATCACATAGGCGCCGAAAAACGCGAGATGTCCGTGGGCAGCCGTCACCTGCGTCCCGTGGGTATAGTAGTTGACCCAGGACAGCGTGTGCAGGAAGCCCCAGACGCCGGCACCGAAGAACGCCATCACGGAGCAGCCGAGGGACCACAGCAGAGCCGCCTTGTTGGGATGGTTGCGCCCTGCTCTCCACGTCATCCGGAAAGTGAACACCACCATCGAGAAGAAGGGGGCCACTTCAAGCGTCGAGAAAAGCGACCCGACCCACTGCCAGTAACCGGGCGCGCCGATCCAATAATAATGGTGGCCGGTGCCCAGAATTCCCGAGAACAGCGCCAGGCCGACGATGACGTAAAGCCATTTCTCGACGACTTCGCGGTCAACGCCGTTGAGCTTGATCATCAGGAACGCCAGCATGGACGCCAGGATCAATTCCCAAACACCTTCGACCCAAAGATGGATGACGTACCACCAGTACATCTTGTCGAGGGCGAGATTGGACGGATTGTAGAAGGAAAAGAGAAAGAAGATCGCCAGGGCCCAGAGACCGAACAGGAGGATGTTGGTGATCGTCGTCTTGCGGCCCTTGAGCGCCGTCATGGTGACGTTGAACAGGAACATCAGCACGACGACGACGATGCCGACCTTGATGGCGAATGGCTGCTCGAGGAACTCGCGGCCCTCATGTATGCGGAACATGTAGCCGACGACAGTTACGCCCGCCGCGACAAAGAACATCCAAAACTGCGCGATGGCCAGTTTGGGACTGAACAGCTCAGTTTCGGTCTCTTCTGGAAGCAGATAGTAGGTCGCGCCCATGAACCCCATCAGCAGCCACACGATCAGCGCGTTCGTATGGATCATCCTGATGACGTTGAACGGCAAGATCACCGACAGGGTGTTGGGCATGACATAGACGGTGCCGGCCAGCACACCGAAGGCAAGCTGCGCAAGAAACAGGAGCAGCGCGCCATAGAAATAGGTCATCGCGACCTTCTGGGTTTGGTACTTCATCTTTCTCTCCCGAGGTCAGCCGGCGTCGTTCGGCGGCCACTTCTGTGTCTTGATGCGGCTTGTCCACTCAAGGAAGTCCGCCAGGTCGTTCAATTCCTGATCGGTCAGATTGAACTGCGGCATCTGCCGGCGTCCCTGGACTCCGGAGGGTTGGGCGGCCATCCAGGCCTTGAAGGTTTCACGGGCGCCGGCCGGATCGCTCGCCCCGCCGAAGCGCTTCCACACATTGCCGAGCTCAGGCGCGAAATAGGCACCTTCGCCAAGGATCGTGTGGCAATTGATGCAGGAGTTCCTCTCCCAAACATGCTTGCCGCGCGCGACTGAGTCGGTCAGCGTGGTCTCGTCGGTCGAGGTGGTACGCATGTAGAAATGGCTGTGGGCTGTGAGCCCCAGGAAGATTGCGAAGAAGAAGATCGAGCCGCCGTAGAAGACGTTTCGAGCCCCTGTCTTTGTGAGGCGTTCGGCCATCACCGATCCCTTTCAGTTCAGAGTCCGCGGGGCGCGGATTGATTTGGCTGATCCATTCCGGGGCACAGGCAGCCACTCTCGTGGTGCTGCGCCGGATCAAGAGCCGTTCTAGGGAATTCAGAGAAGCGTTCTTTGCGATTTGGCAAACAAGTTCAGCCGGCAGCGGCGACGGCGAGAATTGTCTTCGCGGCGCCGACGAGGGCCAGGATCATGCACCAGCCGATAAGAGCGCGACGCATCGCCAGATATTCGCCCAGGTCCATGAAATTCAGAACCACCAAGCAGGCCTTGAGCACGGCGAACAACAAAATGAGCTCCAGCCCGGCAGCGCTGTGAGCGATGCGCAGCATGACGACACTCGCTCCGGTAAGCCCGAGGAGCGCGAGCCAGGTTTGCGAGAGACGGGTATGTGTGTTGCCGGTCAAGACAATCATGCCAGGTAGACGAGAGGGAACATCACGATCCAGATCAGATCGAATACGTGCCAGAGCGTGGTGATGAGAATCAGGTTCGGGCGATCCAGCCGCCAGCTCACCAGGAGCAATACGAAAGCGCCGAACAGAACGTGCAGCAGATGGAAGCCCGTAAGGAGGAAGTAGAGTTCGAAAAACGCGCCAAAACGCTCGTCCGCCGCGTGGCCGATTTCGTTGCCGTACTCGAGCAGCTTGATGCCGACGAACAGGAAACCAAGCAGGGCCGCAAGGACCAGATCCCGTCGCGCCTCGCTTGGCCGCGCGGCCGGACGGGCAGCGCGTGCGGCCCGCCATCCGCTCGTCACCAGCACCGCCGTGTTCCAGACGGCCATGGATGGATAAAGATGCTGTCGGGCCGCGGCGAACTTGTCCGCCTGAACGACATCGACGATCGCGAAGGCAACCAGCAGGGCGCCGAAGGCCGCCAGTTCGCTCCATATCAGAATCCACAGCAGAAGGTCGCCGGCATCGGGAGCTTCCTCGTCCCGCGCCGCAGAAACCGTCATCGCATCCATGCGGCTCTTTTAGGCATTCGCCGCGCATCTTCTTTGCGCTCGCGCAAGGTCGGGCGCACGAAAGTCTGCAATCTGCGACTCCGAAGAAATGCCGCCCTTGGAGTCAGCGATGAGCAGCGCTCAAATTGGTCTTGCCGTGACGGCGCCTATCATCGCCAGCTTCGCGCTGGTGCTCTATCGCATCGGCGTGCTCCAGAGAACGGGAACGATTTCCGCGATTGCAGTAACAATCGCGATCGCCGCGGTCCTTTTTTTCAATCAATAGTTACGGCACCGGCCGTCGAGTCCCGCCGAAGATTCGGCTCGCGCGCGGATGAACTTGGTTCGATCGCGGCCGCCATGACTGAAGCGGCCCTCCGCGTCTGAGCGCGGATCGAGGGTCGCCTCACGCGAGCTCCAACCTGCCCTCGCCGTCGGGCATGGAATGGCGCAGCAGGCGTTCTATCGCCGTGGTCCGATCGGACATCAGGTCGTCGAGCTCGATCTCGCGTGCAAGGCCATCGGCAAATTCCCGGAACGATGCAAGGTTTACCAACGGAACGCCTATCAGGACGGGAACGGACAGCTCGAGCGCCCGCGCCATCAGGTCCCTGAATCCGCCGCCCTCCGCCTCTGTTTTTCCAAATTTGGAAAGAACCAGAACATCGGTTCCGGCGGACAGGCCCTCTTCGGCTGCCTGGCACGCGCGGGTCAGCCGATCGGTGTTCAATACACAGCCACGCGCGTGGCGACCCCGATCGTCGGATATGCCGTAAAGCCTGCCCGTCGCGAGATCCTGCAGGTGCATGTCGCATTTCAGGCGATCCGGCTTCGCTTCGCTATGCTGGACAAGGCCCGCCAACCGCACGCCCCGCGCGGCCATGGCGGCCGTCGCTTCCCGCAGGAAGGTCTCGAACGTCGAACCGCCGGAATAGACGATGGCGGTGATGGGGCAATCGGGATCGTCGAACTGCATGCCTGAGACTCCTTCAGTCTTACCGCCCGGATAGTGTCTTTTCGAGAATTGCGCGCACGGCCGCAAGGCTCGGATCCTGCGCGCGATTCATGAGGCCGATGAGCTGTGTCCAAAGATCATCGGAGGCGGTGTCCACGAAATTGCGAACGGCCGAACCGACGAAATCGGCCGGCAAACGACAGGACGCATCGGCGGCGGCGGTCAGCCGCGCGGTCAAGGCCGGATCGTCGAAAGCGGCAACGATGGCCATGGCTGCTTTCGGGTCTTCCAGCGAGGCGATGATGTCTCCGAGCATCGTATTCGCCTCACTGCACCAGCGGCGAGGATGCGCCGTCGATGGCAATTCCGCCGATGTCCGCCCGGCCGACAAGGAGGGAGACATATTGCGCGGTCGCCTGCCGGCTGACGTGCTCGGCCAGGTAGGCGGCGATGCGCTCCCGCACGGCCTCGAACGGAAGTTGGCGGCCATCGATGCGCCGCGTCAGGCGAATGAGATGGACGCCGTAGCGCGTCTCCACCGGCGGCGAGATATCGCCCGGGGCGAGATCGATGAGAGCGGCCTCGAATTCCGGCGTCGTGTCGCCCGGCCCGATCTGGCCAAGGCTGCCGCCAACGGCCCCCGACGGGCAATCCGAGCAGTCCCGCGCCAGCGCCGCGAAACGCTCAGGCGCCGCCGCCAGGCTTGACCTGAGCGCAAGCGCCTTTTCCCGCGCGGCGGCAAAGGCCTCGCGATCATCGCGACGGGCCGCTATGAGGATATGATCGGCTTCATAAAGCGGCGGCGTCACGAAGCGGCGATGATTGTTCTCGTAGAAGCGCCGCAGCATCTCCTCGTCCGCCTCGGGAATGCGAACCTCACGCTCGATCAGGCCGCGCACCAGCGCGTCCTCGATGGTCTCCTGGCGCCCATCCTGGTCGGTCCGCTGCTCCGCGGCGATATCGAGGCGCCGCGCCTCCTGCAGGAGCAGCTCGCGGACGACGAGCGCGCGGGTCGCCGCGCGCCAGCCTTCGCCTGGATTGCGGGCGGGAAAGTTCTGCACCTCGGCGGCGATCGCCTTGCGCGAGATCGCCACCCCGTTGACGGTGACCGGCGGCATCGCCACGCGTTCGCGGGACGGCGCCGTGTCTTGAGCTGCGGGCCGGTGTTCGTGCGGATGTTCGGACGATTTGCGGCCGGCCGAATGATCGATGACGAGCGCGGTCATGGTCTACTCCGCGGGCTGATGCGAGGGAGCGGCAGCGGGCCGCCGTACCGGCTCGGACGACCGCGTCGCCGGCGCGGGCGCGGATGACCGGCGTTCGGCGAAACGCGTGCGCACGACCTGGTAGCCGGGACGGCTGAGATACCAGACCGGCGCGCTCCAGACATGAACCAGCCTCGTGAACGGGAAGACCAGAAAGATCGTCATGCCGAGCAGGAGATGCGCCTTGAAGATCGGATTGACGTCGGCGACGTAGGCCGCGGCTGCCGGCTGCAAGGTGAGAATGCCTTGCGCCCAATTCATGAATTTCACCATCTCGTGGCCGTCCATGTGACCGAGCGAGACGAAGATGGTGGAAAGGCCGAGCGTGAGCTGCAGCCACAAAAGCAGCAGAATCGCAATGTCGCCGGGGGCGGACGTGTTGCGGATGCGCGGATCGAACAGCCGGCGATGGGCAAGAAGCCCTATGCCGATGAAGCAGGCGATGCCGGCGATGCCACCGGCGGTGATGGCCAGCCCCTGCTTGAAGCTGTGGGAAACACCGAGCGCGTCGAACACCCAGATCGGCGTCAGCAGGCCGACGAAGTGGCCGGCGAAGATCGCCAGGATGCCCACATGGAACAGGTTGGAACCCCAGCGGAGCTGGCGCCGCCGCAGCAGCTGGGAGGAACCCGTCTTCCAGGTATATTGCTCGCGATCGAACCGGATCAGGCTGCCGAGCAGGAAGATGGTCAGGCAGAAATAGGGATACCAGCCAAAGAGCGCAGCGTTGATCGTGTCGGACATGGCTTCCTCCATCAGGCCGCGTTGTTGCGCGCATCGCGATTGGCGGCGCGCATCTGGATTCTCAGCCGGTCGACGGAACAGCCGTCGGTCGCATTCCCGGGGCCGAACGCGACGGCGGTCTCTTCCCAGGCGGCGTCGATGGCCGCAAGGTCGTCGGGCTCGTCGATTTCGGCAGCGTCCACGACCATGGCCGGCTCGCTGACGATCGACCCTATGGCCGTGAACACGGCGGCATAGGCTGCGTTGCGCTTGGCGAGCCGCTCTTCCAGCAGCGAGAAGATGTGCGCGGTTTCATTGAGCAGGCCGCGCGCCTCCTCAAAGGGACGGGCGGAAAGAAACTCCAGGAAAAGCGGGATGAAGTCGGGCAACTCGTTTGCTGCGACGTCAAGCCCGCCACGCCGGTAGTGTTCGACCAGATCGACCATCGCCTGGCCGCGATCGCGACTCTCGCCGTGGATGTGTTCGAAGAGATGCAGCGAGTGACGGCGCGTCTTGTCGAACAACTCGACGTAGCGCTCCTGGAGATCGTAGAGATCCAGGGTGGCCAGATCGGCAAGCAAGGACTGTAACTGCTTGCCCGCTTCGTCCGACACCAATCCCTCGGCCGCAATCGCCGCGGTGATTTCCGGGACCGCCGCGCAAAGCTCCCCGGTCGGATAGGAAAGGAGCGCCGAGAGCGCCTTGAAGGTCCTATTCGTCGCCGCCATCACGCAATCTCCATCGGGTTCGTCGGCCGCTTGGTCTGCCTGGTGCCGAAGAGGTTCGTCTCGGTGGAGCCGCCCGAGCAGCCGTTGCCGAAGGAGAAGCCACAGGAGCCGCGCATGTCCTGCGCGTCCTCGCTCCACTCGCGGTGCGTCGTCGGGATGACGAAACGGTCCTCGTAATTGGCGATCGCCATCACCTTGTACATCTCGTCGATGGCCGCGCCCGTCAGGCCGACCCGCGCCGCGATCGACTCGTCGAGGCGGCCGTCGATCGTCTTTGCCCGCATGTAGCTTCGCATCGCCAGCATGCGTTCGAGCGCAAGAGCCACAGGCTCCTCATTGCCCGCCGCCAGCAGGTTGGCGAGATACTGGAGCGGGATGCGCAGGCTGCGCACGTCGGGCATGTCGCCGTCCACGCCCATCTTGCCGGCGGCTGCCGCCGACTGGATGGGCGAGAGCGGCGGAACGTACCAGACCATCGGCAGGGTGCGGTACTCCGGGTGAAGCGGAAAGGCGATCTTCCACTCCATCGCCATCTTCCAGACCGGCGACAATTTGGCCGCCTCCAGCCAGTTGTCGGGTATCCCGTCGGCGCGTGCCTGGGCGATGACGGCCGGATCGTTCGGGTCGAGGAAGACATCGAGCTGCGCCTGATAGAGGTCCTTCTCTTGCGGAGTGCTGGCGGCCGCCTCGATGCGGTCGGCGTCGTAGAGGATCACGCCGAGATAGCGGATGCGCCCGACGCAGGTTTCCGAACAGACTGTCGGCTGCCCCGCCTCGATGCGCGGAAAGCAGAAGATGCACTTCTCCGATTTGCCCGACGACCAGTTGTAGTAGATCTTCTTGTAGGGGCAGCCGGAGACGCACATGCGCCAGCCGCGGCACTTGTCCTGATCGATCAGGACGATGCCATCCTCCTCGCGTTTGTAGATGGCTCCCGACGGGCACACCGCCGCGCAGGCCGGGTTGAGGCAGTGCTCGCACAGTCGTGGCAG
This sequence comes from Mesorhizobium sp., assembly GCA_004020545.1. GTDB lineage: Bacteria > Pseudomonadota > Alphaproteobacteria > Rhizobiales > Rhizobiaceae > Mesorhizobium. Next base: position 32,587 of record SAQE01000020.1, on the reverse strand, counting down.
GTACATCATGAAGGTGTTTTCGAACTGGCCGTAGATGTCCTTCTGGACGCCTTCGAAATTCACGTCCTTCGACCGCTTCTCGAACTCGCCGCCGAGGATCTCCTCCCAGTTCGGTCCCCATTCGATCTTTTCCATCCGTTCGCCGGTGATTGCCGAGCGCGGGCGGGCCGTGGGGAAAGCCTTCGATTCCTTCGCCGTGTGCAGATGCTCGTAGTCGAAGGTGAACGGCTCGTAATAGTCGTCGATCTCCGGCAGATCAGGGTTTGCGAAGATGTTGGCAAGGATGCGCCACTTGGCGCCCATCTTCGGCTCGATCTTGCCGTTCTTTTTTCGCCGCCAGCCGCCGTTCCATTTCTGCTGGTTCTCCCATTCCTTGGGATAGCCGACGCCCGGCTTGGTCTCGACATTGTTGAACCATGCGTATTCGACGCCTTCGCGGTTGGTCCAGACGTTCTTGCAGGTAACCGAGCAGGTGTGACACCCGATGCACTTGTCGAGGTTCAGCACCATCGCGATCTGAGCGCGGATTTTCATTCTGCGGTCTCCTTGGGAGCGTGGGCTTGCAGGGGTTCCTCGAGCCAGTCGACGGCCGCCATCTTGCGAACCACGATGAACTCGTCGCGGTTGGAGCCTACGGTTCCGTAGTAGTTGAAGCCGTATGACTGCTGGACGTAGCCGCCGATCATGTGCGTCGGCTTGAGCACCGTTCGCGTCACCGAGTTGTGGATGCCGCCGCGGTTGCCGGTCAGTTCGGAGCCCGGCGTGTTCACGATCTTCTCCTGCGCGTGATACATCAGCATCATGCCCTGCTTGACGCGCTGGGAGACGACGGCGCGGGCCGTAAGCGCTCCGTTGGCGTTGAACACCTCGACCCAGTCGTTGTCCACGATGTCCGCGGCCTTGGCGTCGGTCTCCGAAATCCACACCACCGGACCGCCGCGATTGAGCGTCAGCATAAGGAGATTGTCGGTATAGGTGGAGTGGATGCCCCATTTCTGGTGGGGCGTGATGAAGTTGAGGACGATCTCCTTGTTGCCGTTGGGCCTAAGCCCCTTGACGGCGGGAATCGTCTTGAGATCGACCGGCGGCTTCCACGTGATGAAGCCTTCGCCGAACGCCCGCATCCACAGATGGTCCTGGTAGAGCTGCTGGCGCCCGGTCAGTGTGCGCCACGGGATCAGTTCGTGGACGTTCGTGTAGCCGGCATTGTAGCAGACCTTCTCGCTCTCGATGCCGGACCACGTCGGTGAGGAGATGATCTTGCGCGGCTGGGCCTGAACGTCGCGGAAGCGGATCTTCTCGTCTTCCTTCGGGATGGCGAGATGGGCGTGGTCGCGGCCGGTCGCCTTGGAGAGCGCCTCCCAGGCCTTCACCGCGACCTCGCCATTGGTTTCCGGCGCGAGCATCAGGATAACCTCGGTGGCGTCGATATCCGTCTCGATCTTCGGCAGCCCCTTGGCGGGGCCGGCGGCCTGGACGCCGTTGAGCGCGCCGAGCGCCTCGACCTCATGCGCCGTCTTCCAGCTGATGCCCTTGCCGCCATTGCCGACCTCGGTCATCAGCGGGCCGAGCGCGGTGAAGCGGGCGTAGAGGTTCGGATAGTCGCGCGTGACGACCGTCACTGCCGGCATCGTCTTGCCCGGGATCGGTTCGATCTCGCCGCGCTTCCAATCGGCGACATCGAAGGGCTGGGCGATCTCGCCGGGTGTGTCGTGCTGGATGGGGGTGAGGACTACGTCCTTCTCCACGCCCAGCACCTCCGGCGCGACCTTGGAAAAGGCCCTGGCGAGGCCCTTGTAGATATCCCAGTCCGAGCGCGCTTCCCAGGCAGGGTCCACCGCCGCCGACAGCGGGTGGATGAAGGGGTGCATGTCGGAGGTGTTGAGATCGTTCTTCTCGTACCAGGTCGCGGTCGGCAGCACGATGTCGGAGTAGACGCAGGTCGTCGACATGCGGAAGTCGAGCGTGACCAGAAGATCGAGCTTTCCTTGCGGCGCCTCGTCGTGCCAGACGACCTCCTTGTTGCGCACCTTGCCTTCGGCGCCGAGATCCTTGCCCATGACGCCGTGCCTGGTGCCGAGCAGGTGCTTCAGGAAGTATTCATGGCCCTTGCCGGAAGAGCCGAGGATGTTGGAGCGCCACACGAACATGTTGCGCGGCCAGTTCGCCGGATCGTCCGGGTCCTCGCATGCGAGGTCGAGCTCGCCCGACTTCAGCGCCCCCGCCACATAGTCCTTGACCTCGAGGCCGGCCGCCGAGGCACGCTTGGCTATGTCGAGCGGATTCTGCTTCAACTGCGGCGCGGAGGGCAGCCAGCCCATCCGCTCGGCGCGGACGTTGTAGTCGATGAAGCTCTGGTTCCAGTCCCCTTCGGGCGCGGTCGGCGACAGGATCTCCGACGCCGTCAGGGTCTCGTATCGCCATTGGTCCGTGTGGGCGTAGAAGAAGGACGTCGAGTTCTGATGGCGCGGGGGACGCGCCCAGTCGAGCGCGAAAGCGAGCGGAGTCCAGCCCGTCTGTGGGCGCAGCTTTTCCTGGCCGACATAATGCGACCAGCCGCCGCCCGACTGGCCGACGGCGCCGCAGAACACCAGGAGATTGATGATCCCCCGGTAATTCATATCCATGTGGTACCAGTGATTGAGACCCGCGCCGAGGATCACCATCGAGCGGCCGTTGGTCTTTTCGGCATTGGTGGCGAACTCGCGCGCCACGGTGACGATGGCGTCGCGCTTGACCCCGGTAATGCGTTCGGCCCAGGCGGGCGTGAACGGCACATCGTCGTCATAGGAGGCGGCGACATTGGCGCCGCCGAAGCCCCGGTCGAGGCCGTAATTGGCCATGAGCAGGTCGTAGACCGTCGCGACCTTCACCGCCCCGTCGATGGTCTTGATCGTGCGGACCGGGATGTTGCGGGTCAGGATCTCGCCATGCTCGGTGGCCACGAAATGCTCCGTTGCCCGACCGCCGAAATAGGGGAAGTCGACGGCCGCGATATCGGCTCCATCGCCGGCAAGGGAGAGCTTCAGCCGAACGTCCCGCCCCTTGCCGTCCTTTTCTTCGAGGTTCCACTTTCCCTGCTCGCCCCAGCGGTAGCCAGCCGATCCGAGGGGCGCGACCAACGCGTCGGTCGCCTCGTCGATGGCCACCGTCTTCCATTGCGGGTTGTTCTTTTCGCCGAGGGCTCCCCTGATCTCGGAGGCGCGCAGCAGGCGCTCCGGGACGAGCTTGCCGTCGCGCTCCGCAAGCCGCACCAGGAACGGCATGTCGGTGTAGCGCCGGGCGTAGTCGTCGAAATACGCCACGCTGCGGTCGAGGTGGTATTCGCGCAGGATCACGTGGCCCATGGCGAGCGCCAGCGCGGCGTCGGTTCCCTGCTTCGGATTGAGCCAGATGTCGGCGAACTTCGTCGCCTCGGCATAGTCCGGCGAGACGACCGCGCTCTTGGTGCCCTTGTAGCGCACCTCGGTGTAGAAGTGCGCGTCGGGCGTCCGCGTCTGCGGCACGTTGGAACCCCAGACGATGATGAAGCCGGCATTGTACCAGTCGGCGCTCTCCGGCACGTCGGTCTGCTCGCCCCAGGTCTGCGGGCTCGCCGGCGGCAGGTCGCAATACCAGTCGTAGAACGACATGCACACACCGCCGAGCAGCGAAAGATAACGCGAGCCGGCGGCATAGGAGACCATCGACATGGCCGGGATCGGCGAGAAGCCGATGATGCGGTCGGGGCCATGCTTGCGGGCGGTGTAGGCATTGGCGGCTGCAACGAGCTCGTTCACCTCGTCCCAGGTGGCGCGCACGAAGCCGCCATGGCCGCGGATCGAGATATAGGACTGGCGCTTATCCGCATCCTCGACGATCGAGGCCCAGGCCGCGACAGGCGTCATCTTGGCACGGGCGGCCCGCCACAGCTTCAACAGCCGGCCGCGGATCATCGGGTATTTCACCCGGGCGCCGGAATAGAGATACCAGCTATAGGAGGCGCCGCGTGCGCAGCCGCGTGGCTCGTGGTTGGGCAGATCGGGCCGTGTGCGCGGATAATCGGTCTGCTGCGTCTCCCAGGTGACGATGCCGCCCTTGACGTAGATCTTCCACGAGCAGGAGCCGGTGCAATTCACGCCATGGGTGGAGCGCACGATCTTGTCGTGCTGCCAGCGCTTGCGGTAGCCGTCTTCCCAGGAGCGATCCTCATTGGTGACGATCCCGTGGCCGTCGGAGAAACTGTCGACGGTCTTGCGAAAGAAAGTTAGCCGGTCGAGAAAATGCGACATTGCCTTGTCCCTGGTTATTCGGCCGCGGCCGGACGGACGGGCGCGCCGCGCTTGGCGCGCTCGATGTCGTGGAGAAGGCCGCCCTTGCGGGTGTAGACACCCCAGGTGATGGCAAGGCAGCTCACGTAGAAGATAAGGAAACCCCACAACGCGGCGTTCGGCGCGCCCGTGAGGGCGATAGAGGTGCCGTAGCTCTTCGGGATGAAGAACGCCCCGAAGGCCGCGATCGCCGAGGTGAAGCCGGTGATGGCGGCGGCCTCCTTCTCAGCCTGCTTGCGGCGCGCCTCGGCGTCGGCGTCGGGCATAAGGCGGCCCATCTCCTTGGCCATGATCACCGGGATCATCTGGAAGGTGGAGGCGTTGCCGACACCGGTTGCGAAGAACAAGAGCAGGAAGGCCGCGAAGAAGCCCAGGAACGCACCCGGCTGATCCTTGATGCCGATGAACCACAAAACCCCGGCAACGCCCGCGATCATCAGCACGAAGGCAAAGAAGGTTACGCGCGCGCCGCCATATTTATCAGCAAGCCAGCCGGAGCCCGAGCGCGAGAGCGCGCCGACGAGCGGGCCGAGGAAGGCGTACTGGAGCGCATTGACATCCGGAAACAGCATCTTCGTGAGCAGCGGGAAGCCGGCCGAATAGCCGATGAAGGATCCGAAAGTGCCTGTGTAAAGCCAGCACATGATCCAGTTGTGGCGGCGTTGGAAGATCACGGCCTGCTCGCTGAAGGATGCCTTGGCCGAAGCGATGTCGTTCATGCCGAACCAGCTCGCGAAGGCCGAGACTATGATGAACGGGACGAAGACGAAGCCGGCATTCTGCAGCCAGAGCGGTGCATCGCCGGTCGCTCCCTTGACCATGGCCGGATCGCCGCCGAGCCAGCCGAATATCCCGGTGGTGATGGCCAGCGGCACGACGAACTGGACGACGCTGACGCCGAGATTGCCGAGGCCGGCATTGAGCGCAAGCGCATTTCCCTTCTCCGCCTTCGGGAAGAAGAAGGAGATGTTGGCCATCGACGAGGCGAAGTTGCCGCCGCCGAAGCCGCAGAGCAGCGCCAGGATCAGCAGCACCACATAGGGCGTGTCGGGGTTCTGCACCGCATAGCCGATGCCGACCGCCGGAATGATGAGCGACCAGGTGGTAAGCGTCGTCCAGAGCCTGCCGCCGAAGATCGGCACCATGAAGGAATAGAAGATGCGCAGCGTCGCCCCCGAGATCCCGGGCAGGGCGGCGAGCCAGAAGAGCTGATCCGTGGTGAAGGTGAAGCCGACCAGCGGGAGCTTGGCGACGACGACCGACCAGACCTGCCAGATGGCGAAGGAAAGCAGCAGCGCCGGGATCGAAAGCCACAGATTGCGCTTGGCGATGCGGCGGCCGGTTTCAGCCCAGAAGGTCTTATCCTCCGGACGCCAGTCGGTAAGGGCGCCGCCCGTTCGGGTCTTTGCCACGGGCGCGGGCATGTCCTGCATTTCGGGGAAGGGCGGTAGCTTGGCGAGAGCCTCGCCAACGGTTCCGCGTTCCATCTGGCGGATAGCCATGTGCATCCACAGCAGCGCACCTGAGACCAGCAGGAAGAGCGCCATGAAGCAGCTCGTCCAAAGGCCGGTCAGGTCGAGCAGCAGGCCGAACAGGATCGGCAGCACGAAACCGCCGAGGCCGCCGATCATGCCGACGAGTCCGCCGACCGAACCGACATGGTCGGGATAGTAGACCGGGATGTGCTTGTAGACGGCGGCCTTGCCGAGAGCCATGAAGAAGCCGAGCACGAAGATCGTGATGATGAAGCCGAAAAGGCCCATCTCGATATGGAAGGAGGTCGTGCCGTTGACGCCGTGGACGACGTAGTCGGTCGGTGGGTAGGACAGGATGAAGGTCGTCACCACCGAAACCAGGAAGGTCCAGTAGAGCACGCGGCGGGCGCCGAAGCTGTCCGAAAGATGTCCGCCATAGGCGCGAAACAGGCTCGCCGGCACCGAGAAGAAGGCGGCGATCATGCCGGCCGTCTTGATGTCGAGGCTGTAGACGTTGATGAGATATTGCGGCAGCCAGAGCGCGAGCGCGACAAAGGCGCCGAACACGAAGAAATAGTAGAGCGCGAAACGCCAGATCTGGACGTTCTTCAGAGGCTCGAGCTCGAGCCAGGCGCTTTTCGGCTTAATGCCGGAGCGCCGGCGTTCGACGATGACCGGGTCGTCGTCCGTGATAAACCAGAAGATGACGGCCATGACGACGAGGGCCGCCGCCCAGACCTCGGCCACGGCCTGCCATCCGAAGGCGACGAGCACGAAGGGGGCGAGGAATTTGGTGACCGCGGCACCGACATTGCCCGCGCCGAAAATGCCGAGCGCCGTGCCTTGTCTTTGCGTCGGGAACCAGCGCGACACATAGGCTACACCGACTGAGAAGGAGCCGCCGGCGATACCGACGCCGAGGGCCGCAACCAGCATCTGCGGATAGGTGTGAGCGTAGGACAGCAGGAAAGTCGCGGCCGCGGCCGCGAGCATGTTCGCCGTAAAGACGATCCGGCCGCCGTAGCGGTCGGTCCAGATGCCAAGCGCGACCCTGATCAGGGAACCCGTCAGGATCGGCGTGCCGACAAGTAGGCCGAATTGCGTCTCGCTGAGGCCGAGCTCCTGGCGGATACGGATGCCGATGATGGAGAAGATGGTCCAGACCGCGAAGCAGACCGTAAACGCGGCCGTGCTTGCGCCCAGGATTTGACCGGACTTCTCATTGACGGTCGTTCTCATTGTCGGCAGCCCTCGACAGTTGGCCTCGATGGTCGGACTCTCGCCCGCTCGAGGCCAACATGGCTAAGCCGGCACGATGCAGCATTGATCCAAATCAAGGCCTGACGTGACATTTGTCACAGATAATGCGGAGCTGCAGGAAAGCCTCGATCGGAGAAGAACATTTTGTTGGATGAAATGACGTATGAGGAGACGGCGCCGGACGAGCTGCCGCTGTTTCGGGGGCTGCCCGCATCGCGCCGGACCGGCCTCCTGCGAAACGCCATGGTGCACAGCGTGTCGTCAGGCACCGTTTTGTTCGAACAAGGCGATGTGCCGAATTTCCAACTGATCGTGCTGGTGGGATCCGCGCAACTATTTGGACGGTCGGCCGAAGGTCGTGAAGTCTTGATCGAGGCTGTCCGGGCTCCAGATCTCATCATCCCTGCCGCCGTCCTGACCGGTGCGCCGTATCTCATGCAGGCCAGGGTGCCCGAGCCTTCGCGGTTTCTGTTGATCCATGCGGGAGCGTTTCGCGAAGCCGTCGATGCAGACCCTTTGTTGGCGCATGCTGTGATCGGAAGCCTCGCGCTGCAATTCCGGCGCATGGTCCGTCAGATCAAGAACCTCAAATTGAGAACCGCGACCCAGCGCGTCGGGTGTTATCTTCTGGCACTGTCGAAGCGGCAGGGCACGCCGGACCGGGCCGTGCTGCCGTTCGAGAAGACGCTCATCGCCTCTGAGCTCGGCATTACCCGCGAGTCGTTTTCGCGCGCATTGTCGAGCCTGGGAAAGTCGGGCATCAGGGTCGACGGCCAGACGATCGCAATTCTCGATGCGTCCCGTCTTGCCGCCGAATGCATGCCCGACCCGCTTATCGACGATGTGGACGCCGAGGACTTTGCAATCTGAATGGCCATCGCGGCTGGCCTGCCATCAGCGCAAATGTCGAGGGATCCGCCGATCGGCAAACGGATTCGGTTGACCCAGATCAACGCCAGCAGATCAATCTGGCGGTCTCTTCGGCTGTCGCCGGCAAAATGTCGCGGGGCGATTTGCAATCTTCGCTTCGCAGCCCTCGGTCCCGGTTGATGGTGTTGCGGTCAGAGACATGACGATCGGAAGCAGTGGCTCGAATTCGGCGCGGCCGAGACTTAATCTGGCTGATATGTCACCAGCCTATTTCGCGCTGGTCATGGCCACCGGCATTGTGTCTCTCGCGGCCTCCATGATGGAGCACCCGAACCTCGCGCTCGCGTTGTTCTTTCTCAACATCGGGCAATATGCCGTCCTGTGGCTGCTGTATGCCCTGCGGGCCTGGCGTTATCCCCGGCGGTTTTTCGGCGACATGATCGCTCACCTTACCGGACCGGGCTATTTCACGACAGTGGCTGGCACCGGCATCCTGGCGAGCCAGTTCATGATCCTGCGTGAGAACATTGCCGCAGGCGCGGCCTTGTGGGCGTTGGCCATCGTTCTGTGGGTCTGCCTGACCTACACGATCTTCACGGCCTTCACCGTCAGACGCGAAAAACCCACTCTCGACAAGGGTATCAACGGCGGCTGGCTGCTGGCGGTGGTGGCGACGCAAGCCCTGTCCGTATCCACGGCGCTGCTTGCTGCGCGCATCGACCAGCCCTATCGGCTCGAGCTCAATCTGATGGCTTTGTCGATGTGGCTGTGGGGCGGCATGCTCTACATCTGGATGATGTCGCTGATCTTCTACCGCTATGCGTTCTTTCGATTTTCGCCCGGCGATCTGGCGCCACCTTATTGGATCAACATGGGCGCGATGGCGATTTCGACACTGGCCGGATCCTTGCTGATACTGAACGCGCCGCACGCACCGTACCTGATGTCGCTGCTGCCTTTCCTGAAGGGCTTCACGGTCTTCTACTGGGCGACCGGAACCTGGTGGATACCTATGCTGCTCCTGCTGGGGGTCTGGCGCTATGGCTACGAGCGTTTCCCGTTCGAGTACGACCCACTGTATTGGGGAGCGGTATTTCCGCTCGGCATGTACGCCGCTTGCACCTGGCAGATGGATCGCGCCATGGAATTCGGTTTTCTGTCGGCCCTGCCCCGTGCGTTCCTTTACATCGCCCTGGCGGCGTGGACGGTGACGTTCATCGGCATGGTGCGTTCGCTGGCGCGCGGCTTGCTTAGCGCACGAGGATAACCCTGTGGTCGGGAGAACGCGACATCAAGAAAACGTCGCGCTCTTTGCGCTGGCGCAAAGAGCCAATTGATCCGGTGAATAACTAGACAAACATAATCATGTTATCGGTCTGTCGATCCGGAACAGACCGAGACCCGTTCATTGCCAATCCGGAAATGCGAGCTGACGGCCCAGGTCCATGCCGTCCACAGCAGCCAGGAGGCCGGCATGCCACGTCAGTTGATCTTGTTTTCGTCTACCGTGGCCCTGCTGGCGGGCGCCTCGGGCGTTTGCGCGATGGAGTATCCCATCGGCAAGCCTCAGCTCACGAACGGTATGGAAATCGGCGCCGTGTATCTGCAGCCGATCGAGATGGAGCCGGCCCATATGATGAAACCGGCCGCCGATTCCGACATTCATCTCGAGGCCGATATCCATGCGATGCGCGGCAATGCCAACGGCTTTGCCGAAGGCGATTGGATCCCCAATCTCAAAATCGAATATCTGCTGACCAGGCTCGACGACAATCGGCAGACCGGCGGCGTCTTGATGCCCATGGTCGCCAGCGACGGCCCCCACTATGGCGACAACGTGAAGCTGATGGGACCGGGCAAATACAGCCTGAACTACATGATTTCCTTTGGCGAATCCGGCGGCCACTCGCAGTTCGGAAGGCATGTCGACAAGGAGACGGGCGTGGCGGCGTGGCCCGAACCCTTCCACGTCGAATATCAATTCACCTTTGCCGGCGTGGGCAAGAAGGGCGGCTACTAGAGCGATTCCTGGAAAAGTGTGACGCGGTTTTCCGTCCGGAATTGCCTTAAAAACAAATAGTTAGAGCGTTTCGGCGTTTCTGTGAAACGCCGAAACGCTCTAGCGAGGACCGGTTTCGCGATTCCTCGTCTCGTGTCGGCTCGAAACGCAAAGGAAAAGCGATGGACAGCGCTTCTATCGGTCTGGCGGCGATTGTTGTGGGAGCCTGCATGCTGGCGACCGTCGCGGTCGCGGACGAAAGTCCCACCTTCGTCGTCGACCTCAAGGATGGGGTGGTCACGCCGCAATCCCTCGAAGTGCCGGCCAACTCCCAGTTCAGATTGGAGCTTCGCAACAGCGGGTCCGGCCCTGCGGAATTCGAAAGCATCGAGTTGCGCAAGGAGAAAGTGCTGGGCCTGGGGCGAGTTCGTTTGTCGTGATCCGACGCCTCGATCCCGGCGAGTACCGCTTCTTCGACGATTTTCATCCCGGCATGGCGCCTGCCACGCTTGTCGCCAAGGAGCCGGCGGCTCGATGACTGCCCTGTTCGGACAAGTCGCCTTCGTGGTTTGGCGGGAAAGCACGGAAGCAATTCTGGTGGTCGGTATCCTGCAAGGATGGCTGGCGCACCACGCCGGCGCCAAAGTCGCCACGGCGCGACGTTTCCTGTGGGCCGGCGTCGCCGCGGGACTGGGCGGAGCCCTTCTGCTGGCCGGGGCGATCTTGTTCCTGGAGACCCTGCTCGACGGCGAGCGCGCGGACTATTTTCAGATCGGCATGGCCGCGCTCGCCGCCTTGCTCATATTGCAGATGGTGGTCTGGATGCACCGGCAAGGCAGAGGGCTCAAGCCGGAACTCGAACGCGGCGCCGAGCGAGCCGTGACCGCCGGCAATTGGGTGGGACTGTTCCTGTTGGCGGCAATCGCCGTGATGCGGGAAGGCAACGAAACCGTCGTTTTCCTCTACGGCGTCCTGGCATCCGCCAGGCAAACAACACTTCCCGCAACGTTGGCGGCCGTCGCCGCGGGATTTGCCACCGCCGCAGCATCCTATTGGCTGATCCACGTTGCCGCCAAACGCTTTCCCTGGACCGTATTCTTCCGGGTGGGCGAGGTTCTTCTGTTGTTTCTGGCGGGATCGCTGTTGATGACCGCGCTGGACCGCGCCATCGGGTTGGAGCTGGTCCCACCGCTATCCGGGGCGATTTGGGATACGTCCTGGCTTCTGGACGATACAGGCGGGCTGGGAGGCCTGGTTGCGAACATGACGGGCTATCGTGCGCGTCCCGAGCTCGCAACCATCCTGGCCTACGCAATCTACTGGATAGCCGTGCTTGCGCTGCTGCGTTCACCGCGCCCGCATCGCACGCAAGCATGTCCATGACGATAACGATCGTCCCGCGACACGCTCCTTCCATTCAGCCCGACGATGTCTGGCTGAAGATCGGCGATTGGCTCCAACGCCATCAGGCAACGATCCGGATCGTGCAGTGGACGATGGTGCTTGTGTACTGCGTTCTGCTGATCGTGCCCGTTTTCCTGCCGCTCCCGGACCGTGCGGTTTATCTTTGGACCAACTTCACGCGGTTCGCCCAATTCATCTTCTGGGGCGTCTGGTGGCCGCTCGTGCTTCTGACAACCGCGCTGGTCGGGCGGATATGGTGCGGCATCCTCTGCCCGGAAGGAGCGATAACCGAGTTCGCCAGCGGCCGCGGGCGTGGCAGGGCGATACCGCGCTGGCTGATGTGGCCCGGTTGGCCCACCCTCGCATTCGCCTGCACGACGCTATACGGCCAAATGACGAGCGTTTATCAGTATCCCGCTCCGACGCTCCTCATCCTCGGTGGCTCGACCTTGGCGGCCGCCCTGATCGGTTTGCTCTATGGGCGCAACAAGCGTGTGTGGTGCCGCTATCTCTGCCCGGTGAGCGGGGTTTTTGGCCTGCTGGCGAAATTGGCCCCGCTGCATTTCCGTGTCGATCCGCCTCTCTGGCAACTTTCGCAACTCTCGGGAACCAAGCCAAAGGCGATTAATTGCGCGCCGCTCGTGCCGATCCGGACCATGCGCGGCGCCAGCGACTGCCACATGTGCGGGCGCTGCAGCGGTTTTCGCGGAGCAATTCGTCTGGCTCGCCGCTCGCCAAATCACGAGATTGTCCATGTCGCCGGCGCCGCCAAGCCCTGGGAAACGATCCTGATCGTCTTTGGCCTCATGGGCCTCGCCGTCGGAGCATTTCAATGGTCGGTCAGCCCCTGGTTCGTCTACGCGAAGCAATGGATGGCCGAGTGGCTGATCGAAAACGGAGCAACCTGGCCGCTCGAAGCGACGGCGCCCTGGTGGGTACTGACGAACTATCCTCAAAAAAACGATGTGATGACGCTTCTCGACGGAGCACTGCTCATCGCCTATCTGCTCGCGGCGGCCCTCGCCTGCGGCGCGACGACGCTTTCCTTGCTGGCTTTGGCCGCGCGCAGCCTTGGTCCCTGGCGGACGCAGAGATTTCATCATCTTGCCCAGTCGCTGATCCCCTTGGCGGGCGCCGGGGTCTTCCTGGGTCTTTCCGGCCTTACGGTCAGTCAGTTGCGTTCGGATGGGATCGTGCTGCCGTTCGTGGATCTGCTGCGCCTCGCGACCCTGGCGATGGCAACCTTTTGGTCCGGGGTTCTGTGCTGGCAGATGACGGGAACTTACAGCCAGCAACCCGCCCGGCGGGTGCTCGCCCTATCCCTTGTCGGGCTGGCGATGACACCCGCCGTGGCGGGGTGGGTCCTGCTTTTCTGGATCTGGTAGGCTATTTCAAGCCCGCTCCGAGGAGCGTCCCGCGATAGGCCGTCAGAAACAGACCAAACGCGACAATCCACAACGCGCCTGAAAAGCTTGCCAGCGGGCCGGCGTAGCCGGGCAACACTTCGATCAGCAGGCGCGACAGGCAGCAGGCCGTCATTGCCGCGAGCGCCCCGGTCGCGGGCGTCGAGGGCACGAAGGCGAGACGGCTGTGCTTGCGGATCATGCTGGCCATGATGGCCAGGGCCATGGTTCCGATGGCGCCGATGGTCCAGGCGTGAAGAGCGGTCGCCTGGCCCAGCATCGCTGGCGCAAAGATATGGATCGCCAGGAATGCAAAACCCACGGCGATCCATCCGTAACCGATATGCAAGCCAAGCACCGTCGAAGATGACAGGCTTCGCCAGCCTTTCCATTGGGCGGCCCGGATCGCCTGGCTGATGGCGGCGAGAGCACAGGCAAGTCCGCTGAGTTGCGCCTCCGGCGCAACAGCCCATGAACAGAGCGCGGAAATGGTCATCAGCGCCGCCGCGTACTCCCTGGATGCGGAGCGGCGCAGCACGATTTGACCGCCAGCGCTCTCGACATAGGCTACGGTCAAGGCCGGCACGACCCGCCCTCCGATGGTGACGACGAGACCGATGATCGAAACGAGCGCCAGCCTGAGCGCAAATTCCACCTGGTACGATGCCGCGACGAGTCCGTTGCTGCCGCAAAAAGCGGCCAGCAGAAGCAGTATCTTCAAATTGCGGCGATCCCGACTGGCGATCACCACCCTGGCCGCGATCGACAACAGCGCGAGAACCCAGATCGCCGAGAACGTTAGCCCGAACGACGGCGATAGCAGCAGGAAGGCGGCACGGCTGCATGCCCACAGGAGAATGAGCAGATGCGTCGTGTGCGGCGACGCCACGCGATGCCCTGTCCAGCGGGGCAGCGCTGTCAGCAGGAAGCCGGTCAATACTGCCGGAACCATTCCGAACAGAAGCATGTCGCGATGCCAATCGCCGGCAGAGATTCCTGTCGGGCCGAAGACTTGTATTCCCAACGCCGACGGCAACCAGCCGCCCGCGCCCAGGATGGCGTCGGCCGCAGCCACGAGAAAGAACGGTCGAAACGGCAGATGCACCGGCTTTGTCTTGAAGACCTTGAAATTGCCGTCAGCGCCCATGCGACCCTCTGGAATGACAATGCCGCTCCCTGCGTCGCCTGCCATTAGATGGACGGGCAAGGAAAGGCAGGTATGGCGCAATAGGTTCGAGGATCGATCCGGTGTTTGCTCCAGCGCAAACATCCTTCAGAAGCATCGCCTATCTTGAAGATTGTTCTTGAAGCAGCCTGGTCCAAACGATCTGGTTCCCGGCAGGGGATGCGTCTCGTTTTTTCCCGGCCGGATCATCCAGGGCACAGGTCTGCTGTGCAACGGCTCCAGGTGGGGCCGACTGCGACGGGAGAAGAAAAAGATGAAGCACGATCTTCCCCAAAATAGCGCCGGAGAAATGGCGAACGCCGTCGCCCGGCTTACAGGGCTGATCAATCAGGCGGGGCTGGATTGCGCGTGCCGCTCCAAGCTCGACGAGACCTTGTCTCGTTTTGCCCGTCTGGAAATAGCACCGGCCGCTCGCGAGCATCTGACCAACGCCCGCCATCAACGCGCGCATATCGAGACCATCCTGTTGTTCTTGCAGGATCTTGACGAGATCGGGGAGACCGAACGGGACAGCAGTGTCTACCTGGATTTCGCCCTTCTCTTCGACGATATCGCAACGATCGCCAAGGACGGTGCGCTTTCGATGCGGCAGCTCGGTCAGTTCGCCGCGCTCGCCGCGGTTGGACGGTAGGCAATCCAATCCTGCTCCGCCGGGGCTTCCTCCCGTTGGCAGCTCCATCAAAATGACCGATGGGCCGCGACGTTCTTTTCGCCCCACCTGGTCAGCTTGTCGCCAGGGTCCACGCCAACCCAGCCGATCAGACGCGCAGCCATCTCGACGATCATCGCCTCGATCGAAGCCGGCTTGACATAGAATGGCGGCACCGGCGGCGCGATGATCGCTCCAATCCGTGTCAATCTCAGCATCGCATCCAGATGCCCTTCGTGCAGAGGCGCCTCGCGCGGTACGACCACCAGCCGGCGCCTCTCCTTAAGCACAACGTCGGCCGCTCTGGTCAGAAGGTTGTCGCCCAAGCCGTGCGCCATCGCCGCAAGGGTCCGCATCGAGCAGGGCACGACGATCATGCCGTCCGTTCTGAACGAGCCGCTGGCGATCGGCGCTGCCAGGTCCTGGTGGTTGTGGGTGTGGTTGGCGAGTGAAGCAAGCTGCGCCAATCCGTCGGCGCCAAGCTCGTAAGCAATGGTCGTGCGCGCGCTTTTTGAGACGACAAGATGCGTTTCCACACCAGCTCTGACCAGTTGGCGTATGGTCTCAAGGGCCAGCACCGAGCCTGACGCGCCGGTCACCCCCACGATTATCCGTTTGGTCATTTTTGCACCGAACCGCTTGCCTGAGGAAAAAGCTCATCCCAGCGCTCGGAAACTCTTTCAACGATGTGAGACGACATCCTTAGCTCCTTCCCCCACTCACGCGACGTCTCGGACCCGATCTTGCGCGTGGCGTCGAATCCGACTTTTCCTCCAAGCCCTTCCAGCGGCGACGCGAAGTCGAGGGAGTCGATAGGGGTCCGATCCAGCTTCATCAGATCGCGCGAGAAATCCATGCGGGTGGCAACCGCCCACATCACGTCCGACCACGACCGGATGTCGATGTCGTCGTCCACCACGACGACCATCTTGGTCATCGAGAACTGCGGCAACAGCGACCAGAACCCCATCATCACGCGCCGCGCCTGTCCGGCATATTTCTTGACGATCGATATGACCGCAATCCTGTAGGAACAGGCTTCCGGCGGAAGCCAGACGTCGAGAATTTCCGGTATCTGCTGGCGCAGCAGCGGCTTGAAGACGTCGAGCAGCGCCTCGGCAAGGACGGACGGCTCGTCGGGCGCGCGCCCGGTGAAAGTCGTGAGATAGTTTGCGCCGTCCCTCACGCGAATGCGCTTGAGCTTGAAGACGGGAAAATGCTCCACGCCGTTATAGTATCCGGTGTGGTCACCGAAGGGACCTTCCTCTGCGGTTTCGTCAGGTGAGACGGTTCCCTCGAGCACGATCTCGGAACTGGCGGGAACATGGAGCTCGATGCTCTTGCATGGAGACAATCCAACCCGTCGATCGTTGATCAATCCGGACAGTGAAAGTTCCGATACCCCTTCGGGCGCCGGCATCACCGCTGCTATCAATGTCGCGGGATCGGCGCCGATGACGACGGCGACGGGCATCTCGAGCCCCCTCGCCCTCCACATGCGATGGTGGGCCGCGCCGCCTCGCATGGGCAGCCATCTTATGATCGCCCGGTCGCGGGCGATGACCTGCATCCGGTATATGCCCAGATTGTATTTGCCGGGATCATCCTCGCCCGGCGGCCGGGTGACGACCACAGGCCATGTGATGAGAGGACCGGCGTCCTCCGGCCAGCAGGTCTGGATGGGAAGGATTGCGAAATCCGGTTCCGCATCCCTCCATAGTCTTGACGACGAAACGATCTTCAGTCTTGACGACGAAACGATCTTCGGGCGCGCCGCCAACGCACCGCGCGCGGCGGAGAACATGTGGCGGGCCTGACGCAAGTTTTGCGGAGCTTGAGGGGACCTCATCCACGCCAGCAGAGCGCCGAGAGTCTCGAGCCCGCGAATGTCCGTTCCCAGCCCCCATGCGACGCGCTCGCGCGTCCCGAAAATGTTTGCCACGACCGGAAAGGACGAACCGGTCCCCTGGTCGTCGATCGGCATGGTCATGCGCAGCGCCGGCCCGTGCGCCGCGATTGTTCTCTTGTGTATCTCCGTCAGTTCGAACCGCGTCGAGACCGGGGCGCGGATTTCCTGAAGCTGGCCCTTCACCTCCAGGTGCGAAAGAAAGGAGCCGAGATCGGAGAACTGGGGAAGAAGGCGATAATGCATGGCGAAGTCCGGCACGACCGGTCCGTCGGCGACATTCTTCTCACACGGCGGCCGCCCGAAAACTTTGCGCTAGGTCAAAGAAGGGATCGTTTCCGCTCGATATGGTTGATTTAGTGGTCCGCCCGCCTGAGGGGCTGGTCGATATCGGGAAGACGTTCAGAATGGCCAATAATCTAATCAACGGCACCCTTGAAACATGCCGGTCGGCAATCTCCTTTTTCAAGGACCGCGGACGAAGCAGGGCAGCGAGACGGGAATTCTGGGCGCTTGGTCCGAAGGAATGCACGGGTATGCTGAACGACATCGGCATGTCGCCCAGCGAATTCGATGAGGCCATGCATCTGCCTTATGCCGCCGAGGATTTCCTCACTTTGGCGATGCTTTCGGTCGGGATCGATCCCGACGACTTCCAAACGCTGGAATTCGCGCGTGACCGTTTCATGTCCCGAACCTGCATCGCATGCCCCCATCGCCGCAGATGTCACGATCATATGGAGGCCTTCGATTTCGAAAGCCACTATCGCGATTTCTGCCCCAACGCAGATAATTTTTCGAAGCTGCTCGGCAAGAAATGCGACGCCTAGCTGGCCGCATAAACCTTCATGATCGGACATAGAACGGACAGCGCTTGAAGATGCGGCCGCTAAACGCCGAGCCAATGTTGCCAGGATTTGTTCGCCACCTGTTTCCGACAGTCGCAGGGTTGCCGCTCGGTCCGTTGCTGACATTGTCCTTGCGCGCGCTTGCCGGACGGCGCCCCGGTCTTTTCGAGCGCCTGGGCGAATACCGGTCGGCCTGCTTCGTCATCGATCCCGTGGACCTCGCATTCGCATTCCGCGTGGTCCCGGACGGACAACGATCCAGTGTCCGCGTCGTGAGCAAGGATGAAGCTGCTCAATCGGACGTGCTGATCAAAGGGCCGCTTTTGACCCTGTTGGGCCTGCTTGACGGCACGCTTGACGGCGATGCGATGTTCTTCAGCCGCATCATCTCGATAAGCGGGCGCACGGAAGCGGTGCTCGCCCTCAGGAACACGATAGAGGATGCCGAGCTTCGTCCGGCGGACCTGCTCGGACTGCGCGGCAGCCTTGCCCGCTGTGTCGATACGGGTGTCCTTGGCGCCCTGGGCGTCGCCCGCCGATTGGCCGAAAATAACCCCAGCGAGGCGCGGAAAGCATGACGATGACGCGCATGGAACTTGTCTGCCCGGCCGGAACCCCTGCTACGTTGAGGGCAGCCGTCCAGGCGGGCGCGGACGCGGTTTATTGCGGATTTCGTGATGAAACGAACGCTCGCAACTTTCCCGGGCTCAACTTCTCCCGGGACGAGCTGGCCGAGGGAGTGCGCTTCGCGCACGACCACGGCAGCAAGGTTCTGGTCGCAATCAATACCTTCGCGCGTGTCGACGATGTCGACACCTGGAAGAAGGCAGCGGACTCGGCGGCCGAAAGCGGCGCAGATGCCATCATAGCCGCGGACTTCGCCGTCCTCGATCATGTGGCAAGGAACCACAAGCAAATCCGTCTTCATCTGTCGGTGCAGGCTGCTGCGGCGACGCCGGAAGCGATCGGGTTCTATGCGGCTCAGTTCGGCATTCGCCGCGTCGTGCTTCCAAGGGTTCTGTCACTTCAGGAGATAACCGCGCTGAACCGCGCGATCGACGTCGAAACCGAAGCCTTCGTTTTCGGCGGTCTTTGCGTGATGATCGAGGGTCGCTGCTATCTCTCTTCATATGCGACGGGCAAATCGCCGAATCTCAACGGTGTCTGCTCGCCACCTGAGATGGTGAGCTATGACGAAGAGCCGAGCGGCACAACAGCGCGGCTGTCGGGCTTCACGATCGATCGATATGAGCGCGGCCAGCCGGTGGGTTATCCTACTCTCTGCAAGGGCAAATTCAAAGCCGACGGCAAGACGTCCCATCTGTTTGAGGATCCCGTCAGCCTGAACGCCGGCGGCATGATTTCAGGCTTGAAGGCCGCCGGGGTGACTGCACTGAAAATCGAAGGGCGCCAGCGCGGCAAAGGCTACGTAAGCGAGGTCGTGCGCGCCTTCAGAAAAGCCGTCGACGCGGTCGAGAAGGGCGGCGACGCCATTGACGTCGACCGGCTTCTCGCCGGCCAGTCGGAAGGGGCTCGGCAGACGGCGGGAGCCTACGAGAAGAAATGGAGATAGCCGGTGTCCGAAATCGCGCTGACGCTTGGACCTGTCTTCTTCCACTGGCCCCCCGACCGTCTCCTGGATTTCTACCGCAGGATAGCGGACGAGGCCCCGATCGAGCGCGTTCACCTCGGTGAAGTCGTCTGCGGAAAGCGGATGCCGTTTTCGGATCCCGCATGGCCGGCGATCATCGAACGGCTGGAGCGCGGCGGCAAACAGGTGGTGCTGTCCACACTGGCGGCGCCGGCAACCGTGCGGGAACGCAGAAGCGTCGAGGATCTTTGCGCAGACGACAGGCTGGTCGAGATCAACGACGTGTCCGGCCTGCCGTCACGTTCCGGCAAACCCTTCGTCACGGGTCCGTTCCTGAACGTCTACAACGAGGCTTCCGCGAAATTCCTGATCCAGCTCGGCGCTCAGACAATATGCCCGCCCGTGGAATTGTCGTTTGCGGCGATCGGCGTCATGTCCTTGAAATGTCCGGAGGCCGAGTTCGAGATTTTTGCGTTCGGGCGGTTGCCGCTCGCCCTTTCCGGACGGTGTTATCACGCTCGGATCCACGGCCTTCATAAGGATTCATGCCAGTTCACCTGCGAAAAGGATCCCGATGGTCTCTCGGTCGATACGCTCGACGACCAGCAATTCCTCGCCGTCAACGGTGTACAGACCCTTTCCAATCAGGTGCAGGCTTTCTGCCCCGCCCCTGCCGCACTCGCCGCCAAGGGCGTCAGGCGCCTGCGTTTGTCCCCCCAGACATGCGACATGGTGGAGGTAGCGAGGATATATAGACGGCTTGCCGACGGCAAAGAGGAGCCCAAGGATGCCCGCTTCGCCCTTTCGTGCCTCGATCTGCCTGGCATCCTGGTCGACGGGTACGCTCATGCCAGGCCCGGCTGGCAGGTAACCGCGACGGCCTGACGGCAATGACCCGGATTGCGATCGTGACCATCTCCGACCGTGCAAGCCGCGGCGAATACGAGGATCTTGGCGGACCGGCAATCGAGCGCTGGCTCCGTGGTGTCCTGGCGGAGCCCTGCGATTTTGTTCGCCGCATCGTCCCCGACGGCCTGGAGAGCGTCCGCGACGTGCTCGTCGAGCTTTGCGACCAGGCAGGCGCCGACCTGATCCTGACAACAGGTGGAACCGGTCCCTCCCCGAGGGACCTCTCGCCGGAAGCCATGCGGCAGGTGATCACCAAGGAGTTGCCCGGATTCGGCGAGCTCATGCGGCAGGCAAGCCTGCAGCATGTGCGCACGGCGATCCTTTCACGTCAGACCGCAGGGGTGCGCGGCCGCTCGCTGATCATAAACCTGCCCGGAAAACCGGCCTCCATCGACGTGTGCCTCGACGCTGTCTTTCCCGCCGTGCCTTACTGCCTCGAACTCATCGGCGCGGGCCGGATCCAGGTGGATTCTTCTGTTTTGGGATGATCCGCCTCACGATCCGGCGCAATCGCTCCCGTCCTTAAAGCGCGTCGCGCTGAAACGAATTCAGGCGATGCGCTTTCAAGTCTTTGTTTGATGCATGTCGTTCCCCCAAAACCGCTGCGCACTTTTGGGCAACACGCATTAGCCTATCGCCGCAAGGACGCGCTCTGGCGAAAGCGGCAGTTCCGTGAGTTCGGTGCCCAAGGCGTTGTTGACGGCGTTGACCACCGCCGCCGCCACCGGGATCGTCGCGATCTCTCCAACGGCCTTGGCGCCGAAGGGGCCGGTGGGCTCACCTTCTTCGACGAGCAGCACGCGTATCGGCGGCATCTCGGGCGCATTGGCCAGCGTGTAGCGGCTGAAACTGTCGCCGCGCATCCGGCCGGTGGCGCGGTCGATTGCGACATCCTCGTAGAGCGCATAGCCGATGCCGATCTGGATTCCGCCGTGGATCTGGCCCTCCACCAGCATCGGATTGATCGCCCGGCCGACGTCGTGAGCGGCGAGGTAATCTGTCACCCGTACGCGGCCGGTGAGTCTATCGACCTCGACTTCCGCGAAATGCGCCGCATATGAGCCCGGATTGGCCTGGGCACGATAGCTTTCGGTTGCTGCCGGCAGTTCGATCCCGCGGCTATCCAGGCGAGCGGCGAGGTCCGTAAGCGCGATGCCGGCGTCATCCCGGCGACGCACATTGCCGGCTTCCAGATGAAGATCATCGGCCGGCCTGTTCAGCTCCAGACCGGCGGCTGCGCGGATCGACGTTGCAAGGGCAACGCCGGCGCGACGGATGGCTTCCCCGCAAATATAGGTCATCCGGCTGGCTCGCGTGCCGAGATCGTAGGGACAGGTATCGGTATCGGCGGGAACGATGACGATATCGGATGCCTTCAACCCCAGCGTCTCGGCAGCAATCTGCGCCAGCGTCGTGTCGGCCCCGCAACCAAGATCGTGGAGCGCGCAGACGAGCTCGGCTCGCCCGTCCGGCAATAGCCTCAATGACGCCGTGGTTTCTTCATGGAAGCCCGGATAACAGCCATTGATATGGGTAGCCGCGGCAAGCCCAACTCCGCGGCGCCATCGCCCCCGCCCGACACCCCTTTGCCGGCGTTCGAGCCAGCCGAATGCCTCGGCCCCGCGTGACAGGCACTCTCGACCGCGGGCGTTGCCAAGGTCGAGCCCCTGCCACGGTTCAATCGCGCCCGGACCGACGAGATTTCTTTGGCGCAGTGCCACCGGATCCATCCCCATCCGGCGGGCGGCTATATCCAGCGAGATTTCCGCTATGGTGTGAATTTGCGGCGAGCCGTAGCCGCGGAATGCGCCTGCCGGTACGGTGTTCGTATAGACCGCGCGGCCGCTATAGCGCTCTGCCGGAACCTCATAGAGCCGCATCAGTCGCTGAAGCATCGAACCGGGCAGGTAGTTGCCGCCGGTGCAGTAGGCGCCGATGTCGACGAGCGTCTCGGTCTCGCGTGCGAGGATTCGGCCGTCAGAACTAAGCCCGATGCGCATCCGCCCCGTGACGCTGGAGCGCGTGCGGGTAGCCGCGAATGTCTCATGCCGGTCGTAACGAACAATGACCGGCCGGCCGAGTTTCAGCGCGAAGAAGGCGCACAGAGGGTCGAGGATCGGCTCCGCCTTTCCCCCGAACGAGCCGCCTATCGGGGTCTTTTGCACCCTTATCTTCTCAGGGATCAGGCTGAGCGCCTGGCAGACGACTGCCTGAACGGCAAAGACGCTCTGGCATGGCGACAGGATCAGGATGCGACCGTCGGGTTCGGGCCTGGCGATACAGGCATGGGTCTCCACGGCACAATGATGACTCCGCGGGGTTGTGACGCGGGTCTCGACGATCAGATCGGCGGCGGCGAAGCCAGCCTCCGGATCGCCGCACACGAAGGCCTCGCCGGCTACCGGGTTCAGGAATGTGGGGGTATCGTCCTCCCGCAGCGGCAGCCCCGCATGACCAAGCGCGATTTCGGGATCGAAAATGGCAGGAAGGTCCACATAGTCGACCTCGATCAGCCGTGCCGCATGGCGTGCAATCTCTTCCGTGTCGGCAACCACCGCCGCCACTCGATCGCCCACGTGGCGCACGATTTGCGGAAACATCTGCTCGTCCGCCAGCGCCTT
This sequence comes from Mesorhizobium sp., assembly GCA_004020545.1. Classification (GTDB taxonomy): domain Bacteria; phylum Pseudomonadota; class Alphaproteobacteria; order Rhizobiales; family Rhizobiaceae; genus Mesorhizobium. The sequence continues at coordinate 10,156 of SAQE01000020.1, read as the reverse complement.
CTGTCCCGAAAACCATATCGAGCTGTTGTAGAAGTGGGCCGGCGTGTTGCCGTGCCAGAACACCTCGTGCACCCCCTCGACCGCCAACGCGGCCGTGGTGTCGACACGAGCGACTCGAGCATGGGGATGGGTGCTCAGCACCAGCGCGCCGTGCAGCAGGTCTTCGACATTAAGGTCGGCGGTGAAGCGCAAGGCACCCGTCACTTTCGCGACGCCGTCAACCAGCGGCACGCGGCGGGACAACTGGTTCATTGCGCCGCCTCCTCGAAAAGCTGCCCACGCGGGCTCAGCCCCAGCGCTTGCGCAACCAGGTCGAGCCCCAGCCCGGCGATCGCGCGACGCTTGTAGGTCTGCGAGCCCCGGCCCGGGATCGCCGCATCGACCTCGGCGGTCAGGGCCGAAAGAAAATCGCGCAGGGTGGCGGGAGCCAGTTCCTTGCCCGCAAGCGCCGCCTCCGCGAGAGGCAGGCGCAGTGGACGGGGTCCCAACGCTCCGGCGGCGATTCGCACATCGCCAAAACAGCCATCCTGAAATTCGGCCAACAGCGCGATATTGAGACGCGAGATGCTCAGGTCCTGCCGAGGCCCGAGCTTGACAAAAGCGCTGTACGGAAGGAGGCCGTTCCTTGGCAGGATCACTTCCGCGATCAGGTGTCCGCGACCAGGTGTGTAGTCGCAGATTGCGAGCTCGCACGATGCGCCGTCACGTCCGATGCACCCCAGCCGGGCTCTGGCTGCGACCAAAACGGGCACAAGGTCGGCGGCCGGTGCGGCATTTGCGATATTGCCGCCAACGGTGGCGCGGTTGCGGATCTGAACAGACCCGCATTGCGCGGCAGCCTCGGCAAGGGCGGGCAGGCGTAGTGCGAGCCCGCGATCCGCGGCGATCGCCGCGACGGTCGTGGCGCCACCGATACGGATGCCGCCATCATCGGCACAGATGAAGGCCATGCCCGCTACGCGAGAGAGGTCGATCAGCAGCCCGCCCATGGGCAGCGGACGGCCTGCGATCAGCATGTCCGTCCCGCCTGCGATGAAGTTCATCGGCCCCGCCGCCGCGGCGAACATCGCCCGCAGCTCCGCCATGTCGCCCGGCGTGGCGACCGAGAGCTCGCTCATTGACGAGTTCCCCGGCGGCAGGCGGCAGCGCGGGCAGCAACGGCCTGAACAATGGTCTCGAAACCCGTGCAGCGGCAGATATTGCCTGCCAGCGCATGGCGGATTTCGGCTTCGGCCGGATCTGGATTGGCGCACAAGAGCCCCTCGGCTGCCACCAGTACTCCCGGCGTGCAGTAACCGCATTGCACTGCGCCCAGCTGCAGGAAAGCATTTGGCAAACCACTGCCGAGTCCCTCGACGGTGGTGACTTCGTGTCCCGCGGCCTGGAACGTCAGCATCAGGCACGAGTTGACCGGTTGGCCATCCAGCAGCACGGTGCAGGCTCCGCACTCTCCTTCGCAACAGCCTTCCTTGACACCTGTCAGGCCAAGGACACGGCGAAGAAACTCGCTCAACCGCGAAACGGCCGAAACCTCCGCCTCCACCGCCCGACCGTTAACCTCCAAAGATATTCTCATGGCTGGAAACGGTACTGGCCCAGATGCGCTGCTGCGTTTCTTGCTTACACTTGTCATCCTATCGACCACTGCCTTCCAGTCGCCGGACAGTCTGATTCCTGCCAGTACTGTGTCGGGAGTCTTTCGTTGCCGCAACGCGACAATGCGCACAAACTGTTGCGATTGCGCATTTTAATCGTCAGATATTATGTTTTGTAAACAAAGTTTTGGATTTATTTTCGCCAAAAATAGAGTGTTTGCGGCGTTGGCGCAAATTTTTCCTGTCTAGCGCAGTGGCGGTATGATGGAGGCAGCGACCGCCGGGAGCGCTTAAAATTACTCCTGACACGCCCGGACTTGAACCAGCCGGCCTTCGCAAGCGCCGCCGGCATCGACCGGTCGGCACGCTCACAGCTCCTTTCCGGCGCCTCGACTCGTCTGCCCCGCGCCGGCCCATGCCAGTCGGTCGGGCCGTCGAGCATCGAACTTGATCATCAGCCGCCGCAGCAACAATCGCAGCCGGGCGACTGCAATTTTTTGATCTCCACGCGCCAGATTTCCGGCCCTTGCTGCAGGTATTCCCAGGAGAACAGACCCGGATACCTGGTTTCCATCTGATAGCGCAAAGGTCGCGGATCGTGATCGTTCACGATGACGAACGATTCGCCTTCGTCCAGCGCGCGGGCAATCCCGAAGATACGAGCGTGGCGTTCCACAGGCGGGATGGCGCGCACGTCCAGTTGGGGCTGAGGCATGACTTCTGATTCAGACATGTTCATTGAATCCCGAATGCTGCAAAAAACTGGCGCCGGGTTGGCCGTAGTCGAGCCCGGCGCGAGAATTTATCTCTGCCCGGACGCGCTTGTTTGTCGGGGCGCAAACAATTCGCAGAAAAAAGCTGAGCTCGGCGGAGAGACGGTCGCCATCTGCGAATGCCCGGACGTATCTCGAGGGGCGGCGGCGGATATGGCTCGCTGGCGGCTGCGACGAGAGGCGTCACTTGTCGGCGGAGGTCGTCCATTGCAAAGTCTGAGCAGGCCGACCTGAGCGCATTGTGGCCGTCAGGACGAGAGGAAAGAAGTGGCAAGCCTAGACCGATCATTGATTGCCGGGTTGTCTGCCTTCCAGGACCTCACGGCCAAGGAACTGGATACGATAATCGGCCGGGCTCGATCGAAGCGGATCGCCAGGAATGCATTTCTGTTCGAGGAGGAGCAGGAAGCCCATTCCTTTTTCCTGCTGCTCGACGGTCACGTGCGCGTGGTGAAGTCGACCCCGGATGGACATGAGGTGACTGTGCGTTACATAAGCCCCGGCGAGTTGATGGGCATCGCCCTCGCGCTGGGCCGGACCACCTACCCGGCCAGCGCAATCGCCGTCGTTGACTGCGTCTCGCTTGCCTGGCCGAGCCATCAGTGGCCAACATTCGCGGAGGAATTCCCCGCTTTCGTCGCCAACGCGTATAAGACCATCGGCAGCCGTCTGCAGGACGCGCACTCTCGTGTCATCGAAATGTCGACCGAGCAGGTGGATCAGCGCGTCGCCCATGCGCTTCTCAAGCTCGTCGACCAGACGGGGAAGAAGACCGGGGAAGGATTCCTCATCGACTTCCCGCTGTCACGCCAGAATATCGCCGAGATGACCGGGACGACCCTTCACACCGTCAGCCGCTTGCTCTCGTGCTGGGAAGGCAAAGGCCTCGTCAAAAGCGGGCGTCAGAAGGTAACTGTCCTCGCGCCCCACCGCCTGCTTGAACTGGCTGAAGGGCGCGCTGAAAAAAGCTGATTGGCGTGCTTAGAGCAATTCCAGGAAAAGTGTGTAACGGTACGGCTCGGCGACTTCGCCGTAGCCTTCCGTCCGGAATTGCGTAAAAACAAAGAGATAGGTCGGTTCGGCGTTTCCGTGAAACGCTGAAACGCTCTAGCCGAGACGACGACTGGCGTCCGCATTCATCATGTCGGGCACCCATGGCGGCTCATATGTGAGCCGAACGTGCACGTCCCTGATTTCGGGAAGTTGCGAAACGGCCGACAGTACGGCGTCCTTCAGAAAATCCGCCGCGGGACAGGCGCGCGTCGTTGTCGTCATCTCGATATGGGCTGTCCCGCCCTGGCTCACTGAAAGCCGGTATATCAGTCCGAGATCGACGACGTTCTCACCAAGTTCCGGGTCGATAACCAAGCGCAACGATTCACGCGCGGCAGATGTCAGAGCCTCGTCTTCTTCGTATGTCATGACCGCTCCCGTCCGCCAGAACGGATGACAACGCGATAGTGGCCCTCAGGTTCGAACGCACCCCGCCAATGGTGGCCGCGCGCCCTCAACTCATCGAAGAGGAATATCGGCTCCCGCGGAAGAAGCACAGCCACTGTTTGACCCGGCGCCAGGATTTCGACCGCCTGCAGCGCTCTGACCATCGGTTCAGGTGGCTCCAGATCGCGACTGTCCAGCTCTAGATCCGGCGCCGGCCAGTCGTCGTCATCATGGCTTGGGAGGGGAGCTTCTTCCGACTGCTCCACCCCTGCCGGGGTGAAGATTACTTCCCAGTCACCGGATCCTATTTCCCGGGCTGACGGCGAGAACCCTCGCGCGCCAAGCACATGGAACAGAGGGACCGGCTTGAATGGGGCAAGCAATCTGAGCCTTTGACCGGGCGCGAGCGCGGCCACGGCTTGCATTATCGCGGCAAAAGGATCTCCACCTTCGCGAAGTATCGGTCGAACGTCGAGGTCGCAGTGCGGGGCACTCATTTTTTTTGAACTCCTATCTACCTGGCGTGCCAGTGGGGCAGGAAAAGTCGCGGGCGCGACGCCCCCTCGGGCAGGCGCAGCGTGGCGCCGACATTGACAAGGCGGCGCGCCACAACGAGTTCCGCGACGATCGCCATGGTGGCCAGCAGCGTCATCGCCGTTGCGACACGGAACAGGATAGGCGCCCCGACGAGCAGCGCGCCGGTTCCAAGCAGCATGCCGGCATAGTAGAGCGTGAAGAAAACCCTGTCGCGGCTTTCAACGACGAGGTCCTGCACTCGCGGCGTTTGCACCCTGCCCATCACCGGCCCATAACATTCGAGCCAAGTCAGGAACGGGACGATCTTGTACAGCATCGATAGTCCAAGGCCGGTCAGACAGCCAAAACCGACGATGTAGACGACAGCGTCGACATGCTCGGCGAATGTTCCGGCTGCGACCAGGATAAGAATGAGCAAGATCGAACAATAGAGGACCAGGAACGCGCCGATCGCCGACTTGACGTTCAGTTCGATCTTGCCGCGCCGGCGGTGGCGATAGAAGAAGATCAGATCGAAGGCGAAGAAGACCGTCGCGACGAGGATGAGGACGCCGGCGAAACCGGTCGGCAATGCGGCGGACCCGGAAACAACGGCGAAAGGTCGCGCAAGAAGGACAAAACCCCAAGCCGACGCGCCGGCCCATAGGACGAAACGGCCCGTGCCGTGTTCTCTATCTGGAGACAGCATGAACATCGGCAGCAAGCGATAGCTGACGCCGATGGCCGTGAACCCGAGCCAGCCCCCCAAACCCATTGCCACGTGAACGGGAAGCCCGAATGCGAGAACATCGGTGCCGGCCAACGCCGGCGCGTGTCCGGACAGCACCCATGCAAACGATGCGCCCAACGCGACAGCAGCCGCCGCGCAGGTTAGCCCTACCGCCACGAAGCGCGCGGGCAAGGATAGGCCGGATTTCGGAACGCTCCACAAAGTGCGGCCGATCGTCCAGATGACCAGCGCGAAACCCGAGGGAAGGAACAGACCGCCGAAGGCCAGAAACGGAATATCGAGATCGATCGTGCCTGCGGTTTGGAGAAACCCGCCGAGCAGGCATAACAGCCCGGCAAGGAGGCACAACAACGCCGGCAGAGCCAAGGTGCTGTCGCGCAACGGTTGCGCAACCAGGACAGGCACGAACTGAAACAGGGCGCCGCACATCAACAGGCTAAGCCAGCCGATCGTGACCATGTGAACGACCACAAGCGTCTCCGGCGCCTCGATGGAAGCAGTCGGGAAACCGTAACCGCTTGCCATCAATACCTGCGCCGAGATCAAGAAAAACAGCGCCGCGGCGAAGTACGCCATCGTCCAACGAGAGAGACTTGAGGCGCTCATCATCGACCGTCGACCTGATAATGATTGGGGCAATCGCCGGACCTATCGGACCCCGGTTTCCCGAAGGAGCCTCGCTGACTTTTGTCGCTAGACAAAGATCAACACCATCACGCAGCCGAGCGCGCTTAGGCAGAGTCCCGCAATGAGCATGGGCAACAATGCGTGATCCGCCTTCGCGCCCCTTGCTGCCTCAGGGCCGAAAACGAGAACTGGCCACTCCTCAATCACTTATTGCTCCTTACAATCGTCGCTGCCGTGGACCGCGTTTGTTTTGGAATTTTCTCGCTGCTTCAGACGCATTCTCCGCATCGTGCGAGGACAGGGAGCGAACGTGCGGGAAGCCATGCCAAAATCGCCAACCGGCCGAAATCGACTTAGCTTTGTTCGCTTGCCTACCGGGCCAAAACTATCGGAACGGCGCTATCGCCTCTTTGCGTTCGCGCAAATCCGCATTTGAATTGCCATTTGCGAATAAGGTCGCGGGCAACACCGCCGATTGCAGGAGTGACAGCGCGCGTGCGGCGAACATGGCGCAGTGCCTCACAAAGAAGGCGGACCTGGAGACGCCGGGTCCGCCTTGTCTGCCGACGGGCTTCGGGGAGAAGACGGGTTCGGCAGACAATCCGAGTGACAATTTCAGCGAGCGTCGGAGTTTCTGCTGACCTCGGAAAGATCGATAGTGAGCGTGTTTTGCTTCTCCCTCAATTAGCTCGATAGGCCGTAGCTCGATCTGCCTAATGCCAGCACCCAGCTTGTGTTGCCTCCTTCATAGTCAGCGGCACCATTTCGTTACACAGACGAGCGAAATTGTAACTGCAGGTGGCAGGGGTAATCGTGGAGATGACATACAAGTCAGTTCAGGAGGCTCTCCGGGCGGCAGGGATAGTCATGAGCAAGAAAGGCGACGTTCACCGCATAAACTTCTTTGGCGGCCTCGAAGATACCGCGCTTTACACGACAAGCCTTAAAGAGGCCCTTGAAAAAGGATTGGCGATGGCGAGGCCGCGGCGCTGGTGAAAACAAGGAGATAGAGCGGTTCACCGCTTCCGTGAAACGGTGAACCGCTCTGGAATTGCTCCAGGCTTTTTGTTCCGGACAACCAGTTCGGTCAATTCAAATGAGACGCGCAGCGCACCGACTCGACAAGGTCGAGCAGTTCGTCCCAATAGGACGAGATGTCGAGCCCCAGGTCGGTCCCAAAGGAGAGCAAGGAAAACTGCGCCGTCAACTCCTCCCGAAGACGCAGCGCTTCGTCCGGGTCGGCGATAGAGGTGGTGGCCAAGGCTGCCAAATCGCGACACTTGGCCTCGGTTTCGAAGCCGATGCCCCCAACGATCACCCCAAGCTCGATCATCATCGAAATGAGTCGCACAAGCCCCCTCCGGCATTCTGCGCAACACAAACGGTTGAAATCAATCATGGCCGACTGGAAATGAAAAGCCCCATTCGCAGGAGCCCCCATATTTCTTGCCATTCACTGACCTGACTTGCGGAGCAGAGCGTTCGTCTCGGCAATACTGTATTGGCAAGTGGCCCGGCAATAGAAGTTGCGCCGCCAAGTGCTGGCGGGCGGACCATCCTGAGACAAACGATCGAGTGGGCGCCTGACACAGGAGCCCACCCGAATTTAGCAACACGACGGAACTTAACCGCCGCTGCCGCCAGATCCACCGCTGCCACCGGAGCCGCCGCTGCCGCCACCGGAGCCGCCAGACCCGCCGCTGCCACTCGATCCGCCATCGCCGCTGCTGCCGCCATCGCCACCGCCGCTGCTGCCGCCACCACCGTCACCGCCGCCATTCCCACTGCCGGAGCCACCGGGACCTCCCTTGCCGCCGGAGCCGGAGCCGCCGCCTTCGCCGTCGCTTGCAAGGACGGAGGTGATGAGAGCCGTCGTGATCGGCGGGCACATTGCGATTTGTGCACGCGTCATGATGCTTGAGCGATTGCTGGCAATGCAGCAAAGCGCGTAGTTGGATTCCGTCAGCGGCTGGCATTGCGCGGCCGTCATGCGCGGCCGAACGCTGCTTTGCGCCGATGCCGGTATTGTCAGGTTAACCGCTGCCAGGGCGGACGAGACAAGCAGAATCGCGCGAGCATTGCTCGCGCACCTTGGGTACAGGTGCATTTCTTCCTCCTAAAGGGAAAAAAGGCGCTCCCGTCCCCAAACTGGGCGCTATGTCAAAGTTTCCGACCATCGGAAACAATTTGTTAAGCATACATTGTTTTAGAATCTGTGCAAACACTAATGGCGGGAGTTGATTTACGCTATTGCCCCAACAGTATCGTCGCCTATCAATTCGAGGGGATAGACGTGATTCGTTTCGTGGCGCTTGTTGCTGGGGCCATGGCGATGGCCGGGTGCAGCGAAACCGTGCACAATTCCGGCAGTTCGGCCATGATGGCCACAGCAGGCTATGCCTTCGCTCCGCCGGCCGCCCGCACCTTTTGCGCCAAACAGCCAAGATTTTGCAGCGCCAGCGGGCATGTCAAAGAGGTCAAGCTCACTGATCGGCGGATGGCCGAGTTGCAATCGGTGAACAGTTCCGTCAACGCAAAGGTCAGGGAGCGCAATGACGCTTCCGCCGGCCTCGGCGACGATTGGCGCATCGCGGGTAAGGAAGGCGATTGTGAGGACATCGCGATCCTGAAGAAGAGCGAGTTGATGAAGCGCGGCTGGCCCGCGTCGGCCCTCCTGCTCACGGTGGTGACGCTCGGCGGTTCGGGCCACACGGTGCTGACCGTCCGCACCGACAAGGGCGACCTCATCCTCGACAATCTCACCGGCGCCGTCAGGAACTGGTCGCGGACCTCCTACCGCTATTTTGCCCGGCAATCTCAATCCGAAAGCGGCAAGTGGCTTCGGATCGACTCCTAGGACATTTCCAGGGAAAGCGTGTAACGGATTTCCGTCCGGACATTGCGTAAAACAAACAGGTGGAGCCGTTCAGCACTCCTACCAAACGCTGAATCGCTCTGGTCGATTTACTGCGGCCCATCGCCCGCAGCGCCTCACCTGCCTGAAAGCGGGCCTTCGTACCGGCCGGTCCTGCGATCCCTCAATCCTTTGATTGTCTTGCAAGCCCGATCCCGCCATGGGACCATCAACGAGGGTGTTTCCTTGGCTGTCCAGGGTTAGGGGCAATAGCCGATATCGCTGCCATTGCTGTTTGCCGACGCTCCCCGAGCAAAGGTCAACACCATGCGTGTGGATGTGATCGACAGTTTCGATGCTCTCGTTCAACTGAGAGGCGAATGGGATGCCGTCTACGCGGCGGATCCCGAGGCTCAGTATTTCATGTCCTGGCCATGGATAGCAGGCTGGTTCAAGCGGCTTCGCTACCAATGGCTGGTTCTGGCCGCCAGGGACGGCGATTCACCCGGCTATGTCGGGTTTTTCCCCCTGCAGCTTCGAACGGAAAGGGCCAGGGACGGCGCGTTCCGCAACGAGCTCAGGACAGGCGGCGGCTATTTCGCCGGATATGCCGGCTTCATTTGCAGACCGGATGTTCAGGATGCCGTTGCCCGGGCATTCGCCGAGCATGCGAAACGGCTGAATTGGGCCAAGCTGCACCTTGAGAACATCGCCATATCGCCGCGGCGGCTGAATGCGTTTCTCGGTGAGTTCTCCGCTCCGCAATTCCTGATCGGTAAGGTAAGGCGCCCGGACGATGGCGACGGCATCGACCATGACATCTATGTCTATGTGAACCTGCCAGGCGACTGGGAGGAATTTCTAAACGATCGGCTGGGCGCGGCGACACGCAAGACCGCAAGGCGCACGCTGAGGGCAATCGACGACGCGTCCGAGTATCGCGTCACCGACGTTACCGCCGCGACGCTGGAGCGCGATCTGCAGACGCTTCTCCGGTTCTGGGAAAAGCAATGGGGCGCCAAGCTGGCGGCGCGGTATCACCCCGGTTTGCCGCGGGCGATGATGAACAATTTCCGCAACATGCTGCGCTGCGCCTTCGAAGACGATGCCCTCTATCTTCCCGTCCTCTGGCAAGGTGACAACCCGATCGGCGTGCAGGCCACGTTGATAGACCGGAAGAATCGGTCGCTGATCGGCATGCTCAATGGGCGCGATCTCGCGATCAAGAAACCTGCGCCCGGGTTTGCGCTTCATCTCTACAGCGTACGATGGGCCATTCAGAACGGCTTTGCCGTCTACGATCTGCAGACCGGGGATTTTTCTTACAAATACGATTTCGGTGGCCTTGAGCGCCGGGTCGAATGCCTCCTCGTCAGCACGGCCAGCCGCCGCAATCTCTGCGACAGGCTGGAAAGCCGAAGCCTGCCCGTTGTGCTGGCGCGGGCAAATGCCCTCCGTCAGGCAGGTGATCTCGAAGGAGCTGCCCGCGCCTGCCGGCAAATCCTCGATGCCGACCCAGTCCACGGCGGGGCGCGCCAGTTGCTCGTCGTCCGTGAAGAACACGGAAGGCTTTGATTCAATTTAGGATTTTCCGCTGATT